>JAKSQS010000196.1 GCA_024404055.1 Clostridia bacterium | reverse complement strand
AAATGTTACCTCATTGGAAACCGTTAATTTTTAGAGCGAGAACCAAAATGGCTAGTCGAGATTTGGCCTTGAGAGATGCTTTTCACAAACAACTTGATGAATATGTTCAGCCTTTGGAAAAAGAAGAATATGAAAGATTTTTAGGTGCAGAAGCGGATCAAATTGAAAAATTGATGCAAGAAAATCAAGATGTTTTAAAACGCTTGAAGGAGCGTGATTAAAATGGTTGAACTTGTGTATATAACTATTGAACAAGCAAAACTAATACATACGAAAACGATTGAGTATAGTGGCGGTGGGACGTATGAACATTTTGATTTAGGGCGTTTGGAAAGCGTTTTGCAAAACATTCAAAATGATGATTATTATCCAACTTTTGTGGATAAAATCACACATTTGTTTTATTGTGTTTGCGAGTTTCATTGTTTTGCTGATGGGAACAAGCGGTTAGCAATTACATTATCAGCCCAGTTTCTTTTGATGAATGGTTATATGGCTATTGCTAAAAATTTTTTTGAAATAACAGAAAATATAAGCTATCATGTTGCAGCAGGAAGAATTAATAAAGATTTGTTGCACGATATTATGTCCGCAATTATGGAAAATACATACGATTCTAATGAAGAACTGAAATTGAGAATTTATAATTCAATTAACGAGGAGGTAAAATAATATGATATTATCAGATAAAACATTAATAAAAATGCTCGAGGAAAAAACACTTGTTGTTGAGCCGATTGAAAAGGAACAGATTCAGCCTGCAAGTATTGACATTCGTTTAGGCAATACATTCAGCATTGTAGAAGATACATCAACAGGTATTATAAATTTAGAAAACGAAATTAAATATAAAACAATAACAAGTGATTCATACATATTATTGCCTAATCAGTTTGTGTTGGCAACCACTATGGAATATTTTGATTTGCCTGATGATTTGACTGCTTTCGTTGAGGGTAGAAGCTCTCTTGGTAGAATGGGTTTATTCATTCAAAATGCAGGTTGGGTTGACCCAGGCTTTAAGGGCGAAATTACACTTGAACTTTACAATGCTAATCGTTGCGCAATTGAACTCAAAGCAGGCAGACGAGTTGGTCAGCTTGTATTTGCGAAAATGGATCAAACGGCACTTAATCCGTATAACGGAAAGTATCAAGGTCAGCGCGGAGCAACAGGTTCAAGAGTGTTTATTGATAAGGAAATTAGGTGATTGAATTCCTACATTCTTACGTTGCACCCCAGGCCGCTATCAAGGAAGGCTGATAAAAGCCGAAAACTTGATTTTGAGCAAAGCTTGAAAAACAAATATAAAAAATTGACCTTGCAGGAGAAATCCCGCGAGGTCTTTTTTACCTGAAAACCGTTTCACATACTCCGAAAAACGCAAAACTGTTGACTAAATGGCATGGGTCGGCAGAATGCACAACTGTGCTTCGGAACTGTTTTTATGATGAAGCTGCGGCAAATATTTAAGAAAATAAAAATTTGCCGAAAATTTGCGGAAACCCGGGCGAATATTATATTGCAAAATGGTCATTTATGTGTTAAAATTAACCTATTAATTTATCGGAGGATGTAAAAATGAAATTTACCGTTGAAACTATTGTTTTCATTATTTACCTTTTGTTTATGCTCGGCATAGGCGTGTTCTTCTTCTTCAAGGACAAGAACGGCAGCGAAAAGTCCTATTTCCTCGGCGGAAGACAGATGGGTCCGTGGGTATCGGCACTTTCGGCCGGTGCGTCTGATATGAGCGCATGGGTATTGATGGGTCTGCCGGCTTCTATCTATTTATACGGTATCGGTCAGGCGTGGATTGCAATCGGTCTTGCGATAGGCTACGCGATAAGTTGGATTATTGAAGCACCCCGTCTTCGCAAATTCACAATTACCTGTAACGATTCCATAACGCTTCCGCAGTACCTGACGAACCGTTTTCTTTCAAAGAGCAGTGCTGTCCGCGTTATCTGTGCGATTATCTTCCTTGTTGCATATACGGTTTATGCGGCTTCCAGCATGAAAGCCTGCGGAACTCTGTTTAACACGGTTCTCGGTATTGACCCGGTCAAAGCGATGTACCTTGCGGCAGGCGTTATTCTTGTTTATACCTTCCTCGGCGGCTTTAAGGCAGTTTGCTGGACAGACTTTTTCCAGGGTATGCTTATGCTTGCGGCACTGCTTGCAGCACCGATTTTTGCCCTCTTTGTTATGAAGAACGGCGGCAGCGCGGAAACGACTGCACAGCTTCCCGAAGGTTACTGGAACGCCTTTAACAACTGGAAGGATATTGCCTCCGGTCTCGGCTGGGGACTCGGCTACTTCGGTATGCCGCACATCATCGTCAGATATATGTCGCTTGAGTCTGATAAGGCGGTTAAAAAGAGTGCGAAAATCGGTATTACATGGAATGTTTTCATTGTTATATTCTCCGTGGCGGCAGGCTGTGTAGGTCACCTCCTGCTCGGTGAAATCGAAGACAGTTCAACTGTGTTTATTCAGATGGCGCGTTTCCTTTTCCCTGCCATTATCGCAGGTGTTGTACTTACCGCTATTCTTGCCGCTTCCATGTCAACGGCAGACTCACAGCTTCTCGCTTCCTCATCTGCATTTGCAAGCGACCTTTACAAGCCGATTATTCGCAAAAACAAGGCTTCCGACAAGGAAATGCTTTGGGCGGGTCGCTTCATAGTTCTGGTAATTTCCGTTGTTGCGGTTCTCATTGCGTCCAACCCGAATTCAGGTACGATTATGGGACTTGTTGAAAATGCATGGGGTCTGTTTGGCGCAGCGTTCAGCTCTGTTATTTTGCTTTCTCTCTTTTGGAAGAGATTCAACATCGGCGGTGCTATCGCCGGTATCATTGCCGGCACGGTTGTTGATATTGCGTGGCTGATGATGTTCAATTATTCGTTTGCAGATGGCAGCCGTCTGGGTGAGCTTTTTGCTCCGCTTCACAACAGTGTATTCGGCGGTCTGTATGAAATTATACCGGGCTTCATCGTGAGCATGGCTGCAGCGGTTATTGTAACGCTTATTACAAAAGCTCCCTCCGGGGAGATTGAAGAGCTGTTCGATAAAGCAGTCGCATATAAGGACACTGCCGAGGCAGTAAAGTAAAGTAAATTAATTTAATAATAAATAAAGCCTTTATGTTTGCCGTGCTTGCGGCGCATAAAGGCTTTTTAACTTCTTTGATTACTAAAAGTTTATTTTATATCCCATTTCTCCCAAACGGCGAACAAGAAATTTTTTGTTTTCTCCCTTGTTGAGCCACAGTGTATTGACTTTTCCCGTTTTGATAATTTCGTCAATCAGCTTTTCGTTTTTGTTGCACCATGCGCGGTATTCAATATCCGGCATAAAAACAACTCTGCCCTTGTTTTCCATGTTCCTAATCCCCCGAAAATTCAAAGTCCGGGCAAAGCTCGGCTATTTTGTCGTGCAGCTTTACAAAATCCTGTAAAGTTTCCGGCTTTTGCCGTGGATTTCTGAGAAGTGCCGCCGGATGATATGTTCCCATTAAATATATGCCCTTGCGTTCATAAAACTGACCGTGCTCTTTTGTAACTCTGAACTCCGGCGATATAATTTTCTGCGCGGCTATGCGCCCTAAACATACAATGATTTTCGGCTTCATCAGCTTTATCTGTGCACGCAGCCATTTAATGCAGCAATCCTGTTCCTCGGGCAGCGGGTCTCTGTTATGCGGCGGACGGCATTTAACGATATTGGCAATATAAATATTGTCTGTCCTGTCAAGTCCCACATGATAAAGGTATTTGTCAAGAAGCTGACCCGCCTTTCCTACAAACGGTTCACCCTGCAAATCCTCGTTTTCACCGGGTCCTTCGCCCACAAAGATAATATCCGCATTTTTGTTGCCTACACCGAACACAAGCTTTGTCCTCGTCTGACCGAGAGGACAGTCTGTACAGGTAAGGCATTTTTTTTCAATCTCTGCCCACGCGTCGGGCATTTTATCAGCTTCTTTATAAAAAGCGACCCCTGTTGATTGGCGTCTTTGCGAATATTATTATGCTCGAAACA
>JAKSQS010000195.1 GCA_024404055.1 Clostridia bacterium | reverse complement strand
GTCATGTTGTCACCGCCGTCGCACACCACGCTTACGCCTCTGACCTTCGGCTCCACAACAACCCTGACAAGTCCCGTTTCGGCTGAACCGCTCCCCTTAATTACTATGTACTCATATTCATTATCAGAACTGTTTTCTCCGTTATTTTGATTTTCCGTTCTCTCCTTTGTATCCGCCGCGTAAACCGTCTCGCGCAGTCTGTCAACCGTAAGCATGACCTCCGTGTTTCCGGCTCCGTCTATTTGCGAAACGATTTTCTGAAGCTGTTGTGTCAGCCTTTGTTCATATTCATCCGCGCTCATACACTCATTCTCCTGCGGCTTTTCCTGCGTTTTATTTCCCGTTTCGGAAATAAAAATGAGAAATATACCGAGTATACCGACAGCGAGAATAAGCAGAGGCTTTTTGTCGTTCAAAAGCTTTGTGAAAATTTCTCTCATTTTTTTGATTATTTTTTCTTTATCCGCCTTCAAAAATAACTGTCACCACGCTTTCATAAAGGCTTTGCGCAAGAGCCGATACAGCCTGCTTTTCTTTTTCCGACAGACTGTCTCCTATAATAATTTTGCTCACTCTGACATCACTGACATTCGTAATGTCGAGCTCCATATCCATATCCGTTATTTTTATATCCAATTGCTCCGCCTCGGCTGTAAAGCTTTCGCAAAGCTGTTTTTTTACATAGCCCGTCACCTCTTCGTCAAGCTGCCGCTGTGCTTCGTTTTCATCAAATGTATATTCACCGTTCAGCAGACCTTCCGAGCTGATTTTTCCGCCGACCGGCAGCAGAAGCATCGCCGCCGTCAGCACGGCGCAAAGCGCGCCGAGGCACCTTTTTGTTGAATTATCCGGCACAAGCTGCATAACAATACCGCTCATCACCGCGCTTATGCATACAGTCAGTGCCCACGCTTTTATATCGTCCGTCACGCATTCCCCCTCATAAGCAGAACTGTTCCCGTTGAAATTACCGTAAGGAATATCTGCATAATTACAAGCATACTCATAAGCCTTACCGTGCATTTCATACAGCCGAGCACCGATGACATACCGTGCTGTCCCGCCGCGTCCGAAGCAAATGACAGCAGTGAAAGCGACACACCGTACATCGCGCTTTCGGCAAGCACAGGCAGGTTGAGTGCGAACACCGCAGCAATGCCGAGCACCGCAACCGAGCCTCTTGCAAGCGCAAGCGAACCGGCAATAGAAGAATACGCCTCGCTCAGCGCACCGCCGATAACGGGCACAAGGCTTGAAAACATCAGCTTTATCCCGCGTGAGGTGAGGCTGTCGGCGGCTGTGCTCATAATACCCTTCAAGCTTAAAACAGCCGCAAAAACGGACATAACGGTGCGCGACACCCATGTTATGCATTTGTTGACCGCCGCCACAAGCTTTGAGGAATTAAAAACCGGATTCAGCGAAAACGCCGTACCCATGCTCATCAGAATACCGCATACAGGCAACATATAAACCGATGAAAAGCGTGAAATAATTTCACTGAACGCAAGCACAGTGCTGTTGTATGTAAGTGCCGTTGCCGCACTGCCGCTGAATGTGACGATGAGCGCGAAAACCGGCACATACACCAAAAGAAAATCGGAGCATATTTTTGCGCTGCTCATAAGCGCGTTTATGCAGTCCGACACTCCGCCCAGCGCGGCGGCACAGCACATAAGCGTGCAGAAAAGAGAAATGATTTTCTCAAATCCCGCGGCAAGCTCTTTAAACAGTGATACCACCGCAAGCATTACAAGCATACGGACGGTAAATGAAAGCGGCTGCTTCATTGAGCCCGAAAACACCTGTGCCAGCGTTTTGAAAACCCGTGAAAAGGATATATCAAACAATTCGCCGTCCTGCGAAAGGTCAATGCCGAAGGATGAAAGTATCTCCCGCGTTTCAGCAGGCAATCCGTCATAAAGCTCCTGCGTTTGTTCCTCCACCGGCACAGCGCGGACGGAAAACGGAATGCAAACAGTCAGAAAAAATGAAATTATCAGAACAAAAATCAGCTTTTTCATATCAGTCAAGCATGGAAATAATCGCGGAAAGCACCGTTTTTATCATGGGCAGCCCGATTATGATAACGCATATTTTTCCCATAAGCATACTTATTTCCGCAAGCATACCGTTTCCCGTGTCCCGGCACTCGCACGCAATAAGAGAGCTTATACACGCTGCCGCGCACGCCTTGGCGAAAAGCGCAAAATACTCTTCCCCCTGCCCGAGGTGCTGTGTAAACCCGTTAAGCACCTGCGCCGCACTTGCAAAAAGCGGCAAAATCAGCAAAAGAATACAAATCGCTCCGGCAGCCTGCGTCAGCGCGGCATATTCCGGCCGGTATTTTTTCAGCATAACAGAGCAGACAAGACATATTACAGCCGTGCCGCAGGCTTTAAAAAATGTGCTCACAGCTCCACAAGCTCCTTTACCGAGGCGAAAAGCTCGCTGATTTGCGGAATCAGCATAAGCAGCACGGCAATCAGTCCTGCTATGGTTGTTACCATGGCATATTCCTCCTTGTTAGCCCTGGAAAGAAGCTGATTGAGAAACGCCACGATTATGCCAACCGCCGCTATTTTAAAAATCAGACCCGTATCCATGCCGTTCCCCCTCTCAAATCAGAATAACCGCCGCAAGCGCGGAAAGTAAAATACCGGCAGCCGACAAAACGGATGCATATTTTTTCCTGTTTTCACCCGCTTTTTGAAAAATCTCAGTAAAATATGCCCTGTAATAATCAAAAATCCTTTCCTGTCCCTTTGCGTCACAGCGTGAAAGGCTCTGTCCCATCTGTATAATCTGATTACGCTCCTGTTTTTTTAAAAGCACCGGACTTTCTTCAAGTGCCGTCTTCCATGCATCGGGAAAATCCATACCCTGTTTCGTCATTTCCGCACAGGCGCACGGAAAATCAAGCAGATAAAGCGACGGACTCTTTCCGGCGTTTTCCACCGCGTCCGCAATAGGCGACAAGGTAAAGCTCATTTCATTTTGCAGCAGCGAAATAAAAAGCAGAACCGAATTAACCGTATTCAATCTTATTTTCAGCATCCGCGCCGAAAACAGACCCGTCAGGGTCAACGATACCGCCACAAGCCCTATCCCTGTATATTTCATCTCTTATCTCCCCTGCATCGTATATCTCCTGTATTTCACACAGACTTCCGCCTTTAAGAAGAACAACCTTTTCAAAGCCGTAGGTTGAAAGAAGCTGTTCTATCTGTTTTCTTCTGATAAGCTCCTTATAATCCGAGGCGTGAACGCTCAATATGAATTTTACTCCCGCGTTTGCACCTGCGCTTATGGCGCAGAGCTCTCCGGGCTCGCTCACCTCGTCGCAGATTATCACATCCGGCGACATTGTCCGTATAGCCGCCGATATTGCCGCGCCCTTGGGATACGAATCAAGCACATCTGTGTTTATTCCCACATCAAACCGGCTCACCCCGTCATAAACCGCCGCAAGCTCCTCACGCTCGTCAATAACAGTAACCTTACAGCTTTTTTCGCCCACGCCGGAAATACGCCGTGCAATATCCCTCAACATGGTTGTTTTGCCGCTTGAGGGCGGGCCTGCGATAATAACGCTTTTCACTCCGTCGTCAAACACCATTTTCATAAATTCCCGTGCCGCAGTGTGACATTCTCTTGCTATTCTTATGTTTATACACGATATGTTTCGCACGCTCTGTATTTTCCCGTCTGAGTCCCTCACAGCCGTTCCGGCAATTCCCGCCCTGTGACCGCCCATAACCGTGATATAGCCGTTTACAATACTGTTCTGGTGCGAATGTATGGAATATCCGCAAAGCCTGTTGAATGTATCGCTCACCGCGGCGCATGAAGAATACAGGCAGCCCTCCGGGTCATTTGTAAGCTCGCCCGACGGCGTTATCAGGCTGCTGCCGTATTTTCCGTACAGCACAACCGGTCTGTCGTTTCTCAGGCGTATTTCCGCCGTTTCCTCCATAATCCTTTTATCCGCCATATATAAGCATTTTTTAATTTCCGGGGCGCATACCCCTGCCGCGCCGTAAAACGGCTGCACAGTGTTCATCCGTCTCATCCTTTCCTTTCGTGTTCAATAAGGAATATGGCCAAGCGGACAAGT
>JAKSQS010000194.1 GCA_024404055.1 Clostridia bacterium | reverse complement strand
TCACCGAGGCTCTTTCCGCCGAGAGCCTCCACAGGTGAACGCAGGTCGGCATTTTCAACATCGAACACCTTTCTGACAAGGGAAAAACCGTTTGAATGTACGCCGCTTGACGGGAGAGCAATCACAACATCCCCTGCCTGCATGGTCTTGTTATCAATAATTTTTTCCTTATCCACCATTCCCGTGCAGTAACCTGCAAGGTCATATTCGTCAACGGGATAAAAGCCGGGCATTTCCGCCGTTTCGCCGCCTATGAGTGCCGCGCCGGACTGCACACAGCCGTCGCACACACCTTTTACTATGTCGGCAATTTTTTCAGGCACATTTTTGCCGCAGGCTATATAATCAAGGAAAAACAGGGGTGCCGCGCCGCAGCATATAATGTCGTTAACGCACATGGCAACGCAGTCTATACCCACGGTATCGTGCTTGTCCATAAGAAAAGCGATTTTCAGCTTTGTGCCCACGCCATCGGTACCGCTGACAAGCACCGGCTTTTTCATGCCGCTTATATCCGGCTCAAACAGACCGCCGAAGCCGCCCACATCCGAGCAAACGCCGTCGGTAAGGGTGTTTTTTATATGTTTTTTCATCAGCTCAACAGACTTATAGCCGGCTGTAATGTCAACGCCCGCTGCCGCGTAGCTGTCTGATTTGGACTGCATATTCATATTATTCCTTTCCGTTCCAACAGTAAGTGCAAAGCTTACAGGGTTCTATACCGATTGATTTGATAAGGTCGTCAAGCTTCTGAAAATCAAGGGATGCAAAGTTGAATTTTTTGCATATGGTGTCGCGCAGCGCCTTTCCCCTTTCGGTGTCTCCGTCTGCGTATTCATCAATATGCTTCATGCCCTCCTCGCCCTCAAGCTCCATGATAACACGGCGGGCAAGCAGCTCCATTTCACTTGTAGCGCGTGAAAAATTGAGATATTTGCAGCCGTACATTATCGGCGGACACGCGGAGCGCATATGCACGCTCTTCGCCCCGTTTTCATAAAGAAAATCAACCGTTTCTTTAAGCTGTGTCCCCCTCACAATGGAGTCGTCCACAAAAAGCAGGTTTTTATCCTTTATAAGCTCATAAACGGGTATCTGCTTCATTTTTGCAATCTTGTTTCTGTCAACCTGACTGCCGGGCATAAAGCTTCTTGCCCATGTGGGGGTATATTTTATAAACGCTCTGGCAAACGGAATGCGGCTTTTGTTTGCATAGCCTATGGCGTGCGGTGTACCCGAATCCGGCACGCCGCCCACATAGTCAATATCCTCGGCAATGCCCTTTTTCATGTCGTTTTCAGCAAGCAGCTCGCCGTTTCTGTAACGCATACCCTCAACGCCTATGCCCTCATATTCCGATGTGGGATAACCGTAGTAGCTCCATAAAAAGGTGCAGATTTTCATTTTTTCACCGGGAGGTGAAAGCTGTCTTATGCCGCCCGTTGTGATTTCAACGATTTCGCCGGGTCCGAGCTCCTTCACGGTTTCATAGCCCAGCTTCTGATAAGCGAAGGACTCAAACGAAACGGCATAGCCGTCCCCGTTTTTCCCGACAAGCATGGGCAGCCTGCCGAGCCTGTCACGCGCCGCGATAATTGAGCCGTTGTCTTTAAGCACAAGGATTCCCGCCGTGCCGACAATGGATTTCTGCGCAAATTTTATTCCGTCACAAAAGCTGCTTTTCTGGTCTATCAGCGCGGCAAGCAGCTCCGTAACATTGACCCTGCCGCCCGTCATAGCGTCAAAATGGCCGCCGCTGAACGAAACATATCTGTCTATAAGCTCCGGCGCGTTGTTGATAATGCCGACATTGCATATCGCGTAAGTGCCGAGGTTGGAGCGTATAAGCAGAGGCTGCGGGTCTGTATCACTGATACAGCCGATTGCCGATGTTCCGTGCATTTCATCGAAAATTCTTTCAAACTTCGTGCGAAACGGAGCATTTTCAATGCTGTGTATTTTTCTCTGTAATCCGATTTCACTGTCATATGCCGCAAGACCGCCCCGGCGCGTGCCTAAATGTGAATGATAGTCCGTGCCGAAAAACACATCTGCAAGACATTCTTTTTTTGATACGATTCCGAAATATCCGCCCATATTATACAATTCATTTCACAGGTTTGTGCTTTAGTGAAATGCTCCTTTCTTAATTATGCGAAAAAGAGCTTGGAAAGCGTCATGGGGTCAATATATTCTCCGTCCTTATATACTCTCATATTGCCGGAAGCGATTTCATCTATCAGCATAACATTTCCGTCCGCGTCATAACCGAATTCAAACTTAATGTCATACAGAACAAGACCTTTTTCCCTGAGGTCATCTGAAACGATTTTTGTGATTTTCTGTGTCATCGCCTTTATGTCGTCATACTGCTGAGCGTTCATAACGCCGAGAACGATAAGTCCGTCCTTTGTAACAAGCGGGTCGCCCTTTTCATCGTTTTTGAAGGTCATTTCAACATATGAGGGAAGGTCCGTGCCGGGCTCCATATAGTCACCGTAACGGCGGATGAAGCTTCCGACAGCCTTGTTGCGGCAGATAACCTCAAGACCCTTGCCGAACACCTTTGCCGCAAGAACCTCCATGGTTGTATCAGCAAGATTTGCGCTGACATAATGGGTCTTTATGCCCTCTGCATTTATTTTCTCGAAGAAATAAATCGACATACGGAGATTAACATCGCCTACGCCGTCAATGGTAAGTCCGACGGAATTTTCACCGGGGTCGAAAACGCCGTCCTTGCCTGTGCAGTCATCCTTGAATTTCAGAAGGTAGTTGCCGTTGTCGAGTGCAAAAACATCCTTTGTCTTTCCTGTGTAAACGAGTTTCTTTTCCATAGCTTATATCTCCTTTAAATAATTATTTATAATTTTAAATTTTAAAGCTTTAAAACAATATCTTTATCCTTTTGAAGCACGGCAGCCGCATCCGAAGCACGCTTTTCGTCAAGCTTTTTTCTTATTTCTTCATCCTCAACGGCGAGTATCTGCGCCGAAAGTAAAGCGGCATTGGCTCCCCCGTTTATCGCAACCGTGGCAACAGGTATGCCTGTGGGCATCTGCACCGTGGATAAAAGGGCGTCAATACCGTCAAGATATGTGGATTTACAGGGTATTCCGATTACAGGCAGGGTGGTATTTGCCGCAATAGCACCGGCAAGATGTGCTGCCATGCCTGCCGCCGCAATGATAACGCCGAAGCCGTTTTCACGCGCCGAGCACGCAAATTCCTTTGCCTGTTGAGGGGTTCTGTGGGCAGAATACACATGAACCTCAAACGGTATTCCCAGACAGCTCAACATATCCGTTGCCTTTTTGATAACGGGAAGGTCGCTGTCGCTGCCCATAACAATTCCGACTTTTTTCATTTTTTTCCTCCTGTAAGCTTTATATATTGTATATAACTTAAAAAGGGCGCACTTTACTTACAAAAGTAAAGCGTGCCCAGACGGTCGGCTGTGTTTGCGCATCCGATGCTCCTCTGCGGTGCTCCGCTTATCCGTCAGTCACATCGGACGGTATTCTGTTTGAATATATTTTATCACAAATGCGGTTAAAGTGTCAATGCACACAATTGTTATTTTGCCGTTTACTTATTGTGTTTTTTTGTTCTTTATGACGAGGCGAAAAACACGCGTATGTCTTGACAAGCGGATAAAATACCGCTATAATATCACCTGTGACCAAGTGGTCACATAAAGGCAGAAAAGGGAAATCAAAGAAAACGAAATTACCAAAGTATTTATGGTTTCAAAAGAGCAATGGAAAAGCAGAAGAATAACAGCTGTAAAGAAAAAATAAGGAAAGCGGCGGCAAACATTATTACCGTCAGCCGTATACCGTTTTCGGTGTTGCTGCTTGTATTTTCACCGTTTTCGGTTACTTTTACAGTGCTTTATCTTTTGTGCGGCATTACCGATGTACTTGACGGCTTCATTGCAAGAAAGCTGCACACGCAAAGCGAAAAAGGCGCAAGGCTTGACAGCATAGCAGATTTAATTTTTGCGATTATATATGCCGTGAGAATACTTCCGCTTTTATCCGTTCCGTATTGGATATGGATATGGACTGCGGTAATCGCAGTGATAAAAATTGCGGGTATTGTTATTGCAAGCAGAAAGGCGAAAAAACTGACG
>JAKSQS010000193.1 GCA_024404055.1 Clostridia bacterium | reverse complement strand
TATAAGTGGTTTCCGCCTCAAGTGCAAAGCCTGTCTGCGAATCGGCATAGGGCTGCTTGCCTGCGTGAACAACACCGATGAGCGAAAGGAAGGTGAGTGTGTCGTTATCATCCGGGAAAAGCATGGTGCGGCGCACAAGCTTCACCTCGCACGGCATTTCCTCATCCTCTATTGTCAGCGCAGCCGCGCCGACCGCTTCACCGCCGAGCTTGCAGCGGTTCCATTTATCGTTTTCATCGTAATTGCCTATGTCTGCCGCGCCGATGGCACCGACGGTGAACATAACATTGACCCTTTTGCTTTCGTTGATTTTTTCGCGCATGAAATAAGGATAATCGGCAGATACCTTTCTGTTTTCCTTGCCGAGTGTGTTCGGGTGCGCGTTGAAATTGAGCAGCCATGTTTCGGTACTGCCGTCATCGGGAGAGAAACGAATCCTTGTCAGCACATCTCTTGTGACAAGAGGGTATCTTCTTCTGTAAACTCCGTTTTCAACACGGGTTCTTCCGACGAATATTTTGCCGGGCTTTCTCGTTTCATAAGCCTTTATGCTTACCGCAACGGCAGTGTCGTAAATGTGCTCCATATAGGAAGGAACCATGCCGGTTTTCGGCAGCTTGCCCCAGTAGCCGCAGGTGTCAAGTCCGCCGTGTGTGTGCGAGGAGCTGAAATTGACGGCAACACAGCCTGTTTTTTTGCAGAACGGCTCAAGCCTTTTTCTTATCTGCTCCACCTCGGGTCCGCTGACGCCGATGCAGTCGGCTGTAATCCACAGTATGCCGTGCGCCTCACCCAGACCGATCCACATGGCTCTGAGCGTCATCGGGTCATGTATGCCTTCGCATTTAAGTCCGGGGGCGAAGCCTGCCATCATGTATGCTTTTTTATCTAAATCATACGGCATTATTTCCGCCTTGCTGAAGCCGCATATATATTTTTCGGCTTTATATTTGAATGCGGGCTTTTTTTCGGGCTCGGTAAACGGGTGCTTTTTTGCGTATGATTTGCTTTTTCTTTTATCAACGCCTATCATTGCCTTTCCGGCTAAAGAAATTATATCCATTTTTTCTCCTTTTAGCATATATAATCAGTTTATAGTATAAACTTTAATGTCTCATTTGTCAATTAAATCCTGAGTTTCCGCAAAATGTTCCGCAAAATGTGTTAAGTAAAGCTCCGGAAAGCATCAAATAAAAGACTTGCACACCGGGGATATTACAACATATCCGAAGCGGACAAGTCTCTGCACTCTTTATGACTGAACCGCCGTATACCGAACGGTGGTGTGAGCGGTCGGCTGCTACAACTAACGGCTAGAAGCCGGCTCGATTTTACAGACGGCTAACGGAATCAATCATTGCACTCAAATGCCGCAGTATATGTATAAAAGCATTGTAAATCAGAACACATAATGTGCATTTCCCGGAAAGGACTGTTTCAAGCGAAATGATTTCTTTGTATGAAAGACCTATGTCTGAAAGATATTCCTCCGCCTCTTTCACAAGGTCGGCATTCTGAGGATCAACGCCGAATAAATCAGTCAGAGTTTTTTTGATATTTCCGTTTAAGATAACCGTATATGCCTTGTCGTTTTCATCAATGCCGTAATAATTTTTGTAGGATGTCATATAATCGGCGGTGATTTCTTCGTATGAAGCGCCCATCAGACATTCCGCAATTGCAATAAACATACCCGTGCGCTCTTTTCCTTCACGGCAGTGGACGGCAAATTTTCCACCCGGATTTGCTGTAATATAGCGGAAGCACTCGGCAAATTTTGCCTTGTTTTCATCTGCGGCAGGGTTCATGCTCGCTTCGACGGCAATATGGCTTACGGTACAGTAATAGCTTTCGGTATAACCCTCATATGCTTTAAGACTTTCTTCTGAATCACCGAGATTTACAAAATGGGTTATTCCGTTTTCGCGGCATATACTGTCTGCATATGTGTTTCTGCCTATAGCAGTGTCAACAGGGGAGGAGGTGCGGTAAAGCACGCCGTCTGTTATGTGACCTGCTGTAACCGCGCGGAAGTTTGCAAACTGAGCGTCTGTAAGCTCCCTGTAATCAGCGCGGTTGTTGGTGGAGGTAAGATTTCTGACAGTGAACTCCTCCAGATACCCGGCTTTTTCCTTCAATTTAACCGTAAATACGGTTGACTGCGAAAACCCGTTCTGATAATCCCATTTATATGTTTTGTCGGGAAATACGGTTTTCTTTGCAATTCCGTAGGTTTCGGCAAAGTTGCCGGTGTTTATTGCAAGCTCTGTTTCTTCATCTTCGCCCGCTCCCTGACAGAAAAGT
This sequence comes from Clostridia bacterium, assembly GCA_024404055.1. GTDB lineage: Bacteria > Bacillota > Clostridia > Oscillospirales > Acutalibacteraceae > UBA6857. The sequence continues at coordinate 1,930 of JAKSQS010000193.1, read as the reverse complement.
CCGGCATTTCCCGAATCAACATCCGAAAAAGCGACACACAGCGGTACATCAATACTTACATCACCGAATGAAACGGTAACAATGTCACCAAGCTCAAAATATTTATATACATCTGCGTGCGGCAGGTTTATTTTGACATTTCCGTATTTGGATATTTCAACAATACCGTTTGCGGTAACCGAAGAGCCGGCAAAGCAATAAACCGGAATGGCGGAAATAATCATAACCGTCACAATGATAATACTGATGATTTTTTTCATATAAGCTCTCCTTTTATTTTTTTAATGCGGCAGGGGAAACAGACAGATAATCAATACCTGCTTCAAGCCATTTTCCCGTCAGCTCGGGCTGCGAAGCAAGCTCGCCGCAGATACCGATTTCAATGCCGTTTTTACGGGCGTTTTCCGCCGCGGTTTTTATTAAAGCCGTAACGGCTTCATAGCTTTTGTCGTTAAATGAATCGAGCCTTCCGCTCTGACGGTCAAGCGCAAGCGTATATTGTACAAGGTCGTTTGTTCCCACAGAGAAAAAGTCCACAGTTTGCGCAAGCTTGCCGGACAGCAGCGCCGCGGCAGGCGTTTCTATCATCGCGCCCTGTAACGGAATTTTATAAGGGATTCCCTGTTCTGACAGCTCGTGTGCTGTTTGTAAAATAATCCGTCTGATTTCTTCTGTTTCACTGCATGATGTGACCATAGGATACATTATGCGCAAATTGCCGTATACCGCTGCGCGAAGCAGTGCCCGAAGCTGCGTTTTAAACACCTCGGGATAAAGAGAATACACACGCAGTCCGCGAAAACCGAGAGCGGGATTTTCTTCTTTTTCAAGAGGCAGACATTCGGCGGCTTTGTCCGAGCCTGTGTCGAAGGTGCGGACGGTTACATTTTTACCGTCCGCTTTTTCGAGAATTTCTTTGTAAATCGCAAATTGCTCATCCTCACCGGGTGGGTCGGTTCTGCCGAAATACAGATATTCCGTGCGGAAAAGCCCTATACCGTCACATTTTTTGAGCAGCTCGCCGCTGACCTCTGAAGGATTTGCTATGTTTACATATATTTTGCACGGCAGTCCCTCAAACGGATTTGAGACGGCAGACTGTTTAAAACACGAAAATCGCCGGACGGTTTCTTCATCAGGCTCAAGGTAAGCCGTGCCGCCGTCTGCGTCCAGCAAAACGGACATTCCCGTTTTTATCTCATTGATATTTTCGCAAATAAGCGCGGGAATACCCATTTCTTTTATCATAATGGATGCGTGCGAATAAACCGAGCCCGAACCGAGAACAATGCCCTTCATATTTTCCGCACCGAACCGCATTAAATCGGCAGGCAGCAATTCGTTTGCCGCAAGAATAAAAGGCTCGTGCGGCTTGTCTGCGTATTTTTCATCCGAAAGATATGCCGTCAGTCTGCCGCAGACATCGCGTATATCGTCAATACGCGCAATCATATAGTCATCCGGAGTGTCGCGGAATAACTGTGAAAAATATTGCTCAGCCTGAAAAACCGCTTTTTGTGCCGTTAAGCCGTCATTTTCAACAGCGTTATGCAGAAAATCAAGAACATCATCATCCTCAAGCATCATGCGGTGAATTTCAAATATTTCTTTCGCCGTATCGCTTTTTGCCTGCTGTGCACACCCGGTCAATTCCTCTTTAACAGCTTCCACGGCATTCTCAAGCCGGTGCTGTTCATCTGCCGGACACGCTGTTTTACATTCTTTTACCTGTCCGGCATTCCTGTGAAAAACATATGCGGTGCCCAGTGCAGTGCCGCCGCATATTACCTTTCCGTGTAAATAAGTCATACTGTCATATCCTTACAAATTCTGTTTGAAAAATGCTTCCGTTTCCGCCGCGCAAAGCTGCTCATCCTCGCCCTCAACGGTTACTTTGACAACCGTACCGCATTTGATACACATTGCCATC
>JAKSQS010000192.1 GCA_024404055.1 Clostridia bacterium | reverse complement strand
ATAATGCCATTGTTAAGAAAACGTGCATTTTATAAACTGCATTTTGCAATAACAACTCCCGGTTTGTCGGGACAGATAAATCAGAACACTGAAAACACAATATAATAAATTCTGCATTATGTGAAAAGGAGAAATAATGAAAAAGCTTTTGTCGATTATTTTGAGCATAACCGCTGCGGTATGTTCTGTGATGCCGTGCTTTGGTGTTGATTCACCAGAGGAAGAGCTGCGTTTTGCCGCGGCATCTGACCTGCATTATGTTCACCCGGTAAGCACTGTCGATACACAGATTGATTCGGAGGGAAAGGTGTCTTTTAACTCCCAAAGCGGAAAATATACCGCACCGAGCGGCTTTGTAATAGATTCATTCCTGAATGATTGTGCGGAAAATGACGAGTGTGATTTTATTCTTATTCCCGGTGACCTCGCTACCTATGGCCGTGATTTTCCTCAGGAGCATGAGAATGTGGCGGAAAAATTCCGTGCCTTCGAGCAGAAAACCGGAAAACAGATTTATGTTATCAACGGCAATCACGACAACGGCAGCGGTTCCGTTACAGACCATAACAGATTTGTTTCCGTCTATCACGATTTCGGGTATGATGAGGCGTTTTCAGTTGATGAAGGAACCTGCTCCTACGCTGTTGACCTTAACGGCAAATATACACTTATTGCTCTTGACTCATGTGATGAAAACTATTCCCTTCATTCGGATTTGAATTCGTCAAGAATGAAGTGGGTACATGCTCAGGCAGAGCACGCAAAAAAGACGGGCAGAAAACCGATTCTTATGATGCACCACAATCTGCTGGAGCATAATCCGTTTCAGACAATTACAATGGACGGCTTCATTGTAAGCACCCCTTATATTACAGCCGCAAGGTTTGCCTCAATGGGAATAGAGCTTTGCATTACGGGCCATTCTCACATTAACGATGTAAAATCATTTACCGATGTGCTCGGAAGAACTGTTTATGATTTCAGCATGTCAGCTCTGAGCGAATTTCCCGCAGAGTATAAGCTTTTTACCGTCGATGACAGCGGAATTGCTTATAAAACCGCAAATGTCGGCGGCATAGATTCAAATGCTCTGTCCCTTGTGTGCTCGGGTTATACACAATCACAGCTTGCCGCCATGCAGGAGGATTATCACGGCTTTGTCAGTGAGCAAAACGAAGAAAAAATCGGGCAGGAAATCGAAAAAATCCTTTCTGCCGAAAGCCTCGGAATAAAAGAGGGTAGCCCCTTTTATCCTTTAATAAGTACCGCCCTGCAAAGCGTTACAAATTACCTTGATATGCCGATATACGGTGAAAACAGTTTGTCATCAGCCGCAGAAAACCTCGGGCTTACAATTCCCGACAGTGAATTTACCACCCTTCGGGGAATGATATGTGACGCCTATGCCGGAACGGTTTCGGGCAGAAAGCTTTATACAAAGGGCTCGGCTCAATACAGCGTGCTGACAAAAACGGTTGCCGTTGTTCTGCGTTCTTCACTTGCCTCGGCAGCAGACAGTGAACTGCTCGGCAGCGCCAACGCTCTGCTTGAACGGGCGGGAGTGTCAGACGGTATTGCAAATGCTGTTATGAAAAGAAACTGCGAGCTCTTCGGCTTTGCAACTCCGGCTGAAAAGCTGGCATTCAGCCTGATTTATTCACTTTTCGGCGGGTATATAGGTGAAAATGACGGCACTGATAACAGAGACGGCTTTCTTAGCACGGCGAAAGAAACGGGAATAAGCCGTATTGCCGATTTCTTCAAAAGAATGATTGATTGGCTGCTGAACCTTTTTCGCTTTTCATAATATAAATCAGAATTTGAGGAGGAAGATATGATAATAAAAATAGATTCGTTACCTAAATCAAGTGATTGTAATAATCGGTTTACGATTGAAGATTATATACATAATAAACTATCTGAAGCAGAACAATTGGTTGCATTGGATTTCATAAAGTTTTTAAGTGACCATAATTTAGCTTTTCATAAAGATAACGGTGGGTGTTGGATTAATAAAATATATTATTGGGTTAAATTAAGGGATAAATGCGTATGCTTTATTGCTATAAAAGATCCTGATGAACCAACTAACAATTGGACAGTTTGGTCTGATGATATGAGTACAGAGTGGCTGGCAAATTATGAAGCAGAAAACTGTATAAAAGAAATAGCGTGGAAACACATAGACCATTGTGGTCACTGTGGTTCGTGTGGTGGAGGAAGACATAAGATAGTTTTTGGAAAAGAATTTAATGATGTATGTGGATGTACATTCAGGGTTGACAATCCCAATATTGATGATTTAATCTTTCTCAAAAAAATGGTCGAAATCAGAATTGATGAAATTCAAAACTATTCCAAATAATCATTATTACAAATGAATAGTAAGTTATACGAAATGGCGAAAAGAAAAAGCTCGTCTGAAAAAGGAATTCAGATGAGCCAATTCGTATAACTCTCATTGAGCTAAAACGCGGATGTTTACAGAAGACTATGGGAAAGTTAAATGTCTGCTTTCTTAAATTTTAACAAAAAAGAGTTCGAAACAAAAAAGATACAGAAAACGTTGAAAAAATCATTTTCAGAAGATAAAATAGGTATGGTGAATCAAGCCTGTAAAAACAGACTTTGAAAATTCACTATTGGTATAGTGTTCTTTACGGTGGCAATAATTTGTGGTGAATTAGAGGGCAACCGCAATCAGGACACACAGCCGGCTTTCTGCCGAGGATTTTTTCAAGAAGTTCATCGGCGGAAAGCTTTTTGTATTTTGCGGTGGCAGTTTGGATTTTGCATTTGCCAAGCTTTACCTGTTTTCCTCTGCTTGACAAGAATCCGAAATGACGGATCTTTGAAAAGCCTTTCGGAAGAACGTGCATAAAGTACCTTCTGAGAAATTCATCGGCAGAAAGGGTCATAACCTTTTGCTTGTTGCCATCACTGTAATCACGCCACTGAAAAGTGACCGTACCGTTTTCGGCGCTTAAAATTCTGTTGTTGGAAATCGCTATTCTGTGAGTATACCGGCCAAGGTATTCAACAACATAACCGGCATTCTTGAAAGGCGGTTTGCAGTAAACAACCCAGTTTTTATCGTAACATTTATCTAAAATTTCGGAATCAACCATAGGAATTGTATTCTTCAAAAGTGCAAGGAACTTGCCTCTGAACTTGGCGGATAATACTTCGACCGGCATAAAAAACTTCTTTTTGGAATTTTTCCAACCACCTGATTTATCTAATCCGCCTGCGGGAACAATGCAATGAATATGAGGATGATAATGAAGATTTTGTCCCCAAGTATGTAAAACCGCAGTAAATCCGATAGATGCCCCTAAATATTTGCTGTCATTTGCAAGTTCCTGCAATGTTTCCGAAACAGATTTGAAAAGCAAATTGTAGCACTGTATCTGGTTCGCATAAAATATCCCGTTCAGTTCGGCAGGAACAGTAAAAACAACATGAAAATACTGTACATTCAGCAAATCGCACTTTTGGTTGTTGATCCATTTTTCTTTTGCAAATGTCTGGCACTTTGGACAGTTTCTGTTTCTGCAGGAATTGTAAGAAGGTTTGGAATAGCCACAGGATGAACAAATATCCATATGTCCACCCAATTCGGCGGTTCTGCATTTCAGAATTGCGGAAAAAGCTTTTGTTTGTTCGTAAGACAGATGATGCTTTGCCTTAAATTCTTCACCGTATTCCGAAAGAATATCCTGTAACTCAACCATCGACATTCACCATATCCAACGGACTGACTGTTTTGTAGATGGGTGTGTTGGCAATATGCAGATAGATGTTAGTTGTATCCATAGTGGTGTGCCCGAGCAGGTTTTTAATGTACAGAGGATCAGCCCCGTTTTCGAGAAGATGAGTAGCAAAAGAATGTCGGAGAGTATGCACCGTAGCCTTTTTTGTCAATCCGGTTCTTGCATAGTACTTGCGAAAAGCAATTTCAACACCGGAAGTGCCAAGGTGTCCGTTATCTTTTCCGGGAAACAAATATCCGTGCTCACTCACAGGTCGATACATTTTCCAATACTCACGAAGAGCAGCAAGTCCCGCATTTGAAAGAATTGTATATCGGTCTTTTTTGCCTTTGCCTTGTTTGATCAGCAACCGCATATTTTTACTGTCAACATCGGTAACACGCAGTTTGCCGATTTCAGAAGCTCGTAAGCCGGAACCGTAGATGTTAAGAAAAATTGCACGGTATTTTACATCATCAATAACGGAAAAGAACTGAGCAATTTCTTCTGCTGTAAATA
>JAKSQS010000191.1 GCA_024404055.1 Clostridia bacterium | reverse complement strand
AATATTGCTCGACATTTTTGTCATCGGCTTTCGCCGTTTCAACCAGAGAATAAATGATCGCGGAGGCTTTCGCACCGGCAGGTGTATCGGAAAACAGCCAGTTTTTTCTGCCGATGACAAACGGTCTGATCGCGTTTTCGGCTCGATTGTTTGAGATCGGAATAACGGGGTCGTTCAAGAACTGTATAAGCAGTTTTTTCTGTGAAAGCGCAAAGCCTACCGCATTTTTCAGTCCCGCACCATTCTTTACCCGTTTTTCCGCTCGTTTTTGCTTTGATTACGATCTGACGGTATTCTTCATAGGTCTTGTTTTCGTTTCTTTCCCCCTTGTGTTTTCTGCTTCGTCTTACCCATGTGTGAAATGTTTCATACGGTATCCCGTTTATGTCGCAGTATTCTTTTACGGTCTTCCCGCTTGCACGGCACTCGGCAATTTTCTTTTCATATTCGCTCGCTTTTATTTCTACCAACCCCTTTCGAGGTTAGCTTACTACATTTGAACCATGAACTCAATCCGCGGGGTTATTTGACGCTTACGGTATTTTTCAGCCCTCCGAAAAATAAAAAAAAGCCCGCAAACCCTTATGTAGCAAGGGATTGCGGGGTGGAGCTGGTGAACGGAATCGAACCGGGGCTTTGCCCCGGCAAGCAGTGATTATAATGCTTTTTGCCTTACGGCAAAAAGAGGATGGTTGATGGCTCGATTCTTCAAAGTTCAAATAAATAATCCCCATCGAAAGATGGGGATTATTTATTGGAGCTGGTGAACGGAATCGAACCATCAACCTGCTCATTACGAATGAGCTGCTCTGCCATTGAGCCACACCAGCATTTTTCAGTGCTAATGTATTATATACGAAACAAACGGATTTTGCAAGCCCTTTTTTAAAATTTTTCAATATTACGCGAAAAAATGCAGCCGCAGTAATTCTGCCGGTAAAGATTATATTCTTTTGAAAGCTCTATGGAGCGTTTATAGCCGTCTCTTTTTTTAAAATCGGATGGCAGCGGAACGGCTCCGTATTTTTCGCCTGCCGCTTTTGCACATTCGTAAAGCAGAGCCGCGTTTTTCAACGGGCTTATCGAAAGGGTGGTGGTAAAATAGTCAAAACCGCCGTCGTGCGCCGCCTTCGCCGCTTCACCGAGGCGCAGCATGAAGCATTTGCGGCATCTTTCCCCGCCCTCTGGCACGGCTTCCAATCCTCTTGCGACGGAGAAAAACTCCTGCGGCTCATAAGTACATTCCATAATTTTCACTTCATATACATGAGGCTGCTCGGTGACAAGTCTGCGAAATTCATCAAGTCTGTGAGCGTATTCCTCTTTGGGGTATATGTTCGGGTTATAAAAAAGTGCCGTAACCTTAAAATGGCGTGTCAGATATTCAAGCACAGCCGACGAGCACGGAGCGCAACAGCAATGCAGCAACAGAGAGGGTGTTCTGCCCTCCCGTTCGCACTGTTCGATTATTTTGTCAAGCTGTCTGTGCAGCGGTAAATTGTTCATTCTCTTAACTGCCTTATGTCCCTGCCGTCAAATATGAGGCAGATATAATCTCCTATGAGCCGTGATGCTATGCGTTCCGAGTATTTTTCACCTATTTCCTTTACGGAAAGATTGGTGCTGATTATAACCGGAGCGTTTTTCAACATACGGGTGTTTATTATATTATAAAGAGCCGCTACGGTAAACTGCGTTGAAAATTCCGTGCCCAAATCATCGAGGATAAGCAGGTCACATTCTTCAAGCAGAAGCTCTGTATCTTCGTCCGATTCTCCCTTTCCGAATCTCTCACGCTGTAATTTGTTCATCACATTCTGCGTTGTGTCGTAAACCACGGTGAAGCCCTTTTTCAAAACCTGCTCTGCTATGGCAAGGCTTAAATGTGTTTTGCCAAGCCCTGTGCGGCCTGTCATAAGCAGGCTCGGTGACGACAAATCAAAATCTGATGCATAGTCCTTGCAGAAGTTAAGTATCTGCGCCATATGCTCTCTGACTGTGAATGAGCTGTCAAAATTCGTGTCGGGATAAAGCTTTATATCGAATTTATCAAACGAACACAGCTTAAGCGGAGATTTCTCGGAAAGCTCGGTATAGGCAATTTCCTTCACCAGCTTTTTGTAGCATTCACAGTAATATGCTCCGCAGGTGCCTGTGTCCCCGCATTTCGGGCAGGTGTAACGCGGCTGAAGATAATCGGCTGCAAAACCCGCCTGTGCCATAAGCGCGGCTTTTCTTTCCTGTACGGCAAGGTTTTCCTGCGCAAGCTTATAAATATACTCCTGCGCATTTTCACCCATTCCGATGGCTCTGACAATGTTTGCGCCCTGCTGTGCCATCTTCATTTCAAGCTCAACAATTTCGGGACAGGCTGCCGAAACCTCGGCGTGTCTCGCCTCCTGCTCATTAAGGGCTTTCTGTCTGCGTTCGGCAAGTATCTGTTTTGCTTTTCTGTAAACGGATGCTGCGTATGGCATTTGTTTTTCCTCCCGTTATTCGGCTTTCTTTTTCCTGTATACAGGCACGGTACTTCTTGCTTTGCGTTCGTATTCCTCAATGTCGTAGGAATGTTCTTTTGAGTTGTTTTTCTCATTTGCAGTCGGTTTTTTGCCGGATTCATAGGCGGCTTTTGCCTGTTCAACATCATCGGTTGTTTTTATGCCGGAGTTTTTCCAGTTTAAAAGAACCTTATCTATGTATTGCATACTGAATTTCTGTGTATGGTCAGCCATTTCTTCATATGCTGAATAAATCATATCAATGTTAAAGCCGTAATCCCTTGTCCATGTGAGCAGATAACCGCGCTGCTTTGCCGTAGGCTTCGGATTGGAAAGTCCCGTAAGCTGGCGAAACCTCTCCCATATTCCGTCGCATTCGTTCATATCCTCAATGAACTGCATCGCTTTTTCAAGAGTGTCAATTTCCTTTTCACACCACTGCTTTCCGATTCCGGCAATGTATTTCAGGCTGTTTTTCCCTTGCGAAAGCGCATATTCAACCGCCATGATGATAACGGGAACAGGAAGCCCGTAGGTGTCGTACATCATCAGCAGTATAGACTGACCGTCATATCCTATCGTTCTGCCGAGCTGCTTTTGCACCTCATCAAACAGGTCTCGCAGCTCTCCGCTTTCTTTGCAGCGCACGGCAATCTGGTCTATACTCGGCTTTGACATCGGAATATCTGCCGGAGCACTTACGCTGACAACGGGCGGTGCAGGCGGCGGTGTGACGGAGACCGCAGCAGCAGAGGGCTTTTCCTTTGCCGGAGACGGTGCTTTTTGAGTCATTGCCGGTTCGCCGCTGTCGGGATACTTTATTATTACCCCCCTGTCTATCCAGAACTGCATAGCATCAACAAGGTCGGGCTTATTTATTTTTAATTCTTCACTTAATTCGTCCAGTGTGGCATTTTCATGCTTGGCATGGCGCAGTGTCCACAGCAGCACCTTAAGATGTGTGCTGCCCGCAAGCCGCAGGTCATCGTCAACAACGCTTGCCGGAACAACGAAAACATTGCTTATTTCAGATGGGTTCAATTTATATTCCATGGGGATGCGTTTCTCCTTCCCGAGGATAGCAGTGAAGATATTATATACCATTGCGTATATATTCTCAAGCCGTGCATATTAAGAAAAATGCTGAAATTTAATGTTAAATTTTGTATCATTTGGCTTCTTCGTGTCGTGGAAAACCCGTGAAATAGGCGTTAAAAATGTGGAAAACCATGTGGAAAACTATAAAAACTCCTTGATATTGCTTGATTTTTTATGTGGAAAACTAATGAAAAAGTTTTCCACATAGCTTTTGACGGGAAAGCATCCGTTATAAAACCGCCGCGCCGGTATTCCGTAGTGGACGATGCCCACATCGTCCCGTTGCGCTGCCTGTTCAAGCAACATCCGATATGAAATTCACCGTGTACAGCCGGACGATGTGGGCATCGTCCACTACGGTTTGCAATTGTAAAACCGTCCGGATTTGTTCCGTAGGGTGCGTTGCCCACAACGCACCGTGGGCGCGCTGCCTGTTCAAACAACATCCGATATGAAATTCACCGTGTACGGCTGGACGATGTGGGCATCGTACCGTACGGAATGCGGCGCGGAATCAAACGGGACGATGTGGGCATCGTCCACTACGGCTTGCAATTGTAAAACAGTCCGGATTTGTTCCGTAGGGTGCGTTGGATGTTTCAAACAAAATTTGTTGTAAAATAAAAAACGGGGCTGCAATGAAACTTTTCAGTTTCGTCACAGCCGTAAATTTTCATGTTCAGTCTACATAT
>JAKSQS010000190.1 GCA_024404055.1 Clostridia bacterium | reverse complement strand
CATCACAAAGTATTTCCTGCTCTATTCTTTGCCTTTCCGCATTGCACTCATGGAGCATCCGGGCGTAATTCGGCAGATTTCCGTTTTCCATAAGCAGCTCAAGCACCGGCTTGACCGTGCTTATTCTTCCCATGGCATTTATCCTCGGTACAATGGTAAATGCGACAGATGTTGCGTTCAGCTCCTTACCGGAATAATCCGCAGCCTCCTTCATCGCTTCAATGCACGCCACAGGCTCACTGTTCATAAGCTCAATACCGCGGCGGACAATGTATCTGTTTTCACCAACAAGAGGCACAACATCGGCGATTGTACCGATTGAAACAAGCTGTGCATACTCGTCAAGCATATATTCCCCGTCCTCACCCTCAAGCGCACATATAAGCTTGAAGGCAACGCCTACACCTGCCCAGTCACGGAAAGCACACCTGCTGTCCTGTCTGTGCGGATTAACCACGGCTATTGCCTCGGGAAGCCGGTCGGAAACCGTGTGGTGGTCTGTTACAACCAGCTTCATGCCGAGTCTGTTTATAAGCTCCGCTTCTTCAAACGCGCTTATTCCGTTATCAACCGTAACAATAAGCTTAACGCCTTCATCATATATTTTATTAACGGCGGCTTTATTCATACCGTAGCCCTCGGTGTTTCTGTCGGGTACATAATAAATAACATCCGCTCCCTGTGAAAGCAGATATGTATATAAAATCACGGTTGCGGTAAGTCCGTCCGCGTCATAGTCTCCGTAAACGGCTATTTTTTCGCCCGCGTCAAGAGCTTCATTGATGCAATCCACCGCCTTTTCCATATCGGGCAGTAAAAACGGGTCACAAAGACCTTCTTCATCAAAGCAAAAGCTTCTGACCTCTGCCGGAGCCGTTATCCCCCTTGCGGAAAGCAAAAGTGCCGTATAAGGAGCAACGCCGTTTTGCGCAACAATATTTTCAACCTTTTTTTCGTCATAACCGCATACGCACCATTTGCGTTTTTCCACCGTGCACCGCCCTCTCAGATAAGTAATAAATATTATTTTATCATACCGTTAACATTTTTTCAATAATTTATTATTAAATTGCAATATAAATCAATATAAATTACAGATTTTTATTATATCAATACCGATTTTACGAAGCTGATATGAACTGAACGAGCAATATTTTTCAAGCTCATCAAAATTATCGGGTCTTGTTCTGACGATTTTTTTAAGCTCATAGTCGGACACAAGCAGTCTGCCCGGAATATGGCACGATTTCGCAGCTTTTTTACGAATTGCCTTGAGCGCCGCAAGATACTGCGCATCCGTGTTTCTCAAGCCGTATTCTTTGCCTGCTTCTTCTTTTTCGGTTTTATTATTACCGCAATAACCGCAGTAATCACATTCATCATCGCTTTCCTGCCCGAAGTAATTGAGTATGTACTTTCTGAAACATACATTCCCGCGGCAGTAAAGCTCCATATCATCCAGCCTTTTATAGCGCATTGCTTTGTGCTCATCCTGCTGTTTTTTATCAAGCTCGGGATTTGTTTCGCTGTTTTCAATAAGAAATTCATGTGTTTTCCTGGCAGGCGGCGAATAAAGCAAAATGCATTCTGCGGCAAGTCCGTCTCTGCCGGCTCTTCCCGCCTGCTGATAATAGCTTTCAACATCCGGCGGCATATTATAATGCAAAACAAGTCTTACATCCGGCTTGTCAATTCCCATACCGAAGGCATTTGTTGCAACGATTATTTCCTTTTCGCCGGAAATAAATTTTTCTCTTGCGTTTTGCCGGTGAAGCGAATCAAGACCGGCATGATATGAGGCTGCGTTGAAGCCGTTTGCCGTGAGATAATTATATATTTCATCCGTTTGTCGCCTTGTGGAGCAGTATACTATTTTGCTTCCCTGTTTTTTCTTAAGCAGTTGAGCTGTTTTTGCAAGCTTTGAACCCGTCTGTATAACATCAAAGAACAAATTGGGTCTGTCAAAGCCCGTCACAACTTTGCACGGTTCATTCAGCTTAAGTATTTTTTCAATGCCCGACCTTATATCCGGGGTTGCACTCGCGGTAAATGCGGCAACGCACGGTCTTTTGGGAAGTCTTGCGATAAAATCGGCTATTTTCAGATACTCGGGTCTGAAATCCATTCCCCACTGACAGACGCAATGCGCCTCATCAACAACCGCCAGCGGTATGTCAATACTGCCGCACAGCTTAAGAAAGCCTTCGTTGAAAAGCCGCTCCGGCGCAACATACAAAAGAGTATATTCTCCGTTTATTATTGATTTGTAAAGCCGCTCGGTTTTCCCCTTCGGTATAAGGCTGTTGAGTGCCAACGCCTTGATATTTTTTGCGTTCAGGTTTTTCACCTGGTCGTTCATCAGAGAAATAAGCGGAGAAATAACAAGTGTAACGCCCTTCAACATCACGGCGGGAAGCTGATAGCAAACCGATTTTCCCGTTCCGGTGGGAAGAACACCGACTGTATCTCTGCCGGAGAGTATGGAATCAATGATTTGCTCCTGTCCCTGCCTGAAGGATGTGTAACCGAAATATTTTTTAAGTGCCCTGTATTTATCCATCCGAAGCCTCAATCAAAAACCGCCGCATAATTTTGCAGCGGATAATGTTATCATACAAAAAATTTTTTTGTCAGCCACGCCCTCATACGCCGACTTCTGTTACAGTAGATGCCGAATGCGGCAAGAGAAAGTGACGAAAGAAAAACAATCAGACAAACAGTTGTCCCTATAAAGGAATCAAACATAATACAGCATATCCCGGAAATCATCGAAATGAAACAAATATCAATAAAAAGATGAATAATCACCGCACTCCAGTGCCTTGGCTTTTTCCTTGCCCATATTATGAAAATAAGAACACACAGTGAAACACCCGCAATAACAGGCAGCGCAATATTATAATACCAATGCAGATTTTCCCTTTGCAGCGGAAAGAAAACATAAACATAAACCGCTGTGGCAACCGTGTCAAATGCCCACATCAGATACGGTCTGATTTTTTTATTGAGAAACGGAAAAACAAAGAGAACCCATACAAGTATGCTCGTGCAGTTGACATATACAGACCAATAGCCGTGTGATTTAATGAATATGTTGATTAAACTGCATATAATATTCGGAATGAGAATACATATTGAAACAACACTTGCAATAAAAGACCTTTTTATTCCGGCAGGCACAAGCGGCACAGACGAAAACGGTGTGTGCTGCTCCTGCGCGGTATCTTTTCCGGGCAAATAAACCTCTGTATCGCACAAGGCGCATTTTTTTGCGCTTTCATCAAGCTCAACGCCGCAGTTAACGCAATATGACATATGAAATATTTTCCTTTCGGATTATTTATAATCTGTTGCTTTCGATTTTTACATGAACCCCGCTTTTAACAAGTCTTGTGAAAAACTCGCGTTCAATATCGTTTTCTTCGTAAACATTTGCGAATGTAACGACAAGTTTATTCTGAAAGCTTATCACGCCGCAGCGCGCTCCGTTCAGCTTTCCGGGACCTGTTGAAAACATTATTTTTTCAATATACGGCTCCATTTCCTCCGGCAGCTTTATAAGCCCGAGATTTGAAATAAGCGTGCTCGTTGTCTGTTCGCCCGTAATCAGAAATGAAACGGTCACACCGATATTTTTAATGCTCAGGGGCATCACCTTAAGAAGCGGATTTTTTTCAATTGCCATGTTAGCCGTCATCATGGCGTTAAGCTTTTTGGGGTCGTTGGCAAGTCGGAGCTGCATGGAAACCTCTTTGAGTATATCATCAAAGCCGTATTCGCCAAGCGACGGGTCAATAACCGTGCGAAGACATAAAACAAAATTCCGCATGGTATTTGACTGAAAGGACTTACGCAAATTGACGGGAATCTGAACGCTGACTTCCTTTTGCTTTTTACTCTCGTTTTTTTGCTTGCGGTAATGTATATCAAGCAGAAGCGCGGCAAGCTATTCCGTAACGGTAACGCCCTTTTCGGCGGTGATTTTATGTAAAGAGTCAAAATCTATAATGCCGGAGGTCATATTGACCATATGATTAGGCAGCTTTGTACCTACGGCATGATAAACGAATTTTCCGGCTCTTTTCAGCTTTCCTTTTGAAGATGCATATTTACGGAAGCTGTCTTCAAGCTCGTCCGAATGAAGCCTTCCGTCGGCAATGCGTACATATTCGCTTTCGGGTATTTCGTGACCTTTTAAACGTAGATATTCTGCGGCAAGTGAGCAGGTAAAAACACAGGTTCCGTATCCGTCCGAAACAGCGTGATAGGTATCAACGGAAATTCTTTTGCCG
>JAKSQS010000019.1 GCA_024404055.1 Clostridia bacterium | reverse complement strand
GCTCTTGACGCGAACACATTCACAAGAACGGGATATAAGTTTGCAGGCTGGGCAACAACGACAACAGGTGATATTGCTTATGACGATACGCAGAAGGTTCTGAATCTTGCGGCAAGCGGCAATGTTGACCTTTACGCAAAGTGGACACCGATTGAATATACCGTTGTTTATAACGCAAACGGCGGTACGGGCACGGTAGCTGACCAGACAATCGCCTATGATACCTCGGCATCCGCAAAAGAGAACGGCTTCACATTCACGGGTCACACCTTCATCGGCTGGACTCTTACCACTGACGGAACAGGAAAGGTTTATAAGACGGGCGAAACACTGCTTAACCTTGCGACAACCGAAACGAAGGTCAATTTCTATGCACAGTGGACGGCAAATGCCTATAATGTAGTATTTGAGCCGAATGCTCCGAAGTATGAAGGTACGATGGGTAAACAGCCTTTGACCTACGGTGTGGCTACAACGCTTAACACAAACATTTATAGCAGAACCGGCTACGATTTCGCAGGCTGGGCAGAAGAAGCAACAAGCGGCGCAAAGGTTAAGTATGTTGAAAACGCAAGGGTTCTTAATCTTGTAACAGAGGGTGAAAAGGTTCTCTATGCAGTCTGGACCCCTCATGTATATAAGATTGCGTTTGACGGCAACAAGGCTACATCAGGCAGTATGGACAGAATAGATGCGACCTATGATGTTTATGCAACCCTTCCCGAAAACGCGTTTAGCAGAACCGGATATGTATTCGCAGGCTGGGCAAAATCTGCGGACGGTGCGGTTGAGTTTGCAGACGGCGATGACAAGGTTCTCAATCTCAAGGACAAAACCGGCGAGGTTGCAACACTTTACGCCAAGTGGACGGCAAACAGCTATAAGATAAACTTTAACGCGAACACCGGCAGCGGCGAAATGACAGCGCAGGATATGACCTATGATGTTGAAAAAACACTTAAGAAAAACGAATTTACAAAGGAAGGCTATGATTTCATCGGCTGGGCACTTTCGGCAGACGGAGAAGTTGTTTATGCGGATCTTGCAAATGTAAAGAATCTTGCAAGTGAGGTTGACGGCAGTGTTACTCTTTACGCGAAGTGGAGAGCGCGTTCGTATGAAATAAAGTTTGACGGCAATACAGCGACCGGCGGCAGCATGGATAATCTTTCCATGGATTTCGATACGCCGAAGGAGCTGCCCGAAAACCGCTTTGTAAAGACGGGGTACCATTTCCTCGGCTGGTCAAAGATTAAAAACGCTGATTTGGATTTCAAAGACGGCGATACCGTAGTTGAAAATCTTACCACTGTAAACGGTGCGACTGTCACCCTTTACGCGAATTGGGAAGCCAACGGATATAAGGTTGTGTTCAATGCAAACGGCGGTACCGGTACTATGGATGACCAGAGCATGGTATATGATACGGCTGAAGACCTTGACGCCAACAAGTTCAGCAAGACCGGCTATGAGTTTATCGGCTGGTCAAGAACAGCGGACGGCGGCGTTGATTACACCGACAAGCAGGAAGTCAAGAACATCACACCAGACAGCAAAATCACTCTTTATGCCGTATGGGAGGCAAAGACCTATAAAGTTTCGTTCAACAAGAACGGCGGAGCGGACGGAGCTGCCGGCATGGCTGATATGACGCTTACGGTTGACAGTGAAACAGAGCTGACTGCGAATGCGTTCAAAAAGACCGGTTATCACTTCATCGGCTGGGCAAGAGATGCGGACGGAGAGGTTGAATTTAACGACGCTCAGACCGTTAAGAACATCACCATGGGTGAAAATGTAACCCTTTATGCAAAGTGGGAAAAGAACGCTTATACCATCCGCTTCAGCGCAAATACCGGCACGGGTGATATGGATGATATTCCCATGGCATACGATGAAAGCAAGTCACTTACACAGTGCTCCTTCACAAAGACGGGCTACACATTCGCCGGCTGGGCACTGACACCGACAGGCAGCGTTGAACTTAATGACAAAGCAACGGTTAAGAATCTTGCCGAAACAGGCACGGTAATGCTTTATGCAAAGTGGACGCCCAACACATACATCGTTCACTTTGACGCTAACCGCGGCAAGGGTACAATGGGTAATCAGACCTTTACCTATGATGAAGCGCAGAAGCTTAATGATAACGGCTTTGAAAGAGACGGCTATGACTTCATGCAGTGGAATACAGACAAGGACGGCAAGGGCATAGGCTACGGTGACGGACTTGAGGTTATCAATCTTGCAGCAAAGGGCGAGGTTACACTGTATGCCATCTGGGGCAAGGCAAAGGTAAGCGTTACATATAAGGGCGAAGGCATTGCTTACGGCACACCGCTGTTTGCGGACGGAGACACAGACCTCACCGCAACGGTATTTGCCGATGACGGCAGACATATGCTTGAGGATGTAACGGTTAAGGTTGGCGGCAAGACGCTTGACAAGACGGCGTATGAATATGTCATTTCCGACAATATGAAGATTGCCACACTGACCGTTTCCGCAGAATATGTAACGGGCAATGTTGTGATTACAGCAAAGGCTGTTGAGCATTCCTATACAGACAGCTATGAAGGATATGACAATATGGATTATCATATTGCCTACTGTGTATGCGGCGAATATATCCTTGAAAAATGTACCGAGGGTACGGCGGCAACCTGTACTGAATGTGCAATGTGTGAGCATTGCGAAACAACCTTCGGCAAGCCTCTCGGACATGACCTTACGGCGTGGAAGGGCAACGGTGACTCAACACACACCAGAACCTGCAAGAGAGACGGCTGCGAATATTCCGAAACGGCATACTGCTATGACTCCAAGCCGATTCACCATAACGCAACCTGTCTTGACGATTGTTACAGCGAATGCACCTGCGACATCTGCGGCGGCTACTATATTGTGGTTGAAGAAAATACGGCTCTCGGTCATATCTGGAGCCCGTGGACTGAAGACGGCAAGGGCGGACACAGCAGATATTGCTACCGTGACAACAAGCATACCGAAAAGGGTATCTGTCACGACAGCAAGCCCACGGTTGTTGCTCCCACCTGCCTTGAAGACGGATATACCGTTTATGTCTGCGATACCTGCTCATACACATGGACAATAGTTGATGAGGGCAGCGCAACGGGTCACGCATGGGGCGCATGGATTTATGACGGCAAGGGCGGACATTACAGAATTTGCGAAAATGATGAAAGCCATGTTGAAACGGGTACCTGCGTATGCACCAATGCGGTTTATACACCCGCAACCTGTACGGATGACGCATATACCACTTATAAGTGCGACACCTGCGACCATGTATGGACTGTAATTCATTACGGAACATCCTTCGGACACAAGTGGAGCAGCTGGAAGTCAGACGGAGAAGGCAGACATTTCAGAGTATGTTCCGTTGACAGTACGCACATTGAATACAGAGCCTGTCTGGATGAAATTCCCGAATATGTTCCGGCAACCTGCACCGAAAACGCATATAACCTTTACGAATGCCCCGACTGCGCATATACATGGCATGAGGAAATCGCAAACTCCGCTCTCGGACATGACTTTGTAAGAGACAGCAAGCGCGATGTTAAGGTTACCTGCACGGTAAACGGTGTTGAAGCATATACCTGCTCACGCTGTACGGCAAGAAATGACAAGGTTATTTACGCAAAAGGTCACGCCAAGGATTACGGACTTGTAAACGCATCCAAGGCACTTTGTCTGTACGACGGATATACGGGCGATAAGGTTTGCACAGTCTGCGGCGATGTTCTTGAATACGGTACAAAGATTCCGATGACAGGTCATCACTATGTTCTGACTGAGGAAAAAGCCGTAACCTGTACAACGGACGGATACAAGGAATATACCTGCGTTGACTGTCTGAGAACCAAGCAGGAATCCATAGTTCCGGCACTCGGACATAATATGAAGACATCCACCGGCACATCCGGCGACAGCAGCTATACAGTTCACTATTGCACAAGAGGCGATGTAAGATACACGGATGTATCTGTAACCGTTAAGGATTCATATACAAATCCCATTGCAAATGAAGAATTTGATTTGAAGACCGGCTACACAACAAAATCCGTGACCACAGACGCTAACGGAAGACTTTCAATGAAGCTTGAGCCCGGTAAGGAATATGAGCTTGCAGGAAAATTCGTAAGCGATGTATACAAGCTGACTGTTGATGCAAACGGTGTGGTAACTTACTCAAGAGTTAACCCCGTTGTCAACTGCAAGTGTCTGTGCCATAATACAGGTTTCCTCGGAAAGCTCACAAGATGGTTCTACAGTCTGCTTAACCGTATGTTCGGCAACAAGTTCCGCTGCTGCAACGATATGGTTCCGTACAAATAATCAAAACGGCACGAAGCTGTAAAAAAAGGCGGTATCCGACCTGACGGTCGGGTACCGTTTTTGAGTTAATTGTAAATTAAAATGGAAATCTATTGATTTTTTTCAGTATATTATGTAGAATAAATAAAATATGAATTTATGAGAGGTGAGAAAATTGGCAAACTGTCCCAAATGCGGACGGAAGCTGCGGTTAACTGACTGGCGGCAGAACTGTCCCGGCTGCGGAGCAAATATTCTGATGTACGATGTGCAGGAAAGGCTGATGAAGGACGCTGATAAAGCAGAGGTTCAGAATTACCATTTTCAGAAAAAGCTTGACAGGCTCAAGGGCTCGTTTATCGGCTCAAAGCTTGCAATTGCAAGAATTGTCACAAGTATTATTCCGATTTTTGCACTGCTGCTTCCGATTGTGAACATGAAAGCGGTTGAACCTTTTTATCCGTATGAAGGTCCGTTCGGAATAATTTCGATTTTCGGGGATATACTGGATAATTTTGATGTCAACGCACTGCTCGGACTTATAAGCGGCAGTCCGGCGGATAAGGCTGTATTTTTCTCAGTTGCTTTGCTGCTGCTTTCCGTGGTTCTTTTGCTGCTTCATGTTGTTTTTCTGACCCTTGCCTGTTCTCCGCACGGAAAAATCAGAAATTTCATTTTTGATATTTCCATGCTTGTAACGGCTGCCGCAGCGGCAGGCTGTTTTGCCTTTGCCCCGGAGGGCGGAAAAATATCCGGCTCGTTAAGCTGGGGAACACTGCTTTATCTTCTTTTGCTCACGGTTAATTTTGTCATTGATTATCTTACCTACAAGCAGGGGATTGAAATCAATCATAAGCCGTGCTTTGTGGGTGGCATTCCGATTGAAGAATATTTCGACCTTGTTGAGCAGGGGAAGAGTGAGGAAGAAATCAGAAAAGAAATGTACAAACGCCTTAAAGCCATACAGGCTGAAAAGGACAGAGAAATTGCCGTACAGGATGCCGAGGAACGCGAACGAATCATGGAAATTCTTTCAAGGGAGGATGTAAAAAACAATCCTCTTGAGGATGAAAACAATTACAGACACATTCGCAAGGCTGAGGAGAAAAAAGCGAAGGCAAAGAAAAAGCTTGCTTTACTTGAGAACAAGTCCAACGCGGCAAAAGGCACTAAATACATAAAGAAAATCAACAGGCTTAAGGCTCAGGCGTGTACGCTCACCGGCGATGATATTGCAAAGCTTGAGTGCCGTGACGAAAAAGAAAGGGCAGCGGCTGAATATGAGCTGTTTTATTTCAAAAGCAATCTTGCCCGTTCAACGGGCGGCAGAATAGGTGCACTGACGCTTGTGCTGCTGCTTGTTTTTGCGGCTTGCCTGCCGGTTGCCGTGAACGGAATAATCCGTGATACACGCTGGAACAAAAGATATGAGGAGCTGACTGGGATAACCGTTTATGAAAATGCGGAGGACGCCGGAGTTGTTCTTCCCGAGGGCGGCGCAGATGAGCTTGTCGGTTATTCAAAGTTCGGCAACGATAACATTGTGCTTTTCATGTTTGTGGGTCTTGCCTGTCTTGCACTTGCAATTTACACCTTCGGCAGAGACAGAAAAACCGTGAAATATATTCTTGACGGTACATATCATCTTGAAGCAATTCAGCCGCAGGAGCTGAAAATATTCACAACAGAGGGTAAAATTCAGTACCGTGTAAAATATATTCTTGACGGAATTGAGGAAAATCAGTTTGTCAGCGAATGCGCGTATAAAATGATACAGGAGGACAATATGATAACCTGTATCGTGGCAGGCGCGAATAAATCGGCGTTCGCGCAGGAGGGATATGTTATTCCCTGTGTAAATAAGCCTGAAAAGGAGGTGGCCGGCGCATGAGTGAGCCTGAAAGAGAGATAAATACCGTGCTGACGGATTCGGACGAAAGCCATATGCAAACATCAACCGCGTATATGAACAGGCTTTTCTGTTCAACGCGTGAGAGGATAGGCTATATTCTCAAAACAAGCTTTGCAAAAATATCACTCGGTCAGTATGATACGGATTCCGACCTTTTCCTGTATTCAATATACAAGGTCAATCCGAGGGATTACGCAAAAAAATATGTGTGGCTCGGTCTTTACGACATGATAAACGACCCGTTGAGCGCGGCGATTGTTGACAATATGCGTACCCGTTGGGGCAAATTCAAGCCGTTTCAGTATCTTGCACTGCTGCCTAATACGGCGATAGGTCTTATAACCTGCCTGCTGCCTTTGATTGCCGGTATGCTGGGCTTCGGTGAAAATCCGGCGAAAAAGCTTGTGCTTTATATGATTATCAAATACGCAAGCGAAACCGTTACCGCTTTTTTCAGCGGCGGAGATTACATAGATAAGGTTTATACGCCTAATCCGAACGAGCGAACGACATTGCTTGTTGCGGCAAAATTCATTTCAGAATTTTTCTCAAAGCTTCCCGCGCAGATAACGGGTATTGTTTTCGACTTGGTGGATAACGGCGTACTTTCAATAAGCTCCACAAGATTTTATGTTATTATGAAAACCTTCTGGTGGGTTGTGGCAACAATTCCCGGTGTATACTGGATAATCGTCAGCCGCGAAAGGGTCAATCAGTCCGAAAAGCCGCCGAACCCGTGGCGCAGTATCAGGGCGGTGTTCCAGAACAAGCCTCTGCTTATATACACGCTTTCCAACATGATCGGCGGCATAGAGGTGGGCACAAGCGAATCGCTGTATTACAGAGAGGTATTGCAGTTTACCATGATTTCAACCTTCGGCGGTATTGCGGGTTCTCCGCTTTCATATGTCAGCTATCCGCTTGCAACCTTTTTCAGAAAAAAATATTCCACAAAGGCACTTGCGATTATGCAGAGTGTTTCAGTCAGTCTTTCGGAGTCACTGTATTTCTTCACGGGACTTATCGGCGGCAAAGAAAACGGCTGGTACAAAAAGAAAATACCGATGCTTATTGCTTACAGTATAGGCAATATGATTGAAATGACCTTCTACGGCACAAAGCAGATTATAAGTGACGAAATAAACTTTGAGGTGCTTGATTACTGCGAATGGAAAAACGGTTACAGAGTTGAAGCAACGGTAAACCTTTTAAGCGGATATTTTAATAAGCTTAAAACCATAATTCTCAAAATAATCAATGCCAACCTACTTGAAGGCTGGGCAGGGTACGACCCTGAAAAGCCTCTTAATCAGTCAGATACAACAAAATGGCGTATGTTCCTTACTGCCTGCGGACCGAAGCTGATATTCGGTTATCTGCGCATTATTCCGCTTCTGTTCTATAATATTGACAGAAAAACACGCGACCAGATGTATCTTGACCTTGAAAAGAGCAGAGCTGCCGCGGCGGCAAGAAGTCTTTCAATACAGAATACGCAACAGGAAAATATAACAGCAGAATAAAGAAAGGATAAGCAAAATGAATTATATCGTTCCCTTTATGAAAAAAATCAATTTCCCGGATGAAGCGGTTGAATGTATTTCATCACTTTATGAAAAAGTGAAAGAAAATGAGGCGTTTTGCGCTCAGTTTGAGCTTTTGTGCGATGTGTATATGTGTGACACGGGAGAGGTAAACGGCTTTGTAATGAACAAGCTTAAGGAATATGCCGAAAAGTACAGTGTAAACGAATACACATTAACAATGCTTCTTCTCGTTGTGTGCTCCGAAAAGCTGAAAGTAAAGTAAGACGAAAAAGGCATAAGTGAAGAAATATTTTACAGGACAATGGACGACCTGCGCTGTAAGCTGCTTGAATGCAAGGAATGTGAGGGCGTGTGGGGAACATTTGTCGGCGGCTGGTTCCACGGCTTTTACAGAATGACCCGTTTCGGTCTCGGACGCTTTCAGTTTGAATACAGCACGGTTGATGACGACTATACCCTTGCCGACGGGACTGTTATCCCGGCGGGTACAAAATGCGTCGGTATGCATATTCCGTCCTCAGGTATTTCACTGACAGATGATGTAAGATATGATTCTTATAAAAGAGCGTTCGACTTCTTTGAAAGCGAAAAGTATGGCGATAAGCTTATAATTAAATGCGGTTCATGGCTTCTTTATCCGAAGCACAGGGAATTTTTGCCGCCTCACCTGAATATTCTGAAATTTATGAATGATTTTGATATTATAGCCGAAGGTGAAAAAGAGGGCTTCAGCAACGACTGGCGCGTTTTCGGAAGATATTCAGACCTTCCCTATGCGGAGCTTCCCGAAGACACGGCTTTGCGCAGAGCATATAAAAAGCATCTTCTTGAAACGGGAAAAGCAGGAGACGGCTTCGGATACATACTGTTTGACGGTGAAAAAATAATCAATAAGCGTTGAGGTGCTGCAATGTATAACGGACAGCTTAAATTCAATGAACACGGTAAATTCCGTATAGCAGTGTTTACCGATATACACGAAAAAGTGCATCTCGACAACGATTTAAGCATCAGAAAATCCGCCGATACGCGGTTGTTTATGGAAACCGCTCTTGACGCACTGAAACCTGACCTTGTTGTTCTTTGCGGTGATATTTGTCTCGGTTTTCGCGGCGATGATGTTGAAACGGTCTTTATGCCCGGTTTTCGCGGAATAACCGAGCCGATGATACAGCGTAATATTCCCTTTGCCTCGGTTCTCGGCAATCACGAGCATGATATGCCGTTTGAAAAGCTGAAAAATGTTTTAAAGGTATATGAAAACGCGCCTTTAAGTCTTGCAAAAAATCAAAACGGCAGTGAGCACGGTCTGCTTGATTACAGCGTGAGCGTGCTGTCATCTGACGGCAAAAAAGATGCGCTTAATCTGTGGTTTATGGACTCAAACAATCTTGTTGAGTGCGAAGACGGCAGTGTATATGACGGTGTGCGCCGCGACCAGATAGAATGGTATGAAAAAACTGCGGACGAGATAAGCCGGAAAAACGGCGGTACGGTTCCTGCTGTACTTTTTGAGCATATACCCGTGCAGGAAATGTACAATATTTTCAAAAAGCCCTGTTTGTTTGAGCTGCCTGTCAGTGTGAAGGGCTATGGCTTTCTGAACGGGCACAGATTTGCAAAGAGTCAAGGCTGTGAGGGTTATCTCGGGGAAGGACCGTGCTGTTCATATTATAATGACGGTCAGTTTGCCTCATGGAAACGCAAAGGCGATGTTTTTGCTGCGTTTTTCGGTCATGACCATCTGAACGATGTTCACGGTGAGTTTGACGGAATAATTATGGGTCAGTGCAAAACAGGGGGCTTCAATTGCTATACGGACGGATGCCGGACGGGCACAAGAGTGATTGACATTGATGAAAATGATGTCAAAAACATTAAAACATATATGGTTCATTTCAAGCAGCTCGGACTTAAAAGCAGTTCTCTCGGACCTATCATGAAGAGAATAAACGACAGGCAGAGCATGGCAATGCACGCGGCGGCAAAATATGCCGGTATACCGGCTGCCTGTGCCGCGGCTGTGTTCGGCGCATACCGGATTATCAAAAAATAGAATATAAGGGAGGTTTCATTCAGGTTAATCCCTAAGTGAAACCGTCCAAGGGGCTGTTGCATTAATTTTTTTAATTTTTTTGCAAATGGCTATTGCAATTTGAGGAAATATAGGTTATAATATCCGGGCAATGAGGACATTTAGCTCAGCTGGAAGAGCTTTCGCTTGACGTGCGAAGGGTCGGCGGTTCGAGTCCGTCAATGTCCACCATGAATTTATTACAGTAAAACGCCCCTGTTAACAGGGGTGTTTTGCTGTCGTTTAAACTAATTTTTTAAAATCAGCGTTGTAACGCTTTGGGGCGTTATTATTATATTTCCTTCGGCTTTATAATTTGCAAGGTCACTGCTTTCGTCTGTTACATATATATCGGCTTGCCCGTTGAGGGTAAGCTCTTTTTCTTTTTGCGTCGGATTTATAATAATGACAACTGTTTTGCCGCCGTTGATAAATGACAGACAGGAAACATCCTCGTCATCTGCCGTGACCTGTGTTCTGACAGCTCCGTTTTTAATAAATTTGGAAAAATTACCTGTTACATAATACCGCTTTGTAAGCTCGTATGTTTCTTTTTCGGGGTCGATATAAATAATTCCGTCGCAGTAGTCCACATTCGAGCAGGCGACCCAGTGCTGCCATGAGCACACATTGAGTAATGAAATATCTTCAAACATGACCTTGGCAAGAACCAGCGCGGAATCCATGCCGCAGTTCTTTCCTCCCTGCATATGCGTCCATTCGCTGCATCTGACTTTAACAGACGGATAATGACGGTCAAGCCATTTTCTGTATCTTTTCAAATAATCTGTCCTTGCAAGTCCGGGAAATTTAACCGGGTTTAAAAAGTATGAATGAACATCCACTCCGTCCACGCTGTCGCGTATATCCTTTTTCAAAAGCCGTCTTGTGAATGATTTGTTGAACCAGCGAATATCACCGTTTTCCATGCCGGAAAGCTGAACTGTATTGAGTGCGGGTCTTTTTTTCAGCTCCGAGGCGAAACGGCTCATAACTCTGCCTGCCTGTCTTACGCTGTAGTGACAGCCCTCCTGTCCTCCCGTCCATTTCCACACCGGCTCGTTTATCGGGGAAATAAAGCTTACCGGCAGGCCTTCTTTTACAAAATGCTCCGTAACATCAAGGCAGTATTTGCAAAACGCCGGTATGTTTTTCCTTGAAAGATTTGTTCTGAAAGCTTTGTTTTTGTCAAGGTGAGCCTTGTGATTTTTTGTAAGAGCTTCAATCGGTGAGTTTACGAAAAAGATAACCTCATCCGCACCGTATTCAACACATTTTTTCATCATATAAACAGCGTTCGCGTCTCTTGAAAAATCATATCCGCCGGTTGTTTCAAAGCTGTCTGCCCTGCGCTCGGGGTTGCTGTAATCGCCTGCGCCGGAGCGCGAAGAGCCTGCCCCGAGATTATAGCGGTAAATGCTCATTCCGATGCCGTTTTCATCGCTGTAAAGAAGCTGGGCGATGCGGTCTTTTGTCAGCATACCGCTGCTTTCACGGCTTGTCCAGCCGCCGGTGAGCTGTGCCCACCACGCTCCGCTTGCTCCGAAGCCTTCCATTGTCTGATAAGTTATTTCCGAATTAATTGTCAGCTTCATATTATTTCTCCGTTTATGTTTTTTGTTTAAGTATAGCATAAACATCTTTGATATTAAAGCACTTTTGTTGACTTTTATGCACTTATATGATATTTTATGTTAAATAAAGCAACTGAAAGGAAAGAAAGATGGAGCCTTTTATACTTAAAAAACATACAGCAAGAAAAACAACGGTTATGCCAAAGGACAGCCCGGCTGTTCCCGAACAACTTTTTATACAGGAGTGCAAAAAGCCCGACCTTGACGGCTTTCAGTACCCTCTGCCGGTCAGAAAATGCGAATATACCTGCTATGCCGAGGGCGAAAACGGTGTCTTATGGCTCGGCAGCACCAACGGCGTTACTCGTTTTGACCCCGGTGCGGATTATGAGGAAGATAAAATAATGTATTTCAGCGCAAGACGGCATCTTGAAGAAAAGAAGGTTGAAAAAATTCTTGCCGACGGTGACGGAGCATGGGTACTTACGGGCGAATATGTTACGCATATAGAAATGCCCGTTATGCCTTGTGAGCAGAAGGCGGAAATATTACTTGATGAAACGAATAAATATGTTATGAGAAGAGGAATGGTCAGCCAGAAGGAGCTGCGCGAAAGACGAGTGCTTGAGTCGGCTTATCCGTATACCTCAAGTGATAACGACGGTTCTTTTACCTCGGCTCATGCTGCCGGAGAGGTTTTTCATTATGCCGTTTACAGAGATAAATACGGTGAGAACCACCCGAAAACCGTAAAAGCGAGAGCGGATGCGACTAAGGCGGTGGAGGCTTGCCTGCTGCTGATGTATATTCACGGCAGGGAGGAGGGCTTTGTTGCCCGTTCATACCATTTGCCGGATGAACCCGTGCCGGATGACGGCTTCTTTTACGAAAGAAAAGGGGATAAGGCATATTGTGTGAAAACCACCGCTTCTGAAAAAACGGGCAGAACGGGGGAGGCGGTTGACTGCACACATAAAATCCCCGAAAGGCTTGCAAAGCTGTACACTGATTTGGGTTACACCGAAGACGGAATTGTATATAAAGCCGACACAAGCAGTGATGAAATTACAAGTCACTTTATGCAGATGTGGGTGGCGCATGATATACTCGGCAGCGTTGACCCGGAGCTTGACGACATCATCAAGGATGCCTGTACAAGAACCATGACGCATATAATAAATTGCGGCTTTGAGCTGCACGAGCATAACGGAAAACCGACAACATGGGCAAAATGGAGCAAAAGGTATTTTGAAAACGATATGCTGGGCTATGTGGATGCACCTCTTAATGCTGCGGAGCTTTTGAGCTATCTGAAGGTTACAATGCACATAACGGGAGAAAAGGGCATATGGCAGCAAACCTATGACAGCCTGATAAAAGAGGGCTATGCAGACCTGACAACAAAGCACTTTGACAGATTCTTCCAGGGTGCTGTATGCTGTGACTGCGCACCGGAGGAAGACCTTATGTACGGTGACAATATGCTTGCCACCCTTGCGTTCTGGATGCTTTGTTCCCTTGAAAAGGATGAAGCACTGCTTAAGCAGTACCGTGACGGTTACAGAAGCTGGGCACCGTCACTTCTCAGAGAGCATATGCCCGGTTATGATTTCCCGTATCTTTTAAGTGTGCCGGATGCCGGAATTGATGTTGAAAGAGACGCTCTCTGGTTTTACAGAAACGAGCTGTCCCGTCTCTGCTCGTCGGTGGTGCTTAAAAGGCACGATGTACCGATGAAGAAAAAGAGAAATAAGGATGAGGATAACCGTCCCGAAATATCCGCACTGCTGCCGCAGGATGAAAGATTTATAACAAAATATGACCGTAATCCGTTTAATTACAATCCTGAAAGCTGGCACCCGGAAACTACGGTTGAGGGCTGTTATGTTTTCACCTTTGCATACTGGCTTGGCAGATATTACGGAATAATAGGTGAGGAGGAATAATGATGGTTGCGGTAATAAAAAATTATGATATACAGGCGATAAAACACGCGGTGTGCCTTGCCGAAAAGCATGAAAAATTTAAAATTAACGGATTGTTTGCCGGTGAAATTCATCAGCTGAAAAAAGATGCGCCGGAGCTGTACGGCAAGGTAAATGAGCTTATTTCTGTCGGCAGATGGAATCCGTGCGCCGGTATGTGGAGCTCATGCGGTGAAAAAATAAGCGAAGAGGCACTTTGCAGAAATATTCTTTACAGTGCGCAGGAGCTGAAAAAAGAATATCATGTTTTTTACGGCGTTGATTATTACAATGCATCGCTTGCGAAATGCGTATATGCCGGCAGATTCGATGCCGCAATAATTGAAGCCGCGAAGCAAAACCACTGGCTTGAATGTGCTGACGGCTCCCGTGTTCTTGTGCTTGCGGCGGACAGCTTTACGGATGTGCTTTCATTAAACGATGAAAAAGCAAAAGAAAATGAATTTATGACATTTGAAGAATATTCAAAAGCTGTTCTTTTATCTCCTCTTGATTTGCCGACTGTAAAATCGGGATTTGAACCAAAAGCATATACGGATGACGAAAAAAAGCTGCTCGATTTTGAGCGGGCAGCGGTGCAGAAAAAGGAAGATGTGAGAGAACAGGTTAAAGCTTTATGGCTTTCACGCGAAAAATGTACAGCCGATGTTCAGCCAAAGGATAATGTGAAAATTGATGTGTCCGGTGTTGAGCTTGTCGCGTTTAAGCTTGCCGAAGACGGTACAGGTGATACCGTTATCCGTGTCAGAGAAACGGACGGCAGGGAAACACCCGTAAGGCTTATATGTGATGATATTGAAGCGGCATTCCGTTTTGAAATTCTCCCGTATGAAACAATCACCTTCCGTGTTGACGCCCAGGGCTATGTAACGGAGACCTTTATTCAGGAATAAAAATAAAACGGCGGTTTTCGCGCATTCAGCAACGAAAACCGTCATTTTTTATCTTTCTTCAAGCGGAATGTATTCTTTTCTTTCACCTATGCCCTTATATGCCGGACGAATGATTTTGCTCGCGTTTATCAGCTCTTCTATTCTGTGTGCGCTCCAGCCGGCAACTCTTGAAATTGCGAATATCGGCGTGAACAGCTCCGGCGGAAGATTTAAAAGCTGATATGCGAAGCCGCTGTAAAAGTCCACATTTGCGGAAACGCCTTTATACATTTTTCGCTTTTGTGCCACCGTGACGGGGGCGAGAAGCTCAACTTTTCTGTACAGGTCAAATTCATCGCTTCTGCCTTTTTCGGCAGAAAGCTTTTCAACAAAGCCTCTGAAAAGCTCCGCTCTGGGATCTGACACGGAATAGACTGCGTGACCGATGCCGTAAATAAGCCCCTGCCTGTCAAACGCTTCCTTTGCAAGTATTTTTTCAAGGTAGCGGGTTATTTCTTCATCATCCTTCCAGTCGGAAACGCTTTTCTTCAAATCCTCAAACATCTGAGTGACCTTTATGTTTGCTCCGCCGTGCTTCGGTCCTTTCAAAGAACCGAGTGCGGCGGATATTGCGCAGTAGGTATCTGTGCCGGAAGAGGATACCACACGGGTTGTAAATGTTGAATTGTTGCCGCCGCCGTGCTCTGCGTGAATTATAAGCGCAAGGTCAAGTACCCTTGCTTCAAGCTGTGTATAGCTGCTGTCGGCACGCAGGGTATGCAGTATATTTTCCGCCGTGGACAGCTCCTTAACGGGCGGATGGATAATCAGTGAATCACTGTCTCTGAAATAATTTTTCGCATGGTAGGAATAAACGGAAATAAGCGGCAGAACCGAAATAAGGTTAAGGCTTTGCCTTAAAACATTCTGTACAGAGGTGTTGTCCGGGTCACTGTCGTAAGGGTAAAGCGCAAGCACACAGCGGGCAAGCATATTCATCATGTTATCCCCGGTGGATTTCATAATTACATCGCGCACGAATGAGCGTGAAAGGCGCCTGTGTTCACCGAGATAAGCGGTAAAAAGCTCAAGCTGCCGTTTGTCCGGCAAAGTGCCGAACAGGAGAAGATAAACTGTTTCCTCAAAGCCGAAGCGGTTATCCTTTAAACAGCCGCCGACAATTTCATTTATATTTATTCCTCTGTAAAGCAGCTCGCCCTCACACGGGACAAGAACTCCGTTTACTTCTTTTTTCGCGTTTACCTGTGAAATTTCGGTAAGACCTGTCAGCACGCCGTTTCCGTCAAGGTCGCGAAGTCCTCTTTTGACATCGTATTTAGTATACAGTGACAGGTCGATGCTGTCGTTTTGTATACATAAATCGGCAAGTGAACGGATATATTCCTGTTCGGACTGTACCTGATTATTGCTCATATGCGCGCCTCCTTTTGTGAGATACTTTTATTATACCATATAAACTAATATCTGTAAACAAAAACAAAAAAATGTAATTATTTACAATCAATTTTAATATTTAATTCGCAAAAATCAATATTTGAATTCCGGAAATTCACCGAGAAGATGTGCAACACTGTTGTGATAATCAAGATGTATGTCGCCGTAAGGTCCTGTTCCTTCTTTGAAAAATGTTATTTTTGTGATGCCGGTATTGTAATATGTCGGGTCAAATATCTGTTCGTAAGACAGACCGAGGGCGGCATAAAGCATAAAGGTGTCAAATGCGGCATGAGCCGCCACAAGTACCTTTTCTCCGCTGTGAAAGCGCGAACGGATATAATCTACCGCCTGCCCGGCACGGGCGAGAAGCTGTTCGTCTGTGTCGTCTTTTCCGTGATATATCTGCACTTCATCTTCGTCTGTGCCGTATGCTGCAACGGAAAGGGGAAAGTCCTTTCTTATCTGTGCGGCGGTTCTGCCCTTGCAGTCTTCACCTGTACCGCACTCGGTGAAAATTTTATGTATTTCAAGAGTGTGTGCACCGCCCTCCGGCTGGCGCTCGCAAACCTTGTGTCCTGTTTCCGTGGCTCTGCGCAGTCCGCTTGCCAATACGCAGTCAAGCGGAAGAGAACTGAAATATTCACCTAAAAGCACAGCCTGCCGCTGTCCTTTTTCGGTAAGCGGCGGGTCATGCCGCAGCTCCTCGGAAAGATTTTTTTCCGTGCCGGCGTTTGAAGCGGATTCGCCGTGGCGTACAAGATAAAGCTCAAGCTCAATAATCGGTTCTGCCATATAAATGTATCTCCTTATTTTTTGAAAATTGTGAAAATACCGTTAATCACCTTGTCAAAGAGCGAATAAATAAGCTTAACAAGATTAAGTATCGTCGGATTTTTCTTAAAGCTGTCTTTTGCGTCGGGAACTCCCGTAACGGGAGTAAGGCTTTCGCTGTCGTCATCTATCTGCATAAACTGCGGATAATTTTCAAATGTGCTGATGTTGACTTCATCGGCTGTCATAACAAGGTTATAAAATTCATCAACCGCTTTGTTGCCGTTGCAGTGCAGCCAGTCTCTGAAAAACCATGTGTTATCCTTCAACGCGCAGGCGGAAGCGTCAATCATATAATCCGGGGAAAGATATGTTCTGTCTGTAAGACTGCTTATATATTCCTCCGGCAGCTTTTCCTTTGTGTCGCCGCATACAGCACCCATAGAGGCGTATTTTGTGTCTACCGTGCCGTCTGATGTGGATTTCCACAGCGTGACAAGGGGTGTGCGCTGAATATTGTAGCCGCAGGTGATGCATACCTTAACTCCGTCTGACAGTGCGGCGTTAAGATTACCGGCAATGTTGTTTTGTGCCGTACGGTACGAAAGAATTTTTTTGTAAAGACCCGTTTCGGTGTCAAGTCCCATAAAGCTTACGGCATTTTCAAAATATTCCTGCGGTACAAATGCCCATATACCCGGCAGAGTGCCGAAAATCGGTATAAGTGCCTCATTGAAAATTCTGTCACTGAGGTCTTCAATAAGCTTATCACCGAGCTTTTCGACAACGGCAAGAACGCCGGAATATCTCAACGCTTCAACGAGCGCATACAAAAAGCCTTCAATTGTACTTTCGGCAAAGGAAGCATCCATAAACGGTATGGCATCCTCGGCATAGCGGCGCAGGGAGGTTGCATTGATTTCAACCTTTCCGCAGAAAAGCTCACCGGCTACTGCTGTGCCCCAAAGCGGACAGCAACGGCAGATTATAACATCAATTCCGTCCCAACCGTATTTGTCAAGATAAGCTGAAAGAACCACGCCGCCCATGCTCGAGCATTTGAGCTTAACACTGTCATGTCCTGTAAGGCTCTTTACCTGCTCGATAAATTCATAAAGTCTGTCGGCGTGCTCATACGGGTCAAGACGAAAATCATAATCAAAATAATAATCCGAGTCAATGCCGTGACGGCTGCCCTCGGGAATGTTCAGTGACGGTGTTGTAACATTTTCTTTTGAGTTTCCGTTTTCATCGAGCGCAAGGTCACCGAAGGAGTCGTTTACAAACTGTATAATCGCGTCGCCCAATGTATCAACATCAAGCTTTAATGCGGCTTTTGCAGCTGTCGGAAGAATTTTTTCGGCATTTTTAAGCAGAAATGCCGTATCGGCTTTCCAAAGCTGCTGCGCATTTTCCGTTGAGGCATCGCGCACAATGGATGTACAGCCGAGTGGACCGACATATATTATCGGTGAAAAGCCGCATGAACAGCTGTTTTCAGCCGAAACGGCGGGAATAAAGCAGGATAATAAAAGCAGACATGAAAGAATTACAGACAGAAGCTTTTTCATAATCATTCCTCCCTGATATTTTTAATTATTATATTACATAACATTTTATTTGTCAAAGCAAATATTAATGTTGCATTTAATAATTTGATTTGGTACAATATGCTATATAATTTTATTGCGGAGAAAAATATGAAAGACAGACTGAAATTCAAAAACGGAAGGTTTACCGTTTTGCAGGTGAGCGATGCGCAGGATTTACAGCACGCACGCCACGCGATGCTTGATATGCTTGAGCGTGCTTATGACAGACTTTGCCCCGACCTTGTTGTTCTGACAGGGGATAACATTCTCGGAAACCATCTGCGAGACTGCTGGTTTATACATAAGTATCTTGTCAATACGAAGGAAAAAGAATATGCCGCCATGCAGACGGCAATAAAAAAGCTTGTTGAACCCATTGAAAAAAGAAATATTCCTTTTGCGATGATATACGGAAATCACGATGATGTAAACGAAATCACAAAAGAGGAACAGGCGGACATATATCGTCGTTACAGCCGGTGTACGGGGCTTGAAAAGGACGACGGCAGACCTGAGTGCGCAACATATAACATTCCGATTTATTCCGAAGACGGGAAAAGCATAAAATATAATCTGTGGATGATGGATTCATCGTGGTACGATAAAACCGAAAAGAAATGTCACGGATATGTGAAAAAAGAAGCGGTTGAGTGGTATAAAAGCAAAAGCGCAGAACTGAAAAGGGAAAACGGCGGCGTTCCCGTGCCGTCATTAATGTTCCAGCACATTCCGATGCGTGAAACGCTTGAGCTTATTGAGCAGACGGATAAAGCGCACGCAAGCGTTGAGTTTAAAGGCGGCTATTATAAGCTTAAAGATGGGTGCAGCGGTATACTTGGTGAATTTCCCGGCGTTACGGAAGAATTTGACAACGGTCAGCTTGAAGCGATGAAGGAATGCGGCAATATAAAAGCGGCGGTTTTCGGGCACGACCATGTAAATCTTTTTACGGCGAAGCTTGACGGAATAGACATTATTCAGACCTCCGGCGCGTCAATGCGCTGCTACGGCGACAGGACAAGGGGCGTAAGGCTTTTCACTTTGTATGAAAACGGTGATTACGAAACCGAATTTTATACATATAATGACCTGTGCGGCAGAGGGATTATAAGTCAGCTTAAATATTTCCACGATGCGGATGACCTTGCGAAAGCACGCGGCATAACCGCCGCAGTAATCGGCACAGCGGCAGCCGGGGCAGTGCTCGGCTTTGCACTTAATAAAAAATAAAAAGCGCGGTGAAACGGCGCGGAACGGAGAATAATATGACATCTGATAAAAGCTACCGTCTTACTTATACCGAAAAAGCCGAAGAGCTTGTTTCAAAAATGACCTTCAAAGAAAAGGTGAAGCTAATTGCGGGCAACTGCAAGGTGTATGAAAGCATGGGCATAGGCAGCTATAACACATTTCCGTACGGTGCGGGCGGCTGTGAAAGGCTCGGCGTTCCTGAAATGAAATTCTGCGACGGACCGAGAGGATGTGTGTGCGGCAGCTCAACCTGTTTCCCGGTTACGATGGCGAGGGGTGCAACCTTTGACCCGGAGCTTGAATACAGGGTCGGCAGGGCGATAGGTGAAGAAATAAGGGCGCACGGCGGAAATTTTTACGGCGGTGTGTGCATAAATCTTCCGTACAACCCGGGCGGCGGCAGAAGTCAGGAAACCTACGGTGAGGACGGGACGCATATCGGCAAAATGGCGTGCAGTCTTGTTAAAGGCGTACAGGATGAAAATGTAATTGCCTGTATAAAGCATTTTGCGTTCAATAGTATGGAAAACTCCCGTTTTTGGGTTAATGTAACCGCCGACAAGAGGACGGAAAGGGAGGTTTATCTTCCGCATTTCAAAAAATGTATTGACGCGGGCGCGGCAGCGGTTATGAGCTCATATAACCGTTATAACGGTCCGTTCAACGGTGCAAACAAGTATCTTCTCGGTGATGTTCTCAAGGGTGAATGGGACTTTGACGGTTTTGTTGTTTCCGATTTCTTTTTCGGGCTTCATTCAACGAAGGGCGGGCTCAATGCCGGACTTGATGTTGAAATGAATATCCGCAGAAAATACAATACATTAAGCGTTAAAAGAGCAATTGACAGCGGCAAAGCCACGCAAAAACAGCTTGACGATGCGTGTGTCAGAATTGTAAGAACTCTGCTTGCGTTTACGCAGGCGGATAACAAAACATACCCGAAGGAGCTGATAGCCTCAAAGGAACATATCGCTCTTGCGAGAGAGGTTGCCGACAAGTCGGTTACTTTAATAAAAAACAAAAACGGCTTTCTTCCTCTTGACCCTCAAAGGGTAAAAAGAATTGCCGTTGTAGGCAATCTTGCCAAAGAGCCGAATATCGGAGATTACGGCTCAAGTCAGGTTCATCCGCCGTACATAAAGACCATAATGCAGTCGTTAAGTGAAAATTATCCCGGTGTTCACGCCGATTTTGTGTCCACAGGCGCGGTTGTCAGAAAAGCGGATGTGATAAAGAATGCCGACGCGGTTATTATTATGTGCGGTATGCGCCACGGTGACGAAGGCGAATACATTTTTGTTATCGGCGGTGACAGAAAAGACCTCGGACTGAAAAAACGCGAGGTTGAAATGATAAAGTTTGTTTCACTGCTCAACAAAAACACCGCCGCGGTGGTTATGGGCGGCAATGTGATAAGAATGAACGAATGGAAGGACGATGTTTCCGCTATACTGATGGCTTATTATCCCGGTATGGAGGGAACGGACGCGATAGCAGATATTATTTTCGGCAGGGTCAATCCGTCCGGCAAGCTCCCGTTTGCAATCGCCAAAAGGGATGAAGATTATCCCGATGTAAAATGGATTTCCCTTCATCAGCGTTACGGATATTATAACGGCTATAAAAAGCTTGAAAAGGACGGCAGAGAACCAGATTTTCCATACGGCTTCGGACTTTCCTACACTAATTTCAAGCTTTCAAATATTGCGCTTAAATCTGTTGACGGTGAAAAAGCGGTGTTCAGGGCAACAGTTAAAAATACGGGCGAAACAGCAGGGGACGAGGTCGTTCAGCTTTATACTGCATGGGTCGGCAGTGCCGTTGACAGACCCGTTAAGGCTCTTTCGGATTTTGTCAGAGTGTCGCTTGAAGCGGGAAAACAGAAAACCGTTTATCTTGAAGTGAACAAAAAAGACCTTGCGTATTATGACGGCGAAAATGGCTTTGTTGAAGAAGATATAAATTATACGGCGTATATCGGCACAGATGAAAAATCGGCAGGGTTTAATCCCATTGAGTATAAATTTGAAAGCAGGTAAGGCTATGGGAAAAAGACTTAATCTTAAAAACGCGACAACAAAAGAAATTATTGCTTTTTCAATGCTTCCGATGGGTATGTTTTTCATAAACTCCACGGTTTATACGGTGTTCAATGTGTTTATGACGGATGTGCTGAAGCTTAGCATGACGCTTGCGTCTGTCGTTATACTCGGTACAAAGCTGTGGGATGCGATAAATGACCCTCTTATGGGCACGGTCGTTGAAAAAACGCGCTCAAAGTGGGGCAAATGCCGTCCGTATCTGATATGGATGACACCGCCGCTTGTCATTATCACCGCTCTGCTTTTCGCTCCGCTGAATTTCCCGGGAAAATGGGATATGTATAAAAACGGCGAATTTATCGGAAACGCGGGTAATTTCGTGTTTGTGTTGATTATGTATATGCTTTTTATCACGGCTTATACAGGACTTGAAATTCCGTTCAACAGCATGACACCGCTTGTCTTTCCGCAGAAGGACAAAAGAGTAAGTGCCGTTTCGTGGTCGCAGACCATAGGCTCCCTGGGCACGGTGCTTCCGACTGTGTTCATCTGGCTTTCCATCGGTATGCTCGGAAACGGAAAAAAAGATACGACGGACTGGGGCTATTTCTGGTCTGCGCTGATATTTGCGCTTGCAGGTGCCGCGTGCATAATCTGGTCGTTCTTCGGCATAAAGGAAAAAGTTTATATTCCGCCCAGAAAGATGAACTCCAAAAAGAGTTTTAAGGTTATATTTACGGACAGCCGCATGATTGTTCTGCTGCTGTGTGCGCTGTTTTCGGGAATAATCAATGTCGGAGCCATGTTCCTGCCCTATTTTGCAAACTGGAACTGTATCGGTATTCTTCCGATGGATAAAATCAATCTTTTCCTCGAAAATCTTCTCGGCAAAAATCCGCAGCTAACGGCGGTTTCCATACTTCCCACGCTCCTGTCCGTAACAAGCGGAATAGCCTATATGCTCTCCATGATGATAGTGCCGCCGCTGCTTAAAAAAATGTCCAAAAAGACACTGTGGATAGGTCAGTCACTTATAGGCGGCGTTATGTGCTTTATTACATATTTTGTGGGTGTATATGTTCTGCCGTATAATACCTTATCGGGCTTTATTGTGTATGCGGTGCTGCGCTTTTTCACAAATTTCCCCGTTGGTATGAGCCTTGTGCTGCTTGTTGCAATGTTTGCCGATATTACAGATGACCTTGAAATCAGAACCGATGAAAGGCTTGAAGCAACGGCGTATTCCATGAAGGGTCTGCTTTATAAAATTTCCGTTGCCGTGTTTAATGTTGTCGTGCTTGTTATTATTGATAAGTTAGGCTACAACGCCGAAAAAATGGCTGTTATAAGTGAAAATTATTCAGTACCGCTGATTGAATCGACAAAAGTCGCTTCCGTTATTCAGGGCGTAAATTATACGGAGCTTTTAAACACAATATTCTTTATGATGACGGCTCTCGGCGCGATAGGTATGATTTTGCAGGCAATACCCATGTTCTTTTATAAGTTTGACGAAAATGCCATGAGTGAAAAGCTGGAGGC
>JAKSQS010000189.1 GCA_024404055.1 Clostridia bacterium | reverse complement strand
TCTTGACTCGCTTGAAGAGTGCGGGCGCACCGGAGTTACCGAGTGCATGTTCATTGAAGGGCATTACAAAATGTGGGTCAGGCTTATTGCCTGCACCTTATCGTATGGAGGCTGCGGATTTGTTGATTCGTGTGCAAGCGGCGGCGGCAGGAATGACCTTGAATCCATGCGGCGCGGAATCCCCCTTCTAAGAAGCGATTCCGACAGAACGACCTCGGCACTGCGTTTGTCAATGAGCCACGGCTTTAACAGATGGATTCCGTTTTGCGGAGCAAACACAAAAGAAAAGCTTGAGGAATTATCTCCCGTGGGTGAAACCAGTCCGTATGTCTGGAGAGCATCGTATCTGCCCGTGCTGAATGTTGAATCGCTGTGGATTCATGAAAACCCCGAAAACTTCCCGATGACCCGCTTCGGACTGAATGAATGGAAAAAAGTCAGACCGTTTTTGCTTAAAGATTTTTATGTTCACACTCCCTGGCACAGCAAAAATGATACATCGGGCTTCTGTGCATTCAGCTACTATGACAGCGAAACCGAAAAAGGCGTAATAACCGCTTTCCGTCAGGAAACCTGCGAAGAGAATGAGCTGAAAATAACCGTTGAGTATGCCGATAAACAGCGTTCATATACTCTGTGTGATGAGGATTCCGGAAATGTAACGAAGTATTCCGGAGAAGAGCTTTGTGAAGGAATAAGCATATTCTTTGACTCCCCAAAATCATCACATTTATTCTGGATAAGTGCAGAATAAAAACCGTAACCGGGCGGAACTCCGTAAACCGTTTATGCCTTGAATGTGCCGTTTACGCACATCCTTTCATTGTGAAAACGAAAAAGCAGAGAGCTTGAAAACTCTCTGCCTTTTTATCTGTTCCGACAAGCAGGGATTTGTGTATCCCTGCGGTGAAGGCCGGCTTTCTGAATTTGCCCGATTATCTGACCGGAAAGAACCACGGTCAGAAGTGACCATATTATCCTTGAAAACGGAATATATGTCAGCGACAGCGCAAGCACGGAAATATCGCTGATGAGATAATAAATACGCACATCAAGCTTTGTCAGCTTTGAAAGCGCCATAACAACGGCATCATCGCCGCCCGTTGCTGCGCCTGCTCTGACGCTGAGCCCCACACCGACGCCCACAAACACCGCACCTGCCACGGCTGCAAGTGCCGGGTGGCTGACAAGCTGAGGAAAAAGCGGGGGAAATAATTCAAATATTTTGTATGATGCCGAAAATGCGACGCAGGCAACAGCCGAATAACCGAGAAACTGCGTGCCGAGAACCTTCCAGCCGAAGGCATAGCAGAGAATATCCATCACAAAGCCGGAATATGCGGGGGAAATGCCCGTCCAATGCTCAATAAGAAGCATAAGCCCGAGTATGCCGCCCTCCGAAACCTTGGTCTGAGCGTGAATATTATAAAGCCCGAAGGCAAGAATGATGTTACCGAGAATAATTACCGCGCATTTTTTGATAACGGAATGTGAAACCTTTATTTTTTTCAATTTTTCTCTCCTGATTTTTGCCAAATGGAAAAGCCGCAAACCGGTTTATGAAATACTGCCCAAATCGACCCATTCTGTTTTCAGGTCTTTATAAACTCTGCATTTCATTGCCGTGAACTTTAAGACACAGTAATCGGGGTCGGTTTTGCCGCCTTTATAGAACATTGTATCACCCGTTCGCCAGATTTCGTCCTTTATGCTCTGTTCCGTCAACACCTGCATTGTGCCGACAAGCATAACGCCCGTATAACTGAACCGCCCGCGTTTATAAAAATAAATACATGCTTTTTCATTTGCGTTATACTGCGTAACCCTCATGGAAGAGGTGTTTGTTGTGAAATAGAAGTCGTTACCGTCAATTTTTCGCGGCGAAAGCATAGCCTTTGTGTTGGGAAAACCTTCATCGTCAACAGATGAAATTATTGCTGTTTTTTGCTCTTTGATAAATTCAAATACTTGTTCCCTTGTCATGGTATTACCTCCGCAACTTCTGATTTGTCTTAGTTATTGCATAACATATTCAATTACTATTCCCTCCGGTGCCGCTGATGATTTTATAACAAACCCTTCAGACAGCTTTTGTCCCGAAACGCTGATGCTTTCAGCGTTATCGTCAAAGGGAAAAGTGAGTGAATAATCGGCATTCGTATTAACCTCACAGAGCTTTACGGTAACGGTATCCTCCGCCTTGGCGTGCCTGTATGCAAGCACAAGCCCCGCTTCACCCGTGACGTACTGCATGGCAGCCCACACCTTTTTATCCGCACTTGCGGCAGGGGTGAGGGGATAATAATTTTCAATAAGATATGATTTGATTGAATTAAATCTTTTCAGGTGGTCCACGCATTTTTCGGGGTTATCAATCGCAAGCTCGCTGTGCACTTCTCTTATGGGAGTAATGCAGGAAAGGTATTCATAATCACTGTCCGCCCATTCATAATCAATGCACGAATAGGGGAGAACGAGCGACAGGCCGTAGCTTTGCACCTGAGCCGATTCTGCCGCATCGCCGTGCTTTACGCACTGATAGTCACTTCTCCAAAGCGGTACGGAGCGGCGCATCATCTCACAGTCAATTCTTCTGCCGCCCGATGAGCAGTTGTCAATCCTGAGGCCGTCAATGCTTGAAAGCATTGTGTCAAGATAGCGGTAAAGATTGGTAACATAGTGATTTTCGGTTATTCCGCTGCGGCCTTTTTCATCATTTCCGTTCCAATATGCAAGAGGATTAATGTTGAAATCCTGCCGTAATTCGGCAATATTGTTTTCCTTGAAAAATGTCACCATATAGTCAATATACCAGTCACAGCATTCATCATCTGACAGGTTCAGCAAATGATTCAGGGAACCGTTTGAAATAAGCCAGCCTTTTTCTTTGCACACATCATAGAAAAGCGTGCCTTTTCTTACCCTTTCGGGTTCAAACCAAAGCATCGTATCAATGCCGTTTTCCTTAAGCATATCCGAAACTTCGCCGAAGCCGTTGGGATACCAGTCTTTTCTTGCGGTCCAGTCACCGGCGGAATTTCTCCATGAAGACAGCTTGTTTTTATAAAACCATTTTTCGGCATCAAACCAAAAAGTGTCAATATATTCCGAAACGCCGCTTGAATTGATTGCATCAACCGCTGCGCGAACATCCTCAACCGAACCGCTTGCACATTGATAAACTCGCTGACTTATGTTCTCATTAATGACACAAGCCTTTGAAAAGCTGCGATAAATATTGAATCCTTTTGCGGGCTTGCCCGTTTCATAAAAGCTCAGGCTGACAAGGGGTGAACGGACTTTTTCGCTCGGATTCAGATATGCCTTGAAATATTCCTGCTTTGCCTGAAAATGAACTCCCGACGGATTCTGAGCAAAAGAGGAATACCATTGACCGGTCCAACCGACAGCGGCCACAAATCCGAAGCTGTCGCCGTCAACATTGAAATACGGGAGCCATGAGCTGTTTCTGCCGGCATTGGCGTTGAAAACCGCTGCTTCCCCGGAAAGAGCCGCTTTGCGGACTGAAAAATCATCTTTTTTGTTGTTTGAACCGTAAAGGCAATAAACATCGGCTTTTCCGGCTTCGATATCACAATCAGCCGCATAAAAATCCTCGATTACCGGGGATCCCTCATCGCCGGTGTTTTCAATATATACAGTCCACTCGCAGGTGGCATAGTCCTCAAAAATTGTCGCTTCAACCGCTGCGGTTACATCACTTTTTTTATGGTTGAGTGTTATAAGAACGGTTTTTCCGTCCGGGCGAACCTTGCCCGTTTCACTTTCGCTGCCGACTGAAATATTCCAGTCGTTAATATTGTTTCTCAGGCTTTTTCCGTCAACGGCAAAATCATATGCCGGTGTTTCGGCGGTAAGAATGTTTTCGTTAAACCAGTCACGGCAAAGCTTCTTTTCGGCTTCGCTGATTTCGGCTTCGTCTGCATCAAGTGCCTCAAAAGAAAAATTCTTGTTGAAATCCATGTCGGCTTTCATATGGTCTGCCATTGTTTTTAATCCCGGAACATAAACGGAAAATGACGCAAGCACAATCAAGATTGCCTGCAGAAAGCAAAAAAGAGGTTTCAGTATTTTCATATTTCTTCCTTCCCGTAATTACTGTTTTGTTACACACAAAAGCATGGAATTTGTTTTTTTCAGCGAATTCTGATTTGATATATACCGCGCCGGTATGGCGTTTTATCTGTTTACACTGAGCTTGCCTTCAAGTACGGCATCAATTACTGCTTCCGAAACATCAAACAGGCTTCTCATGGCAGGCTCAAAGATATCCAGCGCCGTACTGCTTTCGTTGCCTAAGCTATTATTATATCCTTCGGAATCCGACCACAGGCTTTCAGGGCTGTCGTTACCCAA
>JAKSQS010000188.1 GCA_024404055.1 Clostridia bacterium | reverse complement strand
AATTGATCTTTACATCCTTTACTTCTTCGGTGAGCTGTTGAGAGCTGCTGATTTGCTTGACAAATTTAAAAATGCAGGCTTTGACCTTGAAGCTGCTTATGAAGACGCTTTAGCCGCATCAGAAGCCGAATAAAATTTACTTAAGCAAAAACATTGCCGTGTCCCGTACATAACGCACAGGACGCGGCAGTTTTTTTATTTTTTCAAACCGTACGGCAGACTTATTTTTTGCTTTTGCCGAGATAAGCCTCTTTAATCTGTTCATTTTCAAGAAGCTCTTTTCCCGTGCCCTCCATTGTAATTCTGCCTGTTTCCATAACATAAGCCTTGTCAGCCGCCTTGAGTGCCATGTTGGCGTTCTGCTCGTTAAGCAGCACCGTTATGCCCTCTTTATTGACCGCCTCAATGATTTCAAATATTCCTCTTACAATAATCGGCGCAAGACCGAGTGAGGGCTCGTCCATCATAATAAGTTTCGGCTTACTCATAAGTGCTCTGCCGACCGCAAGCATCTGCTGTTCACCGCCCGAAAGCGTGCCGCCTGCCTGCCAATAACGCTCCTTTAATCTCGGAAAAAGGGAATAAACCCTTTCAAAGTCTTGAGAAAGATTATCCTTTCTCATATACGCGCCGATTTTCAGATTTTCCTCAACCGTAAG
This sequence comes from Clostridia bacterium, assembly GCA_024404055.1. Lineage (GTDB taxonomy): Bacteria > Bacillota > Clostridia > Oscillospirales > Acutalibacteraceae > UBA6857. Next base: position 3,739 of record JAKSQS010000188.1, on the reverse strand, counting down.
GTCGGGAAAAATTTTTCTGCCCTCCGGCACAAGGGTAATGCCCTTTTTAACAATCGAGGTCGTGTCCATACCGGCAATGTTTTCTCCGGCAAATTCAATAGTGCCTGACGACGGCTTTTCACGGCCGATAATCGTGCGCAGCGTGGAGCTTTTACCTGCGCCGTTTGCGCCGATAAGGGTAACTATTTCGCCCTCTTTAACTTCAAAGCTGATGCCCTTTACCGCCTCAATACCGCCGTAATTAACTTTAAGATTATTGATTTTCAGTATTGTATTACTCATCTTCAACAACCCCCAGATATGCGTCGATAACACGCTGATTTGTCTGTATTTCCTCCGGTTTGCCCTCCGCTATTTTACTGCCGAAGTCAATAACATAAATATAATCGGAGATTTTCATAACAAGGTCCATATGATGCTCAATAAGGAAAATCGTGAGATTGTATTTTTCTCTTATTTCCTTGATAAAATCGGCAAGCTCCTGCGTCTCCTGCGGATTCATGCCGGCAGCAGGCTCGTCAAGCAGAAGAAGCTTCGGCTCTGAGGCAAGTGCCCTCGCAATTTCAAGGCGGCGCTGAAGTCCGTAAGGCAGACTTGTTGCTAAATCATCCTTATATTTGTCAAGTCCCTGCTCAACAAGCAGTGCCATGGTTTCCTCGCGCATACGCTTTTCTTCCTTCGCATTTGTGCGGAAGGTTGCGGAAAGGAAGTTCTGTTTGGCGCGCATATGCTTTGCAACAAGAACATTTTCAAACACCGTCATGCTCTTCCACAGCCTTATGTTCTGGAAGGTACGGGCTATGCCCCTTTCGGTGATTTTGTCGGGCGTGGGCGAAAGCGCCTTGCCAAGATAGTCCGCCGGGTTTTTGCCCTTGTAGTTTCTCTTCATTTTGCCCGTCGGATGGTTGCGAATCATGGGCTTATCCATAAATTCAATCAATCCGTTTGTCGGCTCGTAAAGTCCGGTAATGCAGTTAAACGCCGTTGTTTTGCCCGCGCCGTTCGGACCTATCAAAGCAATGATTTTACCCTCGGGTACATCAAGAGAAAGACCATTGACGGCAACAACGCCGCCGAACTGCATGGTCATATTTTCAATATGGAGGACATTATTACTCATTTTCCGTGCCCTCCTTCACAGTAACTTTTTTCTTGCGATTAAGCAGCCTGTTAAATAAATCCGGCAATTCCTTATCACCCATAATACCCTTTCTGAAGAACAGAACGACTATCATAATGATAACGGAGAAAACAACCATACGGAAACCGTTTCTCAGAAGCGGAACCTGCTTGCCGCCGATGTACTGTGTGTTGTCTAAGAAGCGCAGCCACCACTCCGAACAAGCAATATACAGGAAAGAGGCAATGCAGCTTCCCGAAACGGAGCCGATACCGCCGATAACAACGATAAGAAGTATTTCATAAGTCATTGCCGAGGTAAAGGTTTTTGCCTGCACCGTGGATGCGAACATGGCAAACAGCGCACCGCCTACACCCGCGAAAAACGAGCTTATGCAGAACGAAAGGCTCTTATGCTTTGCAAGGCTTATGCCCATAGCCTCCGCCGAAATTTCATCATCACGAACTGCCTTGAACGCACGGCCATATGATGAATTGATAAGCAGAACAATGATAAAAATGCATATACCCGCAATAAGCAGCGGAACAAAAGACGCAAGACGGAAAACGATCTGTCCGTTCGCATTGGTGATATTGAAATCCGCAAATGTGGGATAACCTCTCAAAGCGTTTGCGCCGTTGGTGACCTTGCCCAGCTTGTCCCACTGGAAAATGGCACGCAGAATTTCCGCAAAGCCGAGGGTTGCAATGGCAAGATAGTCACTTTTAAGACGGAGAACGGGAAGACCGATAAGATAAGCGAAAACCGCGGCAACAATGCCGGCGCAGATTATCGCAAGCAGCACGCCTGAAATAAGGCTGACGGTTTTTCCCGCACCCTGCTGTCCGAAAACGGAGGAAAACAGGTCAACAAAGCTGAAATTGAAGGATGAGCCCTGGAAAAGATAGTAAATCGATTCTCTTGTGTCAGACGGTATTGTAAGAATAGCGTATGTATATGCGCCTAAAAGCATGAAGCCCGCCTGTCCGAGAGAAAACAGACCCGTAAAGCCGTTAAGCAGGTTCATGGAAACCGCAACAAGAGAATAAACGGCAGACTTGCGTATTACCGTGAAAAGCAGCGAGTTTGCGTTTATTGTGTTTTCAAGCACCACTGTCAGCACAAGCACAGCGGCAATTATGAGGAGAGTTATTAAAGAGCCTTTATTGAACGCTTTTTTATTTTTTTTCATTTCATTACCTCCCCCTTAAACCTTTTCGGTTACCTTTTCGCCGCACATGCCGGTAGGCTTCACCCCGAGTATAACGATAAGAAGGGCAACGGTGAAAGCATCCGAAAATACGGAGAAATCAGTGCCCTTGATAAGTGTTTCGCATATACCGATGATAAACGCACCGATAACCGCGCCCGGCACAGAACCGATACCGCCGAAAACAGCGGCAACGAAAGCCTTAAGACCCGGCATAGCACCCGAAAGCGGAACAACCGTAGGATAATTTGTAAAGTAAAGAAGACTGCCGACAGCGGCAAGGAATGAGCCGATTATAAAGGTGATTGAAATAACCGAGTTGATTTTAACACCCATAAGCTGGCTTGTTTCAAAGTCTTTGGCAACGGCACGCATTGCAATACCGATTTTTGTATGGTTAATAAGCAGTGTGAGTATAACTATAAGAACAATAACAAGCACCGGTGTAATAACCGTTACTATTCTTGTGGGTGCACCTAAAATTTTGATGGTTTTTGAAATAAACGGAATGGTGGTATAGGTCTTCGGCTGACCGCCTGTTGCGTAAAGTGCAAGATTCTGCAAAAGATAGCTGACGCCGATAGCCGAAATCATAACCGACATTCTGGGTGCCGAACGCAGCGGCTTATATGCCGCACGCTCAATAATAAAGCCGAGAGCGACTGTAAGTATTATTACAAGCGGAACGCTTACGAAAACCGGGAGTGACGATGATAAATATATCATAAAAAGTCCGGCAACCATAAATACATCACCGTGCGCAAAGTTTATAAGACGGAGTATGCCGTAAACCATGGTGTAACCTATGGCAATAAGCGCGTACTGACCGCCCAGTGATATACCGGACAAGACCTGTGAGATAAAAAATTCCATAATTCAACCTCTTTGAAAGCAGCGGTAATCATCTTCCGCACTTTAAAATCAGTATCCGGACAGATACTCAAGCATTTTTCTCTTCATAGTGTAAAGGGAAGCCCCGCAAGGCTCCCCTTTAACGGACTGAATTTTTCCTTATTTGGAAACGGTCTGCTGGGTCTCGAATACCCATGCGCCGTTTTCTGTGTCAGCGGCCTTGATATAAGCCGTGTCACGGATAGCGTCACCAATATCATCAAATGCGATGTCGCCGGAAACACCTGTGTACTTAACGGTGGGAAGAGCCGTCTTTATGGCTGCCGGGTCAACAGAGCCTGCTGCCTTCATAGCTTCAAGAGCTACATAGTATGCGTCATAACCCATTGCCGTAACAGCGGAGATGGTGTCGTTGCCGCCGTTTGCGGTGTTAGCCTCGGAATTGGTATTGATGTATTCCTTGATGCCTGCGTCAAATTCCTTGTTGCCGCCTTCCGCATAGGAGGTTGAAACATAGAGCTTAAGACCTGTACCCTTGGCAGCGTCAAGAACCATGT
>JAKSQS010000187.1 GCA_024404055.1 Clostridia bacterium | reverse complement strand
GGGATGTCGTAAACGCCATCCCCTACGAAAATGTCCGATATAAAAATCGCCGCTCAACATGATATTGAACGGCGAAATATCCTTTTTCAATTAACAGTTTATGCGTTGACTGTTCAAACAACACTCGTTAATCTTCTGCTTTATCGGCGTTGACCGCCGTGTCGATCTGATTTCTGTACACAACAAACTTTGTGAAAAGAAATTCGGTTGCCATGTTGCAAAGCATTGTGATGATAAGAACAATGTATTCATTTACACCGCTTGCAGTGAAATGATTTCCGATAATTGTGGAAACGGGTGTGAAAACAAGGTAATAACCGAAAACCTTTAACATTGCTATCGGAATGTTTGCGGCGGATTTAAAGGTGAATTTGCGGTTGAAGGTAAAATTCCAGATAACAGAAAGAATCAGCGCGATAAGATATATCGGACCGTATTCATTCTGCATGATTTTACCGAAGGCTTCATGCTGTGAAATGAGGTTCTGCATGAATGATGACGGCAACAGCAGTTCGTTCATGAGAGTGAAGCTGCCGAACTGAATAACGCCCGCAGATGCTGAGAATAAAACGAATTTAATAAGCTGAATAAGGTCTTTTTTCTTTTCCGCTGTCATAATTTGTCTGTTCCTTTCAAAAAGTTTTTACTCTGTCAGAATACCATGTGTACATCCAGACCGTCAATTGTGTATGAATAGCCCTTTTCGGTCAATGCCTTTGTAAATCCTGTACGCATCTTTGCATCCTTCATCGTAAGCACGCAGTTCATCTTGAGCTGGCTGCGCCATGAGAAAATGACAAGGCTTCCGGGAATGAAGCCGGTACACCACCAGCGTTTTTCGTGCGGTGTTTTGAAAAGGGAAAAATGATTGAAGCGGACAAGCTCAAACGACATGGGAAGCCAATCCTCTCTTTCGGCACAGTCATACTGGTTTATATGCCTGTATGTCGGTTTTGTGTAAATTCCGATTTCTCCGCCGATGAATATCCAGCCGTACTGACCCTTCCAGAACTGAATGCGCCAATCCTTATTTTCGTATTCAAAGTCAAATCTTTCCGTATCATAGAACATTACAACATAAGGTGCTGCCGCGTCATAAAGACTGTTGAAGCCGAGTGCCCTCTGCCACGGCTCGGACGCGGTATAAAAATATTTACCCTCTCTGCTGTATAGATAACCGGCAACACCCTTTTTCTCTAAATACTCCGATACGGCAGTTGTGAAGCTTTCATCGATTTGAAGCGGATTTCCGATGAAAACGCCGAACAGCATAATAATAGTGAGATAAAGTGAAAGAAGTCTTCTAAACATAAATTTACCCTCCCTTTTTTTTAATAATACTACATAACAGTTTATATGTCAATAATTTCCTTGATTTTGAGCTCCGGCAGTGCTGGATATAAAAAGATTGCTTTATAACTGATTAATTAATAGAAAACACTTGAAAAAAAAACACGGCTTGTGTATAATGCAATATATATGTTTTAAATGGGGGATTATGAATATGGCAGAGCTTGAAAAAAGCAACAGCTTTATACAGATGGAGCACGATATTCTCAAATTCTGGCAAGAAAATCAGTGCTTTGAAAAACGCCGTGAGAAAAATGCGGGCAAGGAAATGTTCCGTTTTATTGACGGCCCTATAACAGCAAACAATCCCATGGGTATTCACCATGCATGGGGCAGAAGCTTAAAGGATATTTTCATCCGCTATAAGTCTATGACGGGTCATGACTGCCGCTGTCAGAACGGCTTTGACTCGCAGGGCTTGTGGGTTGAGGTTCAGGTTGAAAAAGAGCTGGGCTTTGAGACAAAGAAGGATATTGAAGATTACGGTATGGATAAGTTCACGCGCAAGTGTGTGGACCGTGTAAAGCATTTTTCCGGCATAATTGCCGACCAGTCAAAGAGACTCGGTCAGTGGATGGACTGGGATAATTCCTATTACACAAATACCGACCTTAACATAACGAGCATCTGGCACTTCCTTAAAAAGTGCAATGACAACGGCTGGATTCGCAGAGAATACAAGCCCATGCCATGGTGTCCGCGCTGCGGCACATCCCTTTCGGAGCATGAAATGACGGGCTCTTACAAAATGCTCACCCATAATTCCGTATTTTTCAAGCTCCCCGTTGAAGAGCTTAATTGCAAAATCGTTGTATGGACAACAACTCCGTGGACGCTTTCGTCCAATGTTGCCCTTGCGGTAAATCCCGAAATAGATTATGCTGAGGTTAAAGTTAAAAGCGATGAAAAAACGCTTATTCTTGCCAAAAACGCCATAAAGTATCTCGGTGAGGACAAGCAGGAGGTCATCCGTATGTTCAAGGGTGAAGAGCTTGTCGGTCTTCACTATGACACCTGTTTCCCTGAGCTTGAGGCGCAGCAGGGCATTGAGCATAAAATAGTTGCGTGGGAGGATGTTGACGCGCAGGAGGGTACAGGCGTTGTTCATATCGCACCCGGCTGCGGTGTTGAGGATAACGAGCTCGGAAAGAGACTCGGTCTGCCCGAGGTTATGCCAGTTGACGACCTTGGCGTTTTCCTGCCCGGCTTCGGCTTTATGACGGGAAAGGACAGCCATACCATAGCAGACGAGGTGTTTGACGAGCTTAAAAAGCGCGATAAGCTTTATATGGTTAAGCCCCATGAGCACAGCTATCCCGTATGCTGGCGCTGCAAGAGCGAGGTTATTTTCAGACTTGTTCCCTCATGGTTCATCGTAACTGACGAGCTTAAGCCCAGACTTATCAAAAACGCAGCAAGCGTCAAGCGCGAGCCGGAAGCCAACGGCAAGCGCATGGTTGACTGGCTTAACAATATGGGTGACTGGAATATTTCAAGAAAGCGTTATTACGGTCTGCCGCTTCCGTTTTATGTCTGCCCCGATTGCGGTGAGGTTACGGTTATCGGCTCAAAGGAGGAATTGAGGGAAAAGGCTGTTGACCCCGAAAAGGTTGACGCGCTGCCCGAGCTTCACAGACCGTGGATTGATGAAATACCGATTAAATGCCCGAAGTGCGGCAAGGCTGTTTCCCGTATACAGGAAACGGGCGATGTATGGCTTGATGCCGGTATCGTTCCGTTCTCCACAACGGAATATTTCACCGATAAAGAGGCATGGAAAAAGAATTACCCGGCTGAATGGGTGGTTGAAATGAGAGAACAGGTTCGTCTGTGGTTCTACTCCATGCTGTTTATGAGCACGGTGCTTGAGGACAGGGCTCCGTATGAAAGGGTTCTCTGCCACAGCTCCGTTGTTGCTGAGGATGGCTCCAAATTCTCGAAAACGGGCTTTATGATAAGATTTGACGAGGCTGCCGAGAAAATAGGCGCGGACACCGTGCGTTATCTCTATGCCGGAAATCCCGTTGCAAGCGATGTGCGTTTCGGCTTTAACCTCGGTGACGAGGCAAGAAGAAAGCTGCTCGGCTTCTGGAATATTTATACCTTCTTTGAGACTTATGCGGCAATTGATAAGCCCAATCTTGACGGTTACACTCCCGATAAGAGCCTGATGACTCCCACAGATAAATGGCTTGTTATCCGCACCAATCAGTTTATTGATTACGCAACCGCCTGCATGGAGGATTACAAGGCATATAATCTTATCAGGGAATTTGAGATTTTCGTTGATGATATATCCAACTGGTATATCAGAACGAACCGCCGCCGCTTCTGGAAAACAGGCGATGTCGCGGATAAAACGGTTGCCTACTGGACGCTGTTTACGGCACTTAATGCCTGTGTGAAGATTATGGCTCCCATTATTCCGTTTATGACGGAGGAAATATGGCAGAAGCTTATCAGAAGAGTTCACCCGGCAGCGGAGCTTTCCGTTCATCTTTCCGACTGGCCCGAAAAGCTTGAGGGCTTTGAGGATGACGGCGTTGTGGCGCAGACGGCTGCGGCAAGAGATGTTATTGCCGTTGCAATGAGAATCAGAAACGAAAAGCAGATTAAGGTTCGTCAGCCGCTTAATACGCTTTACATATGCTGTGACAAAGAAACAGCGGATATGATAAAGGTGTTTGAGAAAAATGTTCTTGACGAGCTGAATATAAAGAATATTGAATATATTCAGGACAGGGATGTTCTTGAAGAGAGCTATCTTGCCGTAAACTTCAAAACAGCGGGTGCGGTTCTCCGTCAGAATGTCAACAAGATGAAGGAAGCCGTTCTTTCAGCCACGGCAGAGGAAATGGCACAGTATACCGCAGCCGCGAAAGCCGGTGAAAAGGTTCTTGTCAAGGGCTTTGACGAGGCGTATGAGCCTTCGATATTCACGGTTATGACCAAAACACGCGAGGGTATTTTCTCGGCGGAGGCGCAAAACGGTGTTTGTGTTGCACTTGATGTTGTTCTTACCGAACAGCTTATCAAGGAAGGTATTATAAGAGATGTTGTAAGACAGTGCCAGCTTATCCGTAAGGAAGCGGGATATAAGGTTGAGCAGAGAGTTGTTATGGCAATCGGCTGTGCTGAT
>JAKSQS010000186.1 GCA_024404055.1 Clostridia bacterium | reverse complement strand
GGGTCGGACACTACCGAAAGACGCAGCTTTCCGTCAATATAACCGCGTGCAACGCCTTCATTTACTGCTTTTTCAAAGCTTCCGCCGGTTATATGTACATCCTGTCCTATTTTCGCAAAAATTACAGCCATGCCCGTGTCCTGACATATTGGCAAATCAAGCTCCTTTGCAGCTTTCAGATTTTCACACAGGTCACACATAACGCTTTTGGCAAGCGGTGCTTTTTCATTGCCGGAGGCATCCGATATAAGTGAACACAAATCATCCGGCAATATTTTATTTGCCTCAATACACAGTCTGCTTACTTCCTTTGAAATTACAGATACATCTATTTCCTTCATTTTATTCTCCTGTCTTTTATGTATAATAGTATAAAAAAAGCGGAAAACCTACCGGGCTGATGCCCATTGGTTTAACCGCCGTCAGATACATAAAACGCGCGTTCTCCCGGTGCGGCATAGCCGTATTTTTCCCGTGCTATGCGCTCTATATATTCAAGCTCATTGTCTTTATCAAGAAGATATTCGTCCTCTTCTATCTTTTTTTTCTGTTCTTCAATTTCTGCCTGTAAAACAGAAACCTCTTTCTTTTTATCCGAAAGCTTTGAAAGCTGACCGACAAGGTTCACAGAACCGATTGCAAGTATCACCACAAGAGCTATGACAAAAAGCCTGCTTCTCATCCGTTCGTTTTTTTCTTCTGTTTTTTTACCTTTCATTTGCTTTCACCACCTGTTATTTCATATATTATACACCGTTATGCATATGAAAATCAATAGCTTTTTCGCTTTTTTTAATTGAAATTTTGTGAACTGCAAAGCCGAGAAACAGAGCAAACACCCCGTAAAGCCGTATTTTTCCCATATCTGTGAGTAAATAAAAGCAATAAAGTATAAAATCGGACACAACAATAAAAATACCGTTTACAGCATTGCGGATTTTATTATTTGAAATTCTGTATGTAAATAAGGTGTGTGCAATGCCTGTCAGAAATCCCGCACCGAGTGAATACACGAAAACGGTAAACTGATGCGTTACCGATAAGCTGTGCATCATTTGAAAAGCCCCGAAAAAAATCCGCCGCGTTTCAAATCAGCCTCGCTGTAATTCAACGACGAAATTTCGCCTTCAATGTTCAGCTCACCTATATCTGTGCTCAGACTGCTCATATGCAGACCCTTCCCTTTTATTGTCAGAACACCGTAATCCGTATAAGCTGTAATGCTTTCATTATCAAAATTGTCAACATCGTTCACACCGCTCACGGTAAGCGTTTTTCTGTTCTGCATGATAACGCCGTTCGGCTTTTTGCTCTTATCGTTTATTTCCGCCATATGCAGCACTCCTTTCCTGCCGTTATATACTATGCGCCGCATATGCCGTTAAGAACATTTTTAAAGAATTTTATACATTGAAGAAGCGTTTTCCTTTGTTGCGTATTCGTTTACGGAAACTACCTGTGCTTTTATTGTGTTGCTTCCGAGCTGAATTTCAATAATATCATTTATTTTCACATCATAAGACGCTCTGGCTATTTTTCCGTTAACGGTGACATGCTTTGCATCGCATACCTCATTTGCCACCGTTCGCCTTTTTATTATTCTCGATACCTTCAGGTATTTATCAAGTCTCATTTTGTTTCCTTTCATAAAAAATGAAGAGGCGATAAAATCATACCCCTTCACATTCAAAACAATTATTTTGTTACCGCGTCCTTAAGAGCCTTGCCTGCCTTGAAAGCGGGAACCTTTGATGCTGCGATTGTAATAGCTTCTCCTGTCCTGGGGTTGCGACCTGATTTTGCAGCTCTTTCTTTTACTTCAAATGTACCGTAGCCGATTACCGAAAGCTTATCTCCCGCTGCAAGAGCGTCGGTTACTGCCGCAAAAACTGCGTTTACTGCCGCTTCCGCATCCTTCTTTGAAAATTCCGCTTTAGCTGCAACTGCATTGATAAGTTCGTTCTTGTTCATAATAGAACCTCCATAAATATATTTCCACAAGGTCGGGCAACGAATGCTCCTTACACCTTATTGGTTACTTCTTTTAACCTCATTCCAGAGCTTGTCCAGCTCTTCCACGGACTTGGTCTTCATATCTATGCCTCTTTCGGCGGCAAGCCTTTCAACGGAAAGGAATCGGTTCATAAATTTATCTGTTGAACAGGTCAGCGCATCCTCAGCGTCAATATCCAGAAAGCGCGAAACATTTACAGCCGAGAAAAGGACATCGCCAAGCTCATCCTTAGCGCGTTCATTGCTTTCATTTTTTATTGCATATCGCAGTTCTTTTATTTCGCTTTCAAGCGCTTCAAGTGCGCCGTCAACGCTTGTCCAGTCAAAGCCGGCTTTTTTCGCCTTGCTTTGTATTTTATCCGCACGCATAAGTGCCGGAAGCTCTCTGGGAACCTTCTGCATAGCACTGCCCTGCGTAGCCTGTCCTTTTGTTTTCCTTTTAATATCGTCCCAATTTGCAAGAACTTCATTTGAAGAGCTGACCTTTACATCGCCGAAAACATGGGGATGCCGCTCAATAAGCTTTTTGCATATTCCGTCCGCAACATCATCAAAATTGAAAATGCCCTTTTCTTCTTCCATTCTTGCATGGAAAACGACCTGCAAAAGCACATCACCGAGCTCCTCACAAAGCATACCGGGATTAGCCATATTGATAGCTTCAACCACTTCATAGGTTTCTTCTATGAAATTTTTCTTTATGCTTTCATGATCCTGCTCGGCATCCCACGGGCAACCGCCGGGAGCTCTCAGTATTTCCATTATTTTCAACAAATCGGATATATTATATCTGTCTTTAAAACAAAAATCAACCATAATATTAAAAATCGGAAAAAATGTTTAAATTTCCGCCTTTCGCACGATTTATGTCAAATAATTAACTTACGGCATATTTTACTCTAAAATTTTAAATTTTTCAAGAACTTTTGCAATTTTTTCGCCGCCGGGAAGCATCAAAATATCATCTTTTGCCATTGCTTTAAGTACAAAAAGCGAGAAAATATATATTATCGTGCCTGCCGAAACGCCGAAAATCAGGGCAACAAGCTGATTGGATGATATATAGCTTTTTGTCAGAAGACAGGAAAGCCACGCCGCACCGCCGCAAAATCCGCCGCATATCAGAGGCTTTACAAACACAGACATAACTGACGGAACCGTTCCTGTTTCTCTGATAAGGAATACAAGATTATAAATCAGCATAAATGCGGTACTGATTACAGAGCTGTATGCCGCGCCTTTTATATTTATTTCGGGATTTCCGACAAGAACGAAGTTCAGCACGGTTTTTATAACAGAGCCGAAAATAACGGATTTTAACGGAACATCGGTTCTGCCGATTGATTGCAGCATATTTGAAACGGGTGTAACAAGGGCGAAAAATATAACACCGAGAGCCGATATTACAAGCAGCGGCTGTGCTACGGGCATACTTTTGGATTTATAAAGCACCGAAAGCACGGGCGAAGCCACGGCTGCCATACCGAAGCCTGCCGGAAAGCCTATAAGACAGGTAACTCTCAAGGCAGATTCAACGGATTTTACCGCGCCCGTTTTGTTTCCGGATGACCATAGCGAAGCCATAATCGGCACAGCACTTGTACCCAGTGCCATCGTAATGGTTGGTATCAGATTTTTAAGCGTCAGAACAGAATTATATACGCCGTAAAGGTATGTCGGAATATCGCTGTCCGCCGTATTGTTGGCGGCAAGCAGATCACTGAACCTTGCTTTGAAAAAATCCGGATTTTGCGCAACAAGCCCTGTCAGTCTCCATCTGACAGTCGCGTCATCTATCAGATTTGTCAGATTATTTATAATTGCGCCTATGGCAATGGGCACGGCAATTGCAAGTATCTGCTTTACGAGCTCTTTATCGTTCACGGCTGCCGGAGAATTTACAAGCTCCTCACGGGTAAATATATTTTTATGGGTTCTGTTATATATTACAAGAAAAAGAAGTCCGAAAACAGTGCCGAATGTAACCCCGAAAACCGCTCCCGTCGCCGCGAAAGGATAAATTGCCGTAAGCGCCTGCTGCATTGTGGTGACTGTACTGCCGAAGATATTCACCGGCTGTCCTGCTGCCTGCTCGAATTTTTCCAAACCATACCGCATTATACTGTAAGAGCAAACGAGACCGACACACATCTTGATTGCCGCCTCCGCTACCTGTGAAACGGCGGTCGGAACCATATCCTGCAGTCCTTCATAAAATCCCCTGTATGCTGACATCATGCAGCACATAAAAATACACGGAGAAATTGTTATTATGCTGATATAATTCATCGGAGTTTTTGCAACATATTTCGAATAAGGAAAAGCAAGTCCTATCATCAGCAGCGTGCAGAAAATGCCGATGACAAAGAAAATTCTTTTTGAAATACGGAACAGCTTGCCGGCATTTTTGTATTTTCCGGCGGTAACACTTTCCGAAACAAGCCTTGCAACGGCAATCGGAAAGCCGGCCATGGAAATTGAATAAACATATGTATAAATATTATATGCACCG
>JAKSQS010000185.1 GCA_024404055.1 Clostridia bacterium | reverse complement strand
CACTTGATTTTTTTAAAAAAAAGGCTACAATATGTTTTAGCACTCGGTTAATGAGAGTGCTAAAACCAGTATATCTGATTCAGGAGGAATAAATTATGAAGCTCAGACCCCTTGCAGACCGTGTTGTACTTAAACCCGAAGAGGTAGAGGAAACCTCAAAGGGCGGCATCATCCTTGCGGCAGCGGCACAGGAAAAGCCCCAGTTCGCAGAAGTTGTTGCGGTAGGTCCCGGCGGCGTTGTAGACGGTAAGGAAGTTGAAATGATTGTAAAAGTCGGCGACAAGGTTATCGCCGGAAAATATGCAGGCACGGAAGTAAAGCTTGACGGAACGGAATATAACATAGTTCGTCAGAGCGACATCCTTGCGGTAATCGAATAACAGGAGGAAACACATATGGCAAAACAGATTATTTACGGCGAAGAAGCAAGAAAAGCTCTTCAGGCAGGTATTGATAAGCTCAGCAACACAGTTAAAATCACCCTCGGACCCAAGGGCAGAAATGTTGTGCTTGACAAAAAATACGGTGCTCCCCTCATCACCAACGACGGTGTTACAATCGCAAAGGAAATCGAGCTTGAAGAGCCCTTTGAAAATATGGGCGCACAGCTTGTTAAAGAGGTTGCCACAAAAACAAACGATGTTGCCGGTGACGGCACCACAACCGCAACCCTGCTTGCGCAGGCACTTGTACGCGAAGGCATGAAGAATGTTGCGGCAGGCGCAAACCCCATGGTTGTCAAAAAGGGCATCAAGGCGGCTGTTGACGCAACGGTTGAAGCGGTTAAAAGCAATTCAAGCCCCGTTACCTCCGCTGCCGACATTGCGAGAATCGCCACAATTTCATCCGCTGATGAATTTATCGGCAAGCTTATAAGCGAGGCTATGGAAATCGTTTCCACAGACGGCGTTATCACGGTTGAAGAATCAAAAACTGCCGAAACATCAAAAGAGGTTGTTGAGGGTATGCAGTTTGACCGCGGATATGTTTCACCCTATATGGCAACAGACGCAGACAAGATGGAAGCTGTTATTGACGACGCTTACATTCTTATAACCGACAAGAAAATCTCCAATATTCAGGAGGTTCTTCCCCTGCTTGAAAAGGTTCTCCAGGCAGGCAAAAAGCTTATCATCATCGCAGAGGATGTTGAGGGTGAGGCTCTTGCAACGCTGCTTGTAAATAAGCTCAGAGGCACCTTCACCTGCATAGCCGTAAAGGCTCCCGGCTTCGGTGACAGAAGAAAGGCAATGCTTGAGGATATAGCCATTCTCACGGGCGGCGAGGTTATCACCTCAGAGCTCGGTCTTGAGCTTAAGGATGCGGACATCAGCCAGCTCGGCAGAGCTCGTCAGGTAAAGGTTACAAAGGAAAACACAATCATCGTTGACGGCGCGGGCGACAAGGATGCCATTAAATCCAGAGTTACACAGATAAAGGCGCAGATTGAAACCTCCACCTCCGAATTTGACAAGGAAAAGCTTCAGGAACGCCTTGCAAAGCTTGCGGGCGGCGTTGCGGTTATCAAGGTAGGCGCGGCAACGGAAACCGAAATGAAGGAAAAGAAGCTTCGCATTGAAGACGCACTTGCGGCAACCAAGGCGGCAGTTGAGGAAGGCTCTGTTGCAGGCGGCGGCGTTGCGCTTCTTAACGCCATTCCCGCTGTTTCCGCTCTGCTTGAAAAGACGGAAGACGCAGACGAAAAGACGGGTGTACGCATCGTTCTCAAGGCACTTGAAGAGCCCGTTCGCCAGATAGCGGCAAACGCCGGTCTTGAAGGCTCCGTTATCATCAACGCCATTCTCTCCTCCGGCAAGGTCGGCTACGGCTATGACTTTGCAAAGGAAGAATATGTTGATATGTTTGAAAGAGGAATTCTTGACCCCACAAAGGTTACGCGCTCCGCACTTCAGAACGCGGCAAGCGTTGCTTCCATGGTTCTCACAACAGAATCTCTCGTTACCGATATTCCCGACCCGCAGGCTGATGCGGCACAGGCGGCAGCCATGGCAGCGGCACAGGGCGGCGGAATGTATTGATTTAAAGCAGAACATACTTTACAATGTTCTCAAAAGGGGTATGTGATGATACAAAAAGTTTCATCACATACCCGTCTTTCATTTTGTAGTATTTTTTATAACCTAAAACTTTATGACACTTGTAGGGTGCGTTGCCCTCAACGCACCGAACCTGAATGCCGAAACCATGTCGGGATTTGTTGCAATATATTCCAAATAAATGTGTTGAACAGGCAAATGTTTTATGGCGGTACGATGTGGGCATCGTACCCTACAATTCCCTGCTCAATGCTTTTTTATTGTCATAATAATTTTCATTTGCAATTGTAAAGCCTTAACTTAATGGCATTGTCGGGGATGCCGACCCCCACATAAATAAAGTTTAATTGATACAGCATAGCAGCGGATGGTGTCCCGTAATCCCGTTGAACAGTGATTTTTTGCTATACAGAAAAAGTGAATCGTTTGCACTGATTATCAGTGTTTCTGCTATCTTTTCTTTGAGGATGTTGTGTCACGGTTTCTTTTTATATTTTTAATTATGAAACATATTGATTTTCTTTTATTATTATGTTAATATACATATAATTGTAAAAACGGAGGATAAATATATGAAAATCAAAAAATTCATAGCCCTGTTACTTTGCTTTACACTTCTTGTTCCTGTTTTCGTTATGCCTTCATCGGCAGAGGTAAAAGAAGCCGCTCCGGTAAGCACTGTCAACGGTATCAACGAGCTTGAGAGTGCTTTTGCAGACGGCGAAAACAGCCTTGTTGTTTTCGTAACCGGCATCGGTCAGTCACATTCATACATATTTGACAAATCATATGTTGAAGAAGGCGCGTTTGAAAACGGCACTCTTCAGGATTATGAAAATTATGCTCCCCTTGTCGCTGAGGGGAAATATATTGACAGCTGGAACCTTTTCAACGACTATTTTGATGAAAGTCTGAAAGACCCCGAAACGCTCAAGGGCATCATCGGTGCTGTTTTCCAGCTTCTTCTCGGTGCTGTTACAAGAAAAAACATGGTATCCGATAAAAATGTCAATGCCATAGTTAAAAACCTTTTCCGTTATAACCTTGTTGACGAGCAGGGCAATCTTGACCCGAGAGTTGTAACTCCCAGATACACTCTTCCCCTGTCAAAATACCCCGGTGTCATTGATGAAAACGGCAAGTTCAACAGCGAAGCCAAAAACTGCTTCTACAGCTCAATCCCCTGCGCCGAAATATGTGAAAAGGCATTCGGTGAAAATTATGAGGATTATCTGTATTGCTACAATTACAGCGCATTTTCATATACATCCAAAAATGTAGCCGGGCTGCATGAATTTATTGAAACGATACTTGCCGAAAACACCGTCGGCGCAGATAAGGTTATCCTTGTTCCCATGAGCATGGGCGCATCCGTCGTAAGCTCTTATCTTTATGCTTATCCCGATGTTGCGGACAATCATGTTAAAAGAGTTGTAAGCATCGTCGGCTGCTGGAACGGCAGTGATATAGTTATCGACCTTATCACTCAGCATTATGCGGACAATTCACCCGACCTTTTCTATAACGGTCTTGTAGCGGAGCTTGTAGGTGAGCCCTGGGGTTATCTTGTAAACTTTGTTCTCCGCTTCTTCTCAAAACGCGCTCTTCGCGCATTTATCGACCAGGCACTTGCGGCAATCAGCGATATTATGGTTCTCCGTACACCGTCCCTGCTTTCCCTTGTTCCCGATTACAGGTATGAGGATGCCCGTGCGCTTATTAAGTCTGATGCGGTTCGTGCCGAATTTGATACATATCATCAGGCACAGTCAACAATAAAAGAACGGTTTGCAGCTCTCGAGCAGCAGGGCGTCGGATTTTCCTTCATTGCCGGCTACGGTCTGCCCTACGGCGCAATCACAAGCGATTACCGTATGTTCGGATTTATGAACTCTGCCGAAAAGACAAATTCAGATGAAATTATCGACATTTCTTCAACCGCTCCCGGAACAAGCTATGTTTCCTACAGCTCCGAGTTCAGCGATGAGGAAGGCAGAATTCTTTCTCCTGACAAATCCATTGATATTTCCACCACATATTATAAGGATTCAACATGGTATTTCTACGGACAGAAGCATGAGCTTGAATATAACAACACCGCGATTTCCCTTGCAATTCAGCTTGCTCTCGGCAACATCAAAACGGTTGAAGACTGTGACGATGCCGATACAGACGATTATTATTATCCGCAGTTTAACGGCGCAAGAAATGTCAAGTCATTAAAGAGAAGCTATCTGCCAGATTTTGAAAAGTATGTGAAAGAAAACAACATTGTTCTTACGGCTGAACAGCAGGCAACATATGACAATACGCTTGCCATGCTTGACTGCACCGTAAACGATTATGAGGCTGACAATGCGGTTATCGAGCAATTCCGTCAGATGATGATTGATATGGGTATTTATTCGGCAGATAAAGCTCCCTCCGCATTTACAAGCTTCTTCAATTCAACCATGAAGAAGGGTGACGTTATTATCGCTCTCCCGTCAAGCGGCGT
>JAKSQS010000184.1 GCA_024404055.1 Clostridia bacterium | reverse complement strand
CGCATATACAGATAACATGGTTGTCTGCGGACTTGAGGTTGAACCGCACGAGGTAAAGGACAAGCGCAACAGCAGTTATTATTTCAATGTGAAATATTCTCTTAAAAGCACGGAAAATCCGGAGCTTATACATGATTATGAATTTCGTGTAAGACAGGCGAACGCGGATATCAACGCTGTGTTTGAAACTGAAGGCTCAGAAATCAGCGCACCTGTTGAAAAGGAACTGGATGTTGAAAGCATCACAATTGTATATGACAGCAACACGGGCTATGTTGAAAGATTCAGCGAATACGACATTGAGCAAAATGTATTAAGCACCTTCTTCGGCGTAAAGCAAAAAAGTATAACGCAGATTGTTTACCTGCCGGTAGGAACCTCCTTCCGCACCGTCAGCAACAAGGAGGTTGAATGCGCGTGGTATGAGCTTGCCGGCTGGGGCACAGACCCGGACAACGACATTGTGGATATTGACGACGGCGCCGTATATGATTTAAGCTACGAGCAGCAAAAGGAAATTATCGAAAACCACAACAGTATATTCACATTATACGCAAAATGGGCAGAAAAGCGTTTTGATATAATCTATGACGCAGACAGCGGCACAATTGACGGCGACAGCACATACACCGGCAGCTATACCTTCAGCACCAAAAAGCTTAATCCTGACATAACGCCTGATAAGGACAAATGGACTTTTGACGGCTGGATAATGAACGGCGAGCTTATTGAACCGGGTAAAACCGTTGAGCTGACCTCCGGAACCGTTAACTTAACTGCGCAGTGGAGCTGCGAGGTAAGCTTTGACTCCGGTTCCTCCGTATCATCCAAAACCTTTGTTTACGGAGATACAAAAATAGCTCTCGGCAAGCCTGCAAAAACGGGTTACATATTCCGGGGCTGGAGCAAAACGGCAGACGGCAATGTGTTCGCTTCGCCGGAAGAAGCGGCGGAATATGTGAACGGCAGCGGAGAGTGTACTCTTTATGCAATATGGGGACCAATAAAATATCAGGTTTTCTTTGACGGAGATACAAACACAAATGAGGACAATGCAACTGCCACACAGGATATGGAATATGATACCGAATACACTCTTAACGAAAACAAATTTATAAGAGAATATACTGTCACCTTCAACTGGAACGGAGGTACAACGAAACACGGCTTAAAAAACTCGGGCACGGCAAAATGGAATTTCGTAAACTGGACCTGTAACACTAACAGCAAAAATTATGACGATAAGGCGACTGTAAAAAATCTCACAGACGAAAACGGTAAGGGAGTAATTATGCTCGCAAACTGGGAATACGACACGACATATCTTACTCTTCCTACCAAAGATGATGTTTCAAAGAGCGGTTATACCCTTGCAGGCTGGTTTAATGAAAGCAACAACAAAAAGGTTGATTCCGACACCCCGATTGAAGCAAATACCACATTGAAAGCAAAGTGGAAATGCGCCGTAATATTTGACGAAAAAGGCGGAACTGATGTTTCTGATAAAGAAGAGTTCTTTTACAACGAATCAAGCCTTGAGCTTCCGACAACTACAAGAACAGGTTATGACTTTGACGGCTGGTATGCACCGGACGGAAGCAAATTATCAACGATGCAACAAGCTACGGATTATGTAAACGAAACCGGTAATTGTGAAATAACGGCGCATTGGCAGATTCATAAATGGAAAATAACGACTAAGGAAGACGGTGCAAAAATTACATTATTATCGGTTACCGATCCTAATAATGTACCGTATGGTACAGCAGTTTCCTTTAGTGTAAAATATGACGGAAGTACAGGCAAAAAAACAACTGTTAAAGGAGATGAAACCGGAACAACATACGCAAAAGATTCGTTTTCCTTTACTATGCCTGATGAGGATGTAACAATCAGCGCAAGCTCCTGTCTCACCCCCGACACCCTTATCACCATGGCGGACGGAAGTCAGAAACAGGTCAAAGATGTGAAACAGGGCGATAAGGTTCTTGCATGGGATTTTGAAAAAGGCATGAATGTTGTTTCCACAATTGTATTCAACGAAAAAGAAGAAATCGGTGAATATAAGGTTCTTGAATGTTATTTCTCCGACGGGACAAAGGTCGGCGTGGTCAGTGAACACGGCTTCTTTGATTTGGATTTGAAGAAGTTTGTATACCTCGGCGGTGCAGACAGTGAAAACTATATCGGTGACCGTTTTGTGAAAATGACAGATGACGGAAAGCGTACAACTGTTACACTTAAAAAGGTGAAATATGTTAAAAAGCACACTGAGCTTTACAGTCCTGTTACCTTCGGAACTCTCAATCTTTACGCTAACGGCATGATGTCTATGCCCGGCGGCATTACGGGTCTGTTCAACATCTATGAGGTTGATACAAAAACCATGATGTACGATAAGGCACAGAAGCAAAAGGATATTGCAAAATACGGCTTATATACCTTTGAAGACTATAACGGCATGATTCCTTATGAAGCTTACCTTGCATATAACGGCGCAGACTTAAAGGTTGCAATGGGCAAAGGCTTGCTTGACTGGGAAGATGTTGAAGCAATGGCTAAACGATACATCCCGTTAATGTAAATTCCTTATGTAAATCCCCCTCATTCAGCCTGACGGCTGAATGAGGGGGTACCATTTTAAAGCTTTGCCGTATGTCCGTAGGGTGCGGCGTTCCGACGCACCGTGGGCGTTGGATGTTTCAAACAACATTCGATATAAAATTCACCGTGTACGGGATTTCGTAAATGTGTTCGTACCCATCGAGAACCGTCCCCGTTTGGGTACGGAGATGATTTGGCATAATGACACCTTTCCCAAAAGCTTTTCAAATTTTCAAATTTTATTACAATAAAATTGTCACATTTAGTTGAAATTACCGTACCGATTAGATATAATATACTAATAAGCTATGAATCGGGGAACAAAGATGAAACAGAAAACGGAAATATATGAAGCCGGACTTTCGGCTGAGTCAACCGACAAGTGCTCCGAAGCCGTGAGAAAATATACATCCGCGCTGAACCTTTCCGGCAGGGAAGCCTCAAGATATGCACTGACCGTGGAGGAAATTCTGCTTGACACGCAGGAAAGCGGCGACTGTGACAGGCTGCGGCTTACAACAGGCAGGCGTTTTTTCAGAAGCTGCATAACACTTGAGCTTTTCGGAAAACAGCAGAATGTATTTCGCAAAAACAGCTCCGGCAGCGTTCTGGGCGACAGTGTGCTGAAAAATCTGGGCCTTTCGCCGGAGTATTCATATGCAGAAGGCGTTAACACATACCTTTTTCGCATAAAAAAGAAATCCGTCAATCCGGTTATCTCACTTATAATTGCCATTGCAAGCGCAATTGTGCTTGGCATCATCGGGAAATTCCTTCTCCCCGTTGGTATTATTAACGGAATACTTGACAATTTTCTCACTCCCCTGCACGATGCATTTCTGAATATGCTGGGCTGTATCGCGGGGCCGATGATTTTCCTTTCCGTTGCATGGGGCATTTACGGAATCGGTGACGCGGCAACGCTGAAAAAAATCGGTAAAAAGCTGCTCACAAGCTACATCAGCACAGTATATATTGTAACGGTGCTGTTTTCTCTGATATGTCTGCCTGTTTTTAAGCCTGAATTTTCGCAAAACAGCGTCAGCGGCTCGGAGTTGTCGTCAATACTGAACATGATTTTAGGCATCATACCGAAAAATATTTTCAGCCCCTTTACAGACGGAAACACCCTGCAAATTATATTTCTTGCCGTTGTAATCGGCATAGCAATGCTGTTTCTCGGCAAAAAGACCGACGCTGTCGCAAAAGCAGTGGAGCAAATCAACTACATAGTGCAATATCTGATAGAATTTGTCAGCCGACTTGTCCCGTATTTCATTTTTATCGTTATTTTAAATCTGATATGGTCGGATTCCGTTTCATCCATTGCAAGTGCCGGCAAATTCTTCATCACCGGCGTAATTTGCATACCGGTTATGGCTCTTTTCGTTCTGCTGATAACCTCAGTAAGGATGAAAACAAATCCCCTGCTGCTTGCAAAAAAAGGTATCCCGACGCTTGTTATCGCACTTACCACGGCTTCATCTGCCGCTGCGTTCGGCACAAACATGAACGCCTGCCGCAAGCAATACGGCATAAGCGATACAATTTCTTCATTCGGCATTCCGCTGGGCATTGTTGCGCTTAAGCCCGCAACGGCGATAAATTACATTTCAGCCGCGCTGTTCTTTGCAACCTTCTATCATGTTGAAATTTCCGTTTCATGGCTTGTGATGATGGTTTTTTCCATAGGCATTCTTGCCGTTGCCACTCCCCCGATTCCCGGCGGAGCAATGACAGCCTATACCGTGCTTTTCACACAGCTCGGCATTCCGCCGGAGGCTATTGCAATCACTCTCGCGTGTGACGCGCTGTTTGATTTTCTCGACACCGGCATTGACCAGTTTCTGCTTCCGATTATCATGCTGCCGCAGGCAGGCAAGCTCGGAATGCTTGACAGGGACATATTGAAAACAAAAAGTAAATAACATTCCGTCTGTACGGAATGAATAAAATAAAGCAAACCAAAAAG
>JAKSQS010000183.1 GCA_024404055.1 Clostridia bacterium | reverse complement strand
GCCGGGAAGCGGCGATGTTATGCGGGGTTTTCCGGAAGGAGGAGAGGCCACACCGTTTTCGGTTCTGACACATGTAGATTCCTCTCTGCCGTGATTGGATGAAATATTTTCCGACAGCTCACATTCATAAAAGCTTTTCACGGTTCTTGCGCCCGTTATTCTGTCAATAAAAGGCTTAACCGCTGTTTCCGCAACAAAAAATGCCGCTGCCGGATGCCCCGGAAGTCCGAAAATCCCTTTGCCGTTTATTTTACCGATTATGGTAGGCTTTCCGGGCTTCATGGCAATACCGTGTATATACACCTCACCGAGCTCGGAAATCACCGAAGCGGTCATATCCTTTTCCCCCGCTGATGAACCGCCGGAAATCAGTATAAAATCACATTCATCAACCGCTTTTTTTATGGTCTGTGTCAGAGTGCTTCTGTCGTCGCGTATTATTCCGTATCTTTTGGCTTCACAGCCGTATTTTTCGCATACTGCCGAAAGCAGATGTGAATTAACATCCCTTATCTGTCCGATGCGGGGCTTTTCGGATATTTCCGTCAGCTCGTCCCCTGTCGAGATTATGCCTGCAACGGGTCTGCGGATAACCTTTATATGTTCTGCCCCCATCGCAGCAAGCACACCGACATCTTTAAAGGAAAGAAGCTTGCCGCGTGGAATAACACATTGACCGATTTTCACATCGTCGCCGCGTGAAGTAACATTTTCAAGCGGACTTACGCTTTTATAAAGCAGACACATATTCCCTGTCTCTTCGTCCGTATATTCAACGGGTATAACGGCATCTGCTCCCCCGGGCAGCATTCCGCCGGTGGAAATTCTGAAGCAATGTCCGCCTTCAAGCTTTTTTTCCGCTGTTTGCCCCATTAAAATTTCACCGTCTATATCAAGCATGGACGGCATTGAGGCACTCGCACCGTAGGTATCGCAGGCTTTTACGGCATATCCGTCCATAACCGAACGGGAAAACGCCGGAACATCCTCTGCGCTTACAATATCCTCCGCGGCAATTCTGCCGGGTATTTGTGATATATCAACCGTTTCGCAGGAAATAATTTCCCCGGGAAATCGGCTGCAAATAATATCCTTTGCCTGTTCAAGCGTTACAACCTTAAGCATAGTATTATAGTCTCCAGCTTCCGATAAATTTTTTACCGAATTCGCTCTCCGGCTGCTTCAAAGCAGATACATCGGAATATTCGGCAACCGTGCCGTTGTTCATAATCAAAACCTTTGTCGCCACATTCAACGCCTGTGACGGCAGATGCGTTGAAAAAATCAGAGTTGAACTGTTTTCAACCGTTTTTTTTACAAGCAGACGCTCAAGAACCGTGCATATATCCACATCAGCCGCGCTGAACGGCTCGTCGAGCAGCAGCAGTGAATAACGCCCGGCAAGCATTCTCGCAAGGCACATTCTCTGCTTTTCTCCACCGGAAAGCAGAGCTGCGCTTTTATCCTTCAGGTTTTCGAGAAGACAGTCGGAAATGAGACCGTCAATGTTTTCGCTGCCGTGAAGAGCAAGACGGATGTTTTTTTCGGTGCTCCCCCTGAAAATATACGGCTCCTGCGGCTGATAACCTTTACTTTCGGCATTTACCGTAACCGTGCCTCTGTCCGGCTTTATTATCCCGGCAAGTATTTTCAGCAGCGTTGATTTGCCGGAGCCGTTTGCACCGATAAGAGCCACGCGCTCTCCTTTTTCTATATGAAGCCCGTCGATTTTAAGCATAAAATCGGACGAGAACTTTTTTTCAAGCTTATAAATATCTATCATTAAATTTTACCTTTTTCTTTTTACGGGATAAGCCGCCGCATTGACAACAAGCGAAATCAGCATAAGAATAATGCCGAGAGCCAGCGCCTTATCGAAATTGCCCTTGTTCGCTTCAAGCAAAATCGCGGTAGTCATAACACGGGTTTTAAACTGAATGTTTCCGCCTACAAGAGAAACGGCACCAACCTCAGCAATGCTTCTGCCGAAGCCCATGAGAACAATGCCGACAAGCTGCGACGAACATTCGCCAATCATAAGACCGGTCTGTTTTATCCTGGAAATTCCCATACCCTGCGCCGTTTCACTCATGCTTCGCGTGCGCTCGCCGACTGCGGACGCAGAAAGTGAGCATATTACGGGGGTTATCAGCGTCACCTGCGCTATAACCATGATGGGTACGGAAAACATAAGGTGAAAGCTGCCGAGAGGACCCACCGCCCTGAACAGTAAAAACACAAGCAGACCTGCCACCACAGGGGGCAAGCCCATCAATGTATTGAGAATGCGCATAATCACACCCTTACCCTTAAATTCCCTTTTGCCTATGGCAATGCCGCAGGGAATACCGATAAGAGCGGAAACGGATGTGCTGAAAAAAGACATAACGAGAGTTGTGGCAATAATCTGCCACAGCTCTCTGTCACCGGAAACAACAAGCCCAAAAGCCTGTTTTATATAATCCATAAAAAATTATTTTTCAAGCAGGAAGAACAGTGCCTCGCCGTATTCAGTTACGCCGTACTCCTTAATAAGAGCCGATGCTTCATCGCCGAGCATCCAGTCGATAAGCGCGTTTGCACCGTCTGTGTTGATTTTAACATCCTTGCCTTCAAATTCTGCCGCGTCAGCCTTAACGCCGATAAGAGAATATGTATTCTTCATATCGTCCGCCTCCGCTTTAATAATGGCAAGATTTGTCAGAGAATCTTTCATTGAAAGGAAGGTCGCCTTATCCGTAAGAACATAAGCCTTGAGCTCGTTGGCCTTTGTGAGCGTGTCGCCCATGCCGGAGCCGAGTGAGCTGTACCATGCTTCTGCCGACGGGTCAATTGCTGCCGCTTCCCAGATTCCCGTTTCCTTGTTATGCGTTCCGCTGTTGTCGCCGCGGGATGCAAACGGAGCCTTGGCATCCGCAATTTTCTTAAATGCGTCTGCGGCGGTTTCGGCATCCTTGATACCTGCCGGGTCATCTGCGGGACCGGCAATAACAAAGTAGTTGTACATGAATGAAAGTCTTTCCGTTGAAGCAAAGCCCGCTTCAATAAATTCCTCCTCCTGCGACTTTGAGTGAACAAGAAGAAGGTCTGCGTCACCCGACTTTGCATAGCCGATGGCAACGCCCGTACCTGCCGAGGCAACCTCTACCTTATATCCGCTTGCTTTCTCGAAATACGGAAGCAGGTATCCGAGAAGACCGGAATCGTTAACGGAAGTGGTTGTGGCAAGGCGGATTGTGCCGTTCTCAACCGTTTGAGCAGCCGTTGTGGCTTCTTCGGTCACATCGGTCTTTGCGGTTTCGCCGCAGGCGGCAAACGCCGTGAGCATAAGAACAGCAAGTAAAACAGCGAGAAGTTTTTTCATAATTCATTCTCCTTTTCAAATCACGGAAGGCGGCACCGTTTCCCGCGCAGCCCTCGACCGAGAGGCTTATGCCTGTGTTTTTTTCGGTCTCGCCCGTAATTCCGTACAAAAAGGTTAGGAAAAACGGGTCGGATATGAATTAATGCGGCAAAAGCCGCAAACTTCCTGTGTCAGGCTTTTTTACATAAAATGTAAGAAAGTGTTGTAATTATTCGGTTCATATGCTATAATATAGCACATAAATATGAAAACGGCAAGGGGTAATTGAAAAATGTTAATATCCGTTCTTACCGCAAGTGACAGATGCAGCAGAAATATCTGTGAGGATAAGAGCGGTCCGCTTATTTCGCAGATGCTTTGCGGCACGGCGAAAACCGTCGGATATACCGTTGTTCCCGATGAAAAGGAAATTATCGAAAAGGAGCTTATACGGTTTTGCGATGAGCTTCATTCCGATATTGTTTTTACAACCGGCGGAACGGGCTTCGCACCGAGAGATGTCACTCCCGAGGCAACAAAAGCCGTGATTGAAAGGGAAGCCCCCGGTATACCCGAGGCGATACGCGCTTTCAGCATGACAAAAACGCCGAAAGCAATGCTCTCGCGCGCCACAGCCGGAATAAGGGGAAAAACGCTGATAATCAATCTGCCCGGCAGTCCGAAGGCGGTAAAAGAATCACTTGAGGTTGTTATGCCGGTGCTTCAGCACGCAATTGAAACTATGAGCGGCTGCACGATAAGCTGCGGAGCAAATGCAAAATGAGTAAAAAAGATATTCAGGGATTTGACATAAGCGCATACAGTGCCGCCGTTATCGGATGCGGAGGGCTCGGCTGCAATGTTGCGGTTCATCTCGCCGGCAGCGGAATCGGCAGGCTGTATCTGTGCGATTATGACACAGTGAGCGAAAGCAACCTTAACAGGCAGTTTTTATATACAAAAGATGATACCGGCTTTTTCAAAACGCAAAGGGCGGCTGAAAAATTGAGCAAATACTCGCCCGATACAGAGATAATTGCCGTAAACAAGAAAATAACCGAACCCGACGACCTTGCCTTTGCCGGAAAATGCGATATTATTTTCATTGCGGCTGACAACAATGCTTTACGCAGAACCGTTACGGATTTTTGCTATTTACATAATGTTCCGTTTGTAAACGGAGGAATAAACGGGTTTTACGGCACGGTATATCTGTGTGTTCCGGGCAAAACGCCGTGTACGGAATGTGCCGGACTGCTTGCGGCGCAGGAAAAATCAATTCTCTCCGTCAGCAGTAC
>JAKSQS010000182.1 GCA_024404055.1 Clostridia bacterium | reverse complement strand
TTAGAAGAACTTAAAAAAAAATGTATAGAATGTTGTAGCTATCATCCAGAACGTAACAAGCAAGAAGCTTGGCAAGAAGGATATCATTAAGATCGACGCACACATTGATGTTGATTATGACATTATCGGTTACGTTGATCCTGAAGCAACAGTTAACTTCATCAAGAACGGTGAGCGTGCGAAGGCCGAGAAAATCCATTTTCAACAGACCGAGCTCCTCAAGTGCGGTCATGGTAAACTGCGTCACGGCTGCATCGTCATTAACGGCAAGCGGAACATATGAGGCAACCGGGTCTCTTGTGATTACAACCCCCGCCGCATGGGTGGATGCATGGCGCGGCATACCCTCAACCCTCCGTGACAGGTCAAGCAGTGTCTTAACCTCTTCGTTCGTATCGTAAAGCCTGCGAAGCTCCGGATTTTTTTGCAGTGCCTTGTCGATTGTGATTTTCAGCTCGTTGGGAATAAGCTTTGCGACTGTATCAACATTTCCGTATGCCATGCCGAGTGCCCTGCCCACATGACGCACAGCCGCCCTTGCCGCAAGCGTACCGAAGGTTACAATCTGTGCCACATGGTCGGTACCGTATTTGCCGATAACATAATCAATAACCTCCTGACGGCGCACATAGCAGAAATCCACATCAAAGTCCGGCATACTGACGCTTTCGGGAGTTAAAAATCTTTCAAAAAGAAGATTGGATTTAATCGGGTTTATACCCGTGATGCCGATGCAGAAAGCCGCGAGACTTCCCGCGCCGGAGCCTCTGCCTGGTCCGACGGGTATTTTTTTACTTTTTGCAAAGCGGATAAAATCATGCACTATAAGATAATAATCAACATAGCCCATGCGGTTAATTATTTCAAGCTCATATTCAAGCCTGTCCGTATATTCTGCGGATGGATTGTCAATTTTGCGGTATAAGCCCTCATAGCATTTTCTTTTGAAATATTCAAAATGGTCTTCACCGTCAGGAACCTCAAAATGCGGAAGCTTTGTTTTTCCGAATTCAAATTCAACATGGCATTTCGCCGCAATTTCGCCCGTAATACTGACCGCGTCCGGCAAGCCGGGAAACGCCTGTCTCATTTCATCTTCACTTTTAAGATAAAATTCTTCGCTTTCAAATTCCAGCCCCGTATCTTCCCCGAGGACATGGTTTGTCTGTATGCAGATTAAAACACGCTGTACCTGCGCGTCTTCCTTTTTTACATAGTGAACATCATTGGTTGCGACAAGCTTAACGCCCGTCTCCTTTGAAAGACTGACAAGACCGCCCATAATTTCAAGCTGTTCACGCAATCCGTGATTTTGTATTTCAATATAATAATCCTCACCGAAAAGGCTTTTGTACCACAGAACGGTTTGCTTTGCCTGCTCATAGTCTCCCCTTGCAAGAGCTCTCGGCACTTCACCCATAAGGCAGCCTGAAAGTGCAATAAGCCCCTCATGGTGCTTTTCAAGCAGCTCCCTGTCAATTCTCGGCTTAACATAAAAGCCCTCAGTCCATGCCTTGCTGACCATAGCTATAAGGTTCTGATAACCGACATTGTTTTTGCAAAGAAGAACAAGATGGTATCTTTCGCTGTCAAGCGCGTGCTGTTTGTCATGTCTGCTTCTTGCGCTTACATAACATTCACAGCCTATAATCGGATTTATTCCCCTCGCCTTGGCTGCTTTATAAAAATCAATCGCGCCGTACATAACCCCGTGGTCGGTTACGGCAACCGAGGTCTGTCCCATGGCAACAGCGGCATCAAGCAGCGGTTCAATGCGGCACGCGCCGTCAAGCAGACTGTATTCCGTATGAAGATGTAAATGCGTGAAAGCCATATGCCGCCTCCCGAATTTAATTATTTTCCGGCTTTACCGGGTCAACAATAATCGTGTTATAGATATGATAAATAACCTTTCCCGGCTTTGCGCCGACTGGCTTTTTCAGATTTTTTGCCGGAGTATAATCAACCGGCACACGCACGGACTGCCTCGCCTTGCTCAACCATGCGGCAATCCCTGCGGCAAATTCAACCGTTGTGTCGGGTATTTTCTTCCCGTCACTTACGATTATTACATGAGAACCGGGAATTTTCTGTGTATGCAGAAACAAATCTCCCGCGCCTGCCGTTTTAAGGCTCAATCTGTCATTTTGCGTATTGTTTCTGCCTGCAAGAATTGTAAATCCGTCGGGAGAAATATACTTCATCGGCTCCGGGCATTTCTGCGCTTTGCGTTTGCCGTTCTGCCGGGAAACGATATATCCCTGCTCATAAAGCTCCTGTCTGATAAGCAGCAGGTCGTTTTCCGTTTCGCTTCTTGTCAGCTCGTCATGTACGGATTCAAGATATTGAAGCTCCTGCTCTCCGTCTGCTATGAGCTGTGTAAGCTTTGTTTCGGCAGTCTGAAGCTTTCTGTATTCTTTATAATATCTCTGTGCCTGCTTCTGCGGCGAAAGCGACGGGTCGCACGGAATACGAACCGGGGTGTAATTTTCGTAATAATTTTCAAGGTCATAGAAAAACGCGCCCTTTGAAAGTCTGTAAAGGTTTGCGTTTATCAGCTCTGCCCAAAGCCTGTATTTATCCCTGTCGGCACATTCGGCAAGCTCCTGCCTTTGCACCGAAAGTCTGTGAGCCGTCTTTTCACAAAGATTACCCACAAGCCTGAAAAGCTCCTGTCCTCTGTTTTTTATTCTTTCGTACCTTGTTTTTTCTCCGTAATAATCGGAAAGCAGGAGACTGCAGCTTTCGTATTCTTTTTTTATAACGCTGTTTCCGTACTGCGTGATGTCAAGTCCGCAGAAATCGACGGGATTCCCCGTACGGTCAACAGCAGTATAAGCCTTTGCGTCGTCTGCCGATTCTTTCAGTTCGTCAAAAGCGCAGATAAGGCGTTTTCGCTGTCCTGGCAAAAGCTCACTTACAGCACAGTCATCCTCACAAACACGGGCGGATATTTCCCGGCTTAAAAACGGTGACACGCCCTGCACGGCGGAAATAACAGCTGAGGAAAGCCGCTTTTCTCTGTAAAGCAGCACGGCATCGCACAATTCCTCCGATGAATGAGTGAGAAAGTTAAGCTTTGTTTGCTCCGGCGGCAGCTTGTATTTTATTCCGGGCAAAACCTGTCTGTAAGCTGATGTGGAAACATCCACCCTTTTCAATGCGTCAACAACCGTCATGTCGTCCTTGAGCAAAATAAGGTTGGAATGCTTTCCCATAAGCTCACAACAAAGAACAAAAGAGGTTTTTTCGCCTATTTCATCAGTCCCGTCAAAATCAAGATACAGTATTCTGTCAAGCTCCTGCTGTCTTACGGCGGTAAGCGTACAGCCGCAAAGATGCTTTCTTAAAAGCATACAAAGCATCGGCGGAACAGCCGGATTATCGGGGTTTTCCGCTATAAACTGCACTCTTGCGCTGTCGGCTCTGATTGAAAACAAAAGCCGGTATGTGCCGCCCCTTGTGCGCAAAAGCAGCACCGCCTCATCCCGTGACGGCTGATATACCTTATCAACCTTTGCGCCCACGGCATAAAGCTCAATTTCTTTTTTTATTTTGTGTAAAAAATATCCGTCAAGTGCCATTATCTTATATACTCCACCGGGTTTTTATATTTAAGCATAGCAGTTTCAACATCGTTAAAGCGCTGTGTAACCCGTTTTTTCAGTTCAAATACGGCAGGGTTTTCCGTTTCGTAATGTCCTGCAATAATCATGGTAAGCCCTGCCGCGCACGCATCAAGAATTTCATGGTGACTTGCTTCTCCCGTAATATACGCGTCAGCACCGCCGGAAAGGGCATATTTCCAAAGGTCGCCTCCCGCTCCGCCGCAGACCGCAACATTATGTATCTGCCTGCCGGCATCGGACAGGCGCACCGTTGTGTTCAGAACCTGCGCGGTTTTTTCGGCAAGAGATACCGCGCTTGTGATTTTCGTTTCTCCGCAGCGAAGAATGCTTTTAACGCTGCCGTGCTCCGCTTCCTTTACATTTTCAAGTCCGAGAAGACCGCACAGCACATCGTTTACGCCGCCGTCTGCCGCGTCATAGCAGGTGTGCGCACTTATAACGCTTATGCCTGCCGCTGCCGCTTCGTATGCAATATTACCGGCTGTAAAGCTTTTCTGCGCTCTGAAAATCACCGGATGATGGGTAATTATCAAATCGACACACTCTGCCTTTGCGCTTTCAAGAGCCTGTGCGGACAAGTCGAGACAAAAACCGATTTTTTTCACGACTTTATCTGGCTCACCTATAAGGAAGCCGCTGTTATCCCATTCCTCCTGATAACAAAACGGCGCAATTTCATCTATATATGCAATTAAATCTTTTACACGGGTCATAAATATTTCTCCATTTTTTCGGTTATTTTCTTCAGAAATGCATATTCGGCTTCATCCCTGCCGCTGTTTTTCAAAGCATTAAGCCTTTTACATATACGCTCATACTGCTTTTTCAGATACAAAGCGGCAGCATCTGTGTTATCAGCACTTTCGGGAAGCTTTCCGATATAACAATCCGCTTCATCGAACACGCGTTTTTTGCCGTCATATTCCGCAGCTATAACACAGTAAACCCGTTTTTCGCTGATGCACGCGGCTTCACTAAAAATTGCGAAGCCGTTTTCATATAAAAAGCCGCGCACACACTCCGGGTGCGTCATAGGCTGTAAAATCAATCTTATATTCCTGTTTTTTATCCACAGACAAC
>JAKSQS010000181.1 GCA_024404055.1 Clostridia bacterium | reverse complement strand
AGAGCTTTATATGAAGGGTGCAAAATGCGGCGGAATGATCATTGCAGCCGTGTATAACGGTACGGTGAGAAACTGCCGCGTGCTTGACTGCGCAACGGCGCAGGACAGTGCGTATGCCCCGCTGTGGATAAGACATTCCGACCGCATTACGGTGGAATACTGCGAAATTGCGGGTTCAACCAACAAAACGGACGGTATGGCGGTTGATTTTGACGGTTGGACAACGAACTGCACTTACAGATATATCTATTCTCACGACAACACAAGATTTATGAAAAACTGCGTTTTTGACTGTAAAACGAAAAACGCGGGGAACTGCGTTTATAACTGCGTTTCAGTCAACGACAACAAAAAGATGAACTGGGCGGCGATAAGCCTTGTGAGCTTAAGCAGACCGTCCTTTGGCAGAATGGCGGACTTTACCTTCCGTGATAACTGGATCATAAACGGAAAACCGATATTCTGGCTGTGCACGGAGAAGCCGCAGGCACAAAACATCAAATTTATGAGCACACCCACGGGCAATTTTTTCCAGAAGCTTTTCAATCTGTTTATTTCTCCGGACAATTTTACATATGTCACGCCCGAACACGATGTTCTTGAAGCGCGTATAGGCGAAATTACGGCAAACCTGTCGGAATAAAAATCAGCAGAACACGGTTCCGACAGACCAGCCGTCAATTTCCGGCAAATTGACTGTATATTCGTTTTCATTTATCTTTTCGGCTTTCAGCGGCGTTTCGCTGTCCGGGGTGAGACTCATGAAAACGAATTTTTCTTTTTCGGGGTTACGGATGATAAGCTGCGGCGCGGTTTTCCCGACAGTGCAGTTTATCACGCTGACGGCAGTGCATTTGCCGTATTCATTTACAGTCGGTATTACGCATGACTGAACTGGATTTGTTATTTCCGCCGTAAACCGTTTGCCGCTGATGTATTCAGCAGCGTTTAAAAGCTGTGCGCGTTTTTCGGTGCTTTTGGTTCTTTCCCACATATCAAAGCCGAATGCCGCCCACCTTGCGCCTGCCGGAGTGGTAAAAACGCAGGAAGCAACGCCCTGTTTTTCCGTTTGACCGGAGCTTTGACAGATATATTCGCTTATAATTTCCGTGTCACTGCCCGAAAGCAGCCAATCGCTGTTTCTCCATATCTGACCGCCCCATGTGCGGTTTTCCATGCCCCTGTTTATGCTGTGAGAGGAAAAAAGCTCCCGCAGTCGCTGAACAGGGATTTCTTTTGCCGAAATATCGGGCAGAAAACCGCGGCTGTTGAGTATATATACCGCTTCACCGTCGCATATGACGGGCTTTGAAAGCAGAAACATGACTTCTTCATCGCTCATGGCTGCGGCGTTTTTTCCGTTTATCACATATATATCCGCTTCTTTTTTAGTTATGCCGACGGGAACGGCGCAGTATCGCAGCGGTTCGACAAAGAAAATATCCTCTTGCGAGTAATCAAACGGATGACTGCTTTTTTTGAGAAACGCGGTTTTGGGATAAAACGGGGTAAGCCCGGAGAGGGTGCTTCTCTTTGAATTTTCCGAAAGGCGTTTCCAATATTTACGGTGCGAGGAAAACGCAGAAAGCATTTCCCCGTGCCAGCTCATGGGCTCATAATCATTCATAAGCATGGCATAGCTCATTGCGGTGCTGCCGTAAGCAAGATAACAGGTTGTTTCAAAGCAGGTGCCGGGTATGCTTTTGCCGAACACCACATCAGGCAGATTTTCGATTTCAGGGCGTTTGTCCGTCACATAATCCGGCAGCATAAAATGCTGATACGCGAGAAATGTTGATTTGTTGATAAAGCCTGACGGGGAATAATCGTTATATGCTCCGCCGCCTGCCCTGAATGCAGGAGCTTTTTCTGTGGCGCGGAGCATTTCATCCAGCAGAAAATCATAGCCGAAGCCCGTATAGCCGCCGTTTGCGCAGCCCTGAAGTCCCATGGCGCAGTCGGGTGCGGTTTGCTTCACAACAAGACCGAGCCGGTATGTGAAGTCGCCGAGGCTGTCTCTCACAAATTCTATATGCTTTTTGCGTATTTCAATGTCGTTATGTATGGCATCAACAAGCCCCTGCCTGTCATAATCTGTGCCGTAACGGGCGTTGAAAAGGCTTATACACCGCGGACAGAAGCAGCCGTGTTCAACAGGATTATGGTTCACGGCGCGCAGGTCGTCGTCCACCCACAGACGGTAAGGCTGAATTGCCTCAAGATAATATTTCAGCGCGGAAAAGGTATAATTTCTGAAATATTCGTCGTTCCAGCAAAAGCAGTAATCGGCAACGGTTCCGTTTGCGTCAACCATTTTTCCGACAGGTGTTCCGTCATAAACAAGTCCCGTGCAGTCGCGCACGGACATATACTGCCCGTGACCGATTGAATTGCTTAATTGCAGTGAAACTCTTATACCTGCTTTACGGAATTTATCAGCGCTTTTTATCAGTGCCTGTGCGCTTTCACGGTGCTTTTCAAGCGGCGGAAAGCCGTAATCCGTGGCAAACCACACCTCATCACAGCAGCCCTCATGTTCGCCGATTGTCTTAATCAGTGAGTCTATGAATTTTTCATTTTTCTGAGTTGAGCTTCCGAGTCTCTGCGTCAGCATTGTTCTTTTCCACCTTATCAATTATTTTTCCGAAAAAGTTAATCATCGGGGCATTCGCGAATGTTACGATAACCGTTCCGACACCTACGCCTGACCACGCATGGGTCAGCAGGGCAAGCAGCACGGAAATAACAAGCATGATTATATCGTTAACAAGCTTTGTTTTACCCTTGTGAAAGCCGTACCGG
The DNA here is from genome assembly GCA_024404055.1 of Clostridia bacterium. Classification (GTDB taxonomy): domain Bacteria; phylum Bacillota; class Clostridia; order Oscillospirales; family Acutalibacteraceae; genus UBA6857. The sequence goes on along the minus strand of JAKSQS010000181.1, from coordinate 1,949 downwards.
TCGGCAATTTCCGACACGATAAGCTCATATGCCTGGGGCGGAAGAGAGGTTCTGAAAACAAAAGCGATTGCAATTGAGATGATGACTGAACCGAAAACAAATGCGGCGATACGCACTGCCATGGATTCATACGCACCGTTTCCGCCGAGGACAAGAAACCACAGGTCAATAACAAGTCCGGTTAAAATGCCGGTTAAAAAGGACAGCAGAAATTTCGGGCTGAAACGCCTTGTGGCAAGACAGGTTATGATTATTATAAATGTCTGCCAGATATATTCGCTTGTGCCCTGTGTGTACCACGGGAGCATTTCGCGCACAAAGCAGTGTATGATATACGGCGGCGCGGCTATCATGGAAAGACCGAAGGATGCCTTTGTGCAAAGGCAGATGCCGAACGGACACAGCACAACGGCAAGCACCCAGTTGATTATGTTTACGGTTTTTTTATTCATGGTACACTCCGAAAATAAAATTTTGTAATATTCTATCACACGACAGTATAATATTCAATGATTTTGTTGACGAAAACGAACAAATACGGTATAATTATTCCGATAAAAAGCACGGAGGTATGATATATGTCCCAGCTTATAAAAAAAGCCGTAGATATGTATAAGGAATTCAGGCAGTACTGGAACAGACCGAGACCCGGGGAATATGTGCCTTATAAAGAGGTTTTCATGCTTTCAATAGGCTGGATGGCACTGTATATGTCCATTCAGTGGACAATGGGCTTCGGTGTCGGAAACGCGTTTACGGGTATGACGCTCGGCATGAACAATAATGAGCTGCTTGTTATGGGCTATGTCTGCACATTTATCGGCTATCTTCTCACACCGCTGAATGCGTGGATAATTGATAATTTCCGCTCGAAGGAAGGCAAATACAGGGCGTATATCAAGCTTGCGATACCGAGTATGCTTGTCACGCTGCTTTCTTTGTGGCTGCCTTATGATAAGGTAGGCGCGGCAGGCTTTCGCGGCTCACGCTATGTGATGATAGCTTTGCTTTTCATCATGGCGGAGGTGCAGGGCTACATACAGGGCTGGGTAAATACCGGCGTTACAAACCTTATTCATGTTATCACGCCGAACACGCAGGAGAGAACCAAGATAATGGCAATAACAAGCATTATTTATTCTCTCGGATATTCCATAAACAATATTTATTATCCACTGATGGTTGATATTCTCTGCGATAACGGCGATAAATACAATCTGCGCTATTTCAGGGGGGCGTATACGCCTATGGCATTGCTTATGCCTTTGGTGCTGTTCGCCTTCTTCGGCACAAAGGAAAGGCTGGTTCTGCCGAAATCCCGTATTACAAAGATGGGCTTTGCCTCGTCCATGCGTGCGGTAGCCGGAAACAAGATTTTCTGGATAAAATGCGCGGACGGCTGGAACAATTTCCTTGAGGACGCAAAGGGAAATATATGGGACTGGATGGTTTACCGCGCCCATATTATGAAGAGTACAACCTACGGATTGCTGAACACTGTGTCATATAACGCGAATTTCTGGGGTATGCTGTTTTCGCCGTGGTTTATCAAACGCTTCGGCAAAAAGAATATAAAGATATTCAAAAACATTCTTCAGATTTTCCTTATAGCTTCATATTTCCTGTTTTACAAGTCAAGATTTGCGGCGGTGGGGCTTTTCATTGTTTACACTATTGACCGTTTTGTTGATACATATAATGTTATTGACTCCGCGATTGAATCGGATATGAGAGACAATCAGCAATATCTCATAGGCGAAAGAATTGACGGTGCGTTCGGCTTTGTTTCCACATATGCCGGCGGAGCAATAGGCGCGGTTACGGGTCTTTTTATTCCGTGGGTATATAAGAAAAAGGGCTTTGACGGAAACGATTATTCCGTGCTTGATGTATATACGGATTATGATGAAACCAAGCCGCTTTCCATCAAGACTAAAAACCCGAACTGC
>JAKSQS010000180.1 GCA_024404055.1 Clostridia bacterium | reverse complement strand
TGAAGATTTTAGCTGTTGACAGCACTGCAAGAAGTGCTTCTGCCGCTCTCATTGAGGACGGACGGATTATTTCGGAATGCTTTTCCGATGCAGGACTTACCCATTCCGTCACACTTATGCCAATGGTAAATTCCGTTATGTCGGCAGCACAGACGGATATTTCCCAAGTAGATTATTTTGCCGTGTCACAGGGACCCGGGTCATTTACAGGTGTCAGAATCGGCGTTGCGGCAGTTAAGGGCATGGCGGACGCGCTGAAAAAGCCGTGTGTGGGTCTTTCCACACTTGAAATACTTGCATGGAACTTTATAGGTATTGACTGCACGGCAGCGTGTGTAATGGACGCAAGGTGCAACCAGGTATATACCGCTTTATTCCGCTGTAACGAAAAGCCGGAACGCATAAGCGAGGATGAAGCAATTACCGTGCCGGAGCTTTTAAACAGGCTGAACGGTACAGAAGGTAAAATTTATCTGACCGGTGACGGTGCACAGGTTGTATACAGACAGAATACAAACGAAAACATTCTGCTGCCGCCTCCCCTGCTTTCACTGCAAAGGGCGGGCTCTGTGGGACTTGCCGCATATGAAAAAATCACAAACGGAGAAATACAGCCTTTAAGCGCAAACGACCTTGTTCCGTCTTATCTGAGAATACCGCAGGCGGAACGGGAGCTGAAAAAGAAAAAACAGCTTTCACAGGAAGCTGAAAAATAAACCGAAAGGAAGAAACAACATGATTGCTTTAGGAGCCGACCACGGCGGATATCTCCTTAAAGAGGAGATTAAAAAATTTCTTGATGAAAAGGGCGTAGAATATAAGGATTTCGGAACCTTTACACCCGAATCGGTGGACTATGCCGCAATAGCGCAGCGCACCTGCATGAGCGTTGTAAACGGAGAATGTGAAAAGGCAGTGCTTTGCTGCGGAACCGGCATTGGCATTTCCATGGCAGCCAACAAGGTAAAGGGCATAAGGGCAGCCTGCTGTTCAGATTATTTCAGCGCAAAATATACAAGACTTCATAACGACGCAAACGCGCTTTGCATGGGCGGAAGAGTTGTCGGTGCCGGACTTGCGTGTGAGCTTGTTGACATTTTCCTGAACACGGAATTTGAAGGCGGCAGACATCAGCGCAGAATCGACCAGATTTCAGCAATTGAAAACGGTGAAATTCTTTAAGGAGGAAAAAACGATGTCATTTACAAAAACAGCATTTTCTTTCCCGTCCGTATCGGGTCTTGCGGACATTCACGCAGAAAAATATATACCCGACGGTGAAATTAAAGCCGTGTTTCAGATAGCACACGGCATGGCAGAGCACATAGTACGCTATGAAGGCTTCTGTTCAGACCTTGCGGAAAAAGGAATCGCCGTATATATCAACGACCACCTCGGTCACGGCAAAAGCGTGAAGGACGACGGCGAATTAGGCTATTTCGGCAAAAATGACGGCTGGAAAAACTTTGTGGGCGACTGCCGCAAGCTCACCGAAATTGCAAAGAAAGAGAATCCCGGAAAGCCGTATATCTTCTTCGGTCATTCCATGGGCTCGTTTGTTGCGAGAGCGTACTCACTGCAATACGGCGACGACATTGACGGCGCGATATTCTGCGGCACCGCAGGCGCAAACCCTGCCGCCGGTGCGGGTATTTTCCTTGCAAGCACTGTTGCAAAGCTTAAAGGCGACCATCACCGCAGCAAGCTGATTGATAAAATCGCCTTCGGCACATACAATAAGAAATGCGAGGGCAGAACAGCCTTTGACTGGCTGACAAGAGACACGGATATTGTTGACAAATATGTTGCAGACCCGTATTGCGGCTTTATGTTTACCGCTCCGGGATATGTTGATTTGTTCAAAATCCTCTCCTTTGTCAATTCCGATGACTGGTATAAGGGATTAAGAAAAACTCTTCCCGTGCTTCTCATCTCCGGTGCGGAAGACCCGGTAAGCGTTTACGGCAAGGGCGTAACAGAGGTGCGCGACAAGCTGCTTGAGGCAGGACAGAGAAATGTCACCACACACCTTTACGCGGACTGCCGCCATGAAATACTTAACGAAAGCAAAGCGGTTGACAAGGTTGAACGGGACATTCTTTCATTTATTGATTCCGTTATCTGATTAATTAAATTTTTCGGAGGCAAGTATGGTCAATACCGACGGAAAAAAATCATTGACAATTAAAAATGATTTTATCGGCAGGGAATTTAAAATCGAGCATAAAAGGCTTTCCACGGTGTCAATATCCAATTACCGCACAGGTCGCGCCATCATCCCCGGGGATAATTCCGAGGAATTTTCCGTTTGCTTTGCCGGCTTTCCCAAAAGAGTAATCGACTGCGGAGAGCTCAGAGTGGATGAAATCAAAGCCTATGAAAACGAAGGCGTTTCCACAGCGGTATTCACATTCAAAAGCATAAAAATAAAGGGCTGTCAGGCTGTAATAAAGCTTTTTGTTACACTGAACGACAGCGACTTCTTTATGAATAAATATCTGACGGTTGAATGTGAAGATGCGCCGGAAATAAAGCTTGACAGCGTGTGTCTTGACATAATAACGGTTGACCCGCTTATTAAAACGGTGTCCGTACCCGCACAGGAAGGTGCGCAAATCAGCGGCTTTCATATGGCACTGGGTCAGCCTGTTTATGTAGACAGCGTTTTTATGGGCTGTGAATTTCCCGTTTGCATCAACAGCGTGAAGGACGGCTGTGTTCAGCTGAAATATTACAGCGGAAAGGATTTTTCCGTTCTTTTGCAAAACGGCATATATACCTCATACAGCGCGGTATACGGCAGTGCCTCGGGAACGGACGAAAGCACAGTTACCGCAGATTTTTTCAGGTATATTGATAAAATTTCTCTGCCCGGAGGCTTCAGGCGTCAATATAATTCATGGTATGACAATATGCTTGACATCAACAACGATAATTTAAGTCATTCGTTTTTCGAGGTTGAAAAGGGCTGTACCGCCTACGGTGTGAAGCCGCTTGATGCTTATGTTGCGGATGACGGCTGGAACAATTACAACGCTGACTTCTGGAGCTTTAACGAAAAGTGCCCGGACGGGATGTACCCTGCCGTCAAAACGGCAAAGCTTTTGGGCTCGTCGTTCGGTCTTTGGCTCGGTCCGCGCGGCGGATACAACACGAAAACCGCCGCTTTCGCAAAACGAATAGAAGAAGCCGGGAACGGTCATTTCAACCGCAAAACCCGTGATATATGCGTTGCGAGCAAAACATATGTTGAAAATGTTTCAAAGCTTCTTTCAGACTATGTTGAAAAGTATGATATAAGCTATCTCAAGCTTGACGGATTTGCGAAAAAGCCGTGCAAAAGCGACAGTCACGGTCATTTGACAGGCGGCAAGGACAATATGTATTTTTATACCGTCCTGTGTGAAAAATGGCTTGAGCTGTTTTCCTCTCTGCGTAAGCAAAGAGCTGAAAAAGGTAAAGATATATGGCTCAATGCCACCTGTTATGTCAATCCGAGTCCGTGGCTGCTGAAATGGGTCAACAGCGTATGGATTCAAAACAGCTTCGACTGCGGCATGACAGACACAGCAGATGACGGCACAAAGCTTTCAGGAAGTGACAAGGACAAGCTTTTGACCTACCGTGACGGCAGATATTACGATTTTTACAGGGTGCGCTCCCTGCGTTTCCCGCCGCGATGCCTGTATAACCACGAGCCGGTATACGGAAAAACCGCGAATATTTCCATGACGGACGATGAATTTCTGCAATATCTTTTAATGAATGCCTGCCGCGGAACGGCTTTCTGGGAGCTTTATTACAGCTATGAAATGATGAGCGACAGAAAATGGGCATACAGTGCCGCAGTGCTTGATTGGGCTGAAAAACATTCCCGTGTTCTCTCGCGTTCGCAAATGATAGGTAATTCACCGACCGGCGGACTTGTTTACGGATATGCCTGCTTTGACGGGGCGGACGGAGTTATCGCACTGCGCAACCCGTCACAAAAAGAGGCATCGTATACCCTGCGCTTTGATGAAAAGCTGTGTATTGACAAAAGCGTTTCAGCCGTTTGCTGCACAGATGCACTCACAGGCGCGCATTACGGCGATATTTCATACGCAAGCAACATGGAAATCAAGCTTCGCCCGCATGAAATGAAGGTGTTTGCCTTCGGCAGCGTTGAACCGCTTGAAATTCCGCCGACACCGGACGAGCCGGTTATTCTCCGTGATGAAGAAGCAATCAGCGGCGTTTGTGCATTTACCGTCAGAGCCTTTGTTTCACCCGATACGGACGGTGTGATTTATGCGCAGGGCAATGACATTATTCTTGATGTAACCGCTGACGGAAAAATAAGCTTCACCGTCGGAAACGATAAAGCGGTTAGCGTTTCTTCAAAGGACGAATGTGCGCAGGCAGCGGCAGTCAGAGAGCCCAACGGAATGATAAAGCTTTATATTGACGGTGTTTTGCAGGCTTGTGCTTATTCGGGCGTTTCGCACTGCATAACGGACACGCAAAATATAACAAGAAACGGAAAACTGACCGTATTTAAAGGTGCTTTACCGTTTGATAAAATTTTATCAATATAATTTTTGACTTTATATTTACGAAATAATGATATTATTCGTTTAAAGGTAAAAGATAAAGCCCGCGGAATCCGCGGGCTTTATACTTTTCACCTGATTAGTCACTAACTGTATCGGTGATATTTTTTTTTTTTTTGTTAATAGCAGCCGTAAATTCCTCTATAAATTTTAGGCAAGTGTTTAAAAATTCAGTGT
>JAKSQS010000018.1 GCA_024404055.1 Clostridia bacterium | reverse complement strand
GCATATGGCTATGATGTTATGATGGCAAAGCTTATACCAGAAAAGCTTGGTATGGAATTACAGATAGTCAGGTCAGACTGGGACTCGCTTGTACCCGCTGTTCAGGCAGGCACGGTTGACTGTGTTATTGCCGGTCAGTCAATTACGGCAGAAAGACTTACAAGCGTTGATTTTACAACCCCGTACTATTACGCTTCCATTGTTGCGCTTGCAAAGAGCGACAGTAAATATGCATCCGCCAAGGGTATTTCAGACCTTGCAGGTGCAACCTGCATTTCACAGCTCAACACCGTTTGGTATGATGACTGCCTTCCCCAGATTAAGGATGCGAAAATTCTTCCCGGCTCTGACGGTGCACCTGCTATGCTTGTAGCTCTTGAATCCGGTGCTGCCGATATAGTTTGCACCGATATGCCCACCGCAAAAGGCGCTTGCACCGCATATAAGGACTTAACACTTCTTGATTTTACCGATTCCGATGACAACTTTAAGGTCAGCGAAGAGGAAATCAATATCGGAATATCGGTTCAGAAGGGGAATACAGAGCTTCTTGAAAAAATTAACGGCGTGCTTGCCGATCTTACAACAGACGATTTTACAAGAATGATGGACGAAGCAATTTCCGTTCAGCCTCTTCAGAATTAACAAATCTAACGGAGGAAAATACAATGCCTGACGGTTTTTCACAGCGAATAATATATATTATTCAAAATTACTGGTTGTCATTTTTAAAGGGTGCGGGCGTTACCATGGTAATCGCCGTAATATCCACTGCTTTCGGATGCCTTATCGGTTTTGCAGTCGGCATAGTTCAATCAATACCGATAAATAAAAATGAGCATATTGTCAAAAGAATACTGCTTAAAACGGTTCGTTTCATTCTCGGTGCTTATGTTGAAATATTCAGAGGTACGCCTATGATGGTTCAGTCCATGTTTATTTATTACGGCATTCCTCTTATATTCGGTATTCATCTTGAAATGTGGCCGGCAGCCCTTATTATTGTATCCGTAAATACCGGCGCATATATGGCTGAAACGGTCAGGGGCGGTATCCTTTCAATAGATAAAGGACAGACGGAAGGCGCGAAAGCGATTGGTATGACACACTTTCAGACAATGGTGAATGTAATTCTTCCGCAGGCATTGAGAAATATTATACCGCAGATAGGCAACAATCTGATAATCAATATAAAAGATACCTGCGTGCTTTCCGTTATAGGAACAATTGAGCTTTTCTATACTACAAAGGGAATTGCAGGAGCATATTACACTTACTTTGAATCGTTTACCATTACTATGGTTATTTATTTCATTCTGACATTTGCCTGTTCGAGACTGCTGCGTATATGGGAAAACAAGCTTGAGGGTGCTGAAACATACGACCTTGCAACAACCGATACTCTGGCTCACACAAGCGGACTTGCGGGAATACCGAAAAACCTTGTTGAAGAGTATGACAACCGCGAAAGCCTTTAAGGAGGAGAAAAATGGACGGGATACTTAAAATAAATCATCTTTCAAAGTCCTTTGGTACTCATGTTGTGTTAAAGGATGTAAACTTCTCCGTAAATAAGGGTGATGTAACCTGCATAATCGGTGCGTCCGGCTCCGGAAAATCAACGCTTTTAAGGTGCATAAATCTTCTTGAAACACCGACGGCGGGAGAAATACTTTTCCACGAAAAAAACATTCTTGATAAATCCGTTGATGTCAATCATTACAGGGCGCAGACAGGCATGGTTTTTCAGTCGTTCAATCTTTTTAATAATATGACGGTATTGAAAAATTGCACGGTAGGCCCGGTGAAGGTGCTTAAAAACGATAAAAAGGAAGCGCAGGAAAGGGCAATGCATTTTCTGACAAAGGTCGGTATGGCTCCGTATATAAATGCAAAGCCGGGGCAGCTGTCGGGAGGACAGAAGCAGCGCGTTGCGATTGCCAAGGCGTTGACAATGAATCCCGAGGTTCTTCTGTTTGATGAACCGACAAGTGCGCTTGACCCGCAGATGGTTGGTGAAGTGCTTGATGTTATGAGAACGCTTGCCGACGAGGGAATGACAATGATTGTTGTAACCCATGAGATGGCTTTTGCGCGTGATGTATCGAACAAAGTAGTGTTTATGGCGGACGGTGTGATAAATGCCGAGGGAAGTCCGGGTGAAATATTCTCATGCGAAGACAATCACACCCTTAAGGAATTTCTTTCAAGATTCAGAAATTCATAAATCCGGTCAAACGGGGCTGTAAAAAACATTCGTTTTTTACAGTCTCTTTTTTTATTTTAGCTATTGCCGTTCAGATAATTGTGTGATATAATTAGACAGTTATGTAGAATGGGAGTTTGTATACAAAAGGAGGAACGAAAAATGAGGATATTAGGTATTGACCCGGGGTATGCCATTGTCGGGTACGGTATACTTGATTACAAAGGCAACCGCTTCACTCCTGTTGATTACGGTGCGATTCTGACTTATGTTCATACTCCTTTTAATGAAAGACTTGAAAAAATATATGATGATTTTACGGATATTGCCAATAAATTTTCGCCGGATGCCATGAGCATCGAAAAACTGTTTTATCACAGCAACGCAAAAACCGTTATTGATGTCAGTCAGGCGCGCGGAGTTCTTCTGCTTGCGGCGCAGAAATGTAATATCCCGATTTTTGAATATACGCCTTTACAGGTAAAGCAAAGCGTTGTAGGCTACGGAAAGGCGGAAAAAAAGCAGGTGCAGGAAATGACGCGGCGCATACTCGGCCTTGAGAAGATACCGAAGCCGGATGATACAGCCGACGCGCTTGCCATGGCAATATGTCACGCACACTCTGCCGGCTCGCTGATGATTGATTTTTCAAAAACGAGAAAGGGAATATAATATGTTTTACTGTCTTACCGGGAAAATTATTCGTACAGATGCCAACGCGGTTGTTTTAGATTGCGGCGGAGTAGGTTTTTTTCTGAACACAACCCTTACAACATCGTCAAAGGTGGGCTCAAAGGGCAATACGGCGACCCTGTATACTCATTTAAGCGTTAAAGAGGATGCACTTGATTTATACGGATTTATTGATGAAGCGGAGCTCGATTTTTTCAGACTTCTTATTTCGGTTACCGGCGTGGGACCCAAAGCCGCACTTTCAATTCTTTCGCTTTTAACACCTGATAAGCTTGCCATGTGCATTGCCTCGGGAGATTCCAAAACTATTACAAAGGCTCCCGGTATAGGCCCCAAAATCGCACAGAGAATTGTGCTTGAATTAAAAGACAAAATGAAATCCGCGATGCCTGTTTTTGCCTCCGATTCCTTTGTACAGGAGGTTGCGGCGGTTTCTTCCTCCTCCAACACATCACAGGCGGTTGAGGCACTGACGGCTCTCGGATACGCGCAAAATGAGGCGGCAGCAGCAGTCAGCAAGCTCGACGCTTCTCTTTCCACCGAAGAGCTTATAAAAAAAGCACTTAAAGCGCTTGCAATGAATTTTTGAGGGATAAATTATGAGTGATTATGATGAAAGAATAATGACACCCGAATTTTCGGGCTCCGACTCTGACATAGAGTTTTCTTTGCGCCCGAAAATACTTGATGATTACATAGGTCAGCAAAAGGTCAAGGAAAACCTTGATATATATATCAAAGCGGCAGTCGGCAGGCATGAGCCGCTTGACCATGTGCTGCTTTACGGTCCTCCCGGCCTCGGAAAAACAACCCTTGCCGGAATTATTGCCAATGAAATGGGTGTAAATATAAGAGTTACATCGGGTCCGGCTCTCGCCAAGCAGGGCGACCTTGCGGCACTGCTGACAAATTTAAACGAGGGTGATGTACTTTTTGTTGATGAAATTCACCGTCTTGACAGAAGCGTTGAAGAGGTTCTTTATCCTGCTATGGAGGATAACGCTCTTGACATAATCATCGGAAAAGGTCCGTCTGCCCGTTCAATCCGTCTTGACCTGCCGAAATTCACTCTCGTAGGTGCAACGACAAGAGCAGGACAGCTTTCCGCACCTCTTCGCGACCGATTCGGAATAATTCAGCGTTTAGAGCTGTATACTTATGATGAGCTGGCACAGATAATAAATCGAAGTGCAGGCATTCTGGATATAGAAATAGACAAATCCGGTGCTGAAGAGCTTGCAAAGCGTTCGAGAGGCACACCGAGAATTGCAAACAGAATCCTGAAGCGTGCAAGGGATTACGCACAGGTTTGCGCGGACGGTATAATAACAAAGCAAACCGCCGCTCTTGCCCTTGAACGCATGGAAATTGACGAATTGGGTCTCGATGCAATTGACAGACGCGTGCTGAAAACCATGATAAAAAACTATAACGGAGGTCCTGTCGGACTTGATACGATAGCTGCCGCCGTCGGTGAGGAAGCCGTAACCATTGAAGATGTTTACGAGCCTTACCTCATGCAGATTGGTTTTCTTGCAAGAACTCCCAGAGGCAGAATGGTTACTCCCGCCGGATACAGACATCTCGGAATGGATATGCCGGGTCAGCAATCATTGCTTTAAGGAGAAATTATATATGGGCAGACTTTTCGGTACGGACGGAGCAAGAGGAATAGCAAATACGGAGCTCACCTGTTCACTTGCGTTAAATCTCGGAAAGGCTGCGGCAGCGGTGCTTACCGGTTCATCCGGCAAAAAGCCGCGAATACTGATTGGAAAAGACACAAGAATTTCCGGCGATATGCTTGAAAGTGCCATAGCGGCAGGGCTTTGCAGCGTCGGCGCGGATGTAATCCTGCTTGGAGTTGTTCCCACTCCGGCAGTTGCGTTTCTTGTTAAAAAATACGGCTGCGATGCCGCTTTTATGATTTCCGCTTCTCACAATCCGTTTGAATATAACGGAATAAAAATATTTAACGGTGAAGGATATAAGCTGCCGGATGAAACGGAAAATGAAATTGAAGCGATTATTCTTGACAGAGAGGGGAATGTGCCTATATGCTCCGGCTCCGCTCTCGGGAAAATCAGCTTTTGCGATACAGCGGTGACGGATTATATTGAATATCTTGAAACAACGGTTGATGTTGATTTTAAAGGGCTCAAGGTTGCGGTTGATTGCGCTTACGGAAGCTCATCACGCACTGCGAAAACGCTTTTTTCACAATTCGGATGTGAGCTTTCGGTTATCAACGCAAAACCGAACGGTATAAATATTAACGATAACTGCGGCTCAACACACCTTAAGTCACTTTCGTCATTTGTAAAAGAAAACGGCTGTGATGTTGGTCTTGCATTTGACGGAGACGCAGACAGACTTCTTGCCGTTGATGAAAACGGAGAAGAAACAGACGGAGACAAAATAATCACCATCTGCGCGAAATATTTAAATGAAGAGAATAAACTGAAAAATAAAACCGCTGTCGTTACGGTTATGTCCAATATCGGCTTCAAAAAATTCTGCGACGCGCAAGGTATAAAATACGAAACAACCGATGTCGGTGACAGATATGTGCTTGAGCTGATGCGTGAAAAAGGTTATAATCTCGGCGGCGAACAGTCGGGACACATCATATTCACCGATTACGCCACAACCGGCGACGGTCAGCTCACCGCATTACAGCTTTTGCGCATTATGAAAAAAAGCGGCAAAAAGCTGTCTGAGCTCGGGGCAGTGATGAAAACCTATCCGCAGATTACAATAAATGTCCCGGTTTCCGATATGGGCAAGGCGGGATTTAAGTATGACAGGGAAATTCAAAATGCAGTGAAGCAGGCGGAAAATGTCCTCGCAGATAAAGGCAGAGTGCTCGTTCGTGTATCCGGCACGGAGCCTCTTGTCAGAATAATGCTTGAGGGTGAAAATAAACAGGAAACGGAAATACTCGCAAAGGAGATAGCCGAGGTTGTAAGGCTAAAGCTTATATGAGATATACAAAAGAATGGAAGGATTATGAGCTGCTCGATTCATCTGACGGAGAAAGGCTTGAGCGGTGGGGCAACATTACGCTTGTCAGACCCGACCCTCAGGTTATATGGAAAACGCAAAAGGATAATCAGCTCTGGTATAAAGCGGATGCATATTACAGACGCTCCAATTCCGGCGGCGGAAAATGGAATATAAACAGGAAGCTGCCGCAGTCATGGCAGATAAAATATAAAGACCTTGTATTTAATGTAAAGCCGATGGGCTTTAAGCATACGGGCGTTTTTCCCGAACAGGCGGTAAACTGGGATTTTACAAGAGAGGTTATCCGCTCATATGACCGTCAGCTTAAGGTGCTTAATCTTTTCGCGTATACGGGCGGTGCGACAATTGCCTGCCTTGCCGAAAATGCCTCGGTCGTTCATGTTGACGCTTCAAAGGGTATGGTTGCGTGGGCGAAGGAAAACGCCGCGTCAAGCGGTCTTTCGGATAAAAGCGTCAGATGGATTGTTGATGATTGCGTGAAGTTTGTTCAGCGTGAAATCAGGCGCGAAAACAAATACGACATAATTATTATGGATCCGCCTTCATACGGCAGAGGACCCGGCGGAGAGGTATGGAAGCTTGAGGATGAGATATATTCGCTTGTAGAATTATGCACACAGCTTTTAAACGATTCGTCTGCCATGTTTCTTATAAATTCTTATACAACGGGACTTTCGCCGTCCGTTATGGCTTATATTCTCGGTTCTCTTGTTGTGCCGAAGCTCGGCGGCAGCGTATCGTGCAGTGAAATCGGCTTGCCGGTAACAAAAAACGGCATGGTTCTTCCCTGCGGCGCAAGTGCAATATGGCTTAAAAAGGACTGAATATGGAAGATTTAATAATTTTTGACAATGTAACATACAGATACGACAGTGACGGGGCTGCGCTTAAACCGGCTGTATCAAATCTGTCGCTGAAAATAAAAAAAGGCGAGTTTGTTGCGGTTCTCGGTCATAACGGGTCGGGCAAATCAACGCTTGCAAAGCTGTGCAATGCCATACTGATTCCCGAAAGCGGCAGGGTTACGGTGGACGGCACGGACACGGCGGACGAAGAAAAAATTTACGATATACGCCGTAAGGTGGGTATGGTTTTTCAAAACCCGGACAACCAGATTGTTGCAACCGTTGTTGAGGATGATGTTGCATTCGGACCGGAAAATTTAGGTGTAGAGCCAACCGAAATAAGGCGAAGGGTTGACGAAGCACTTAAAAGCGTCGGTATGTATGAATACAGACTGCATGAGCCGCACCGCCTTTCGGGCGGACAAAAGCAGCGTGTTGCCATTGCGGGTATACTTGCAATGCAGACTGACTGTATCGTGCTTGACGAGCCGACGGCGATGCTTGACCCTAAAGGCAGAAAAGAAGTTATGCAGGCGGTTAAAAAGCTTAACAGAGAGCTCTCAAAAACCGTTGTATTCATTACCCATTTTATGGATGAAGCCGTGCAGGCGGACAGGGTCATCGTTATGAACAAAGCCGAAAAAATAATGGACGGTACTGCAAAAGAGGTTTTTTCTCATCCGGAACGGCTTAAAGCATTGGGTCTTGATGTTCCGGCTGCGGCAGGACTTTCCCATGAACTGAAAAAACGCGGAATTGATATGCCGGACGGCATACTTGACAACGAGAGCTTTATAGAAGCTTTTGAAAGGATAAATTTTGAAGGAAATAATACTTGAAACGCGTGAGCTGACGCATATTTACGCAAAAGGCACACCATATGAAAAGACAGCCGTAAACGGCATGAACATTAAAATCGAAAAAGGTGAGCTTGTGGGCATTATCGGACACACAGGCTCAGGCAAAAGCACCCTTGTGCAGCATTTTAACGGTCTGTTAAAGCCTGACGGCGGTCAGATTTTTCTTGACGGACACGATATGTGGGAAAATAAAGCCGATATAAGAAAAGTGCGCTTTAAGGTGGGCGTTTGCTTTCAGTATCCCGAATATCAGCTTTTTGAAGAAACAGTATACAAGGATATAGCGTTCGGACCGAAAAATATGGGTCTTGATAAGGACGAAATTAACCGCAGGGTTATTGAAGCGATGAAATATGTCGGGCTTGATGAAAGCTATGCGGATAAATCCGCATTTGACCTTTCCGGCGGCGAAAAAAGAAGGGCTGCCATTGCCGGCGTTATGGCAATGAGCCCGGAGGTGCTTATTCTTGATGAACCGTGTGCCGGACTTGACCCGGCAGGACGCGATATGCTGCTTTCACTTATCAAAAATTACAGAGAAAGCACCGGCAGCACCGTTATATTTGTTTCTCACAATATGGATGATATTGCGAAAATCGCCACCCGTGTTCTTGTTGTCAATGACGGAAAAGAAGCAATGTACGGTACGGTTGATGAAGTGTTCAGCCGATGCGACGAGCTTAAAGCAATGGGTCTTGATGTACCGGCAGTAACCGATTTATTTATGAAGCTTAAAATGATTTACCCGCAGCTTGATGCCGGAGTATATGACATAAATAAAGCGGCGGATATACTGTATTCCCTTTTAAAAGGGGGTGCTGTCCGTGCTTAAGGACATTACAATCGGTCAGTATTTTCCGACAGGTTCTCCCGTTCATTCACTTGACCCGAGAGCCAAAATCATAATCACGATATTTTATATTGTTGTCGTTTTTCTGTGCAAAAGCTTTGCTTCACTCGGTCTTTGCTGCGCGGTACTGCTTATATTTATTTTAATCAGCCGTGTGCCGGTAAAAATGTTTCTGAAAAGCATAAAGGCAATACTGCCGATTATTCTTTTCACCGCCTTTCTTAATATATTTTATATCGGCGGAGGAAAGGTGCTTTTCACATGGAAATTTATTTCCGTTTCCGAAAAAGGGCTTTATACGGCTGCTTTTATGACGGTCAGAATAATACTTCTTATTATTTCCGGCTCCGCGCTTACTTATACGACAACGCCTACCATGCTTACTGACGGTATGGAGAGACTTTTATCTCCGCTTAAGGTTTTTCATGTCCCGGTTCATACGCTTGCTATGATGATGACGCTTGCACTGCGTTTTATTCCCACACTGATAGATGAAATTGAGCGTATAACAAACGCACAGAAGGCGAGAGGCGCAGACCTTGAAAGCGGAAATTTTGTTCAGCGTGCAAAAGCACTTGTACCTGTTCTTGTTCCTTTATTTATTTCCGCTTTCCGTCGCGCTTATGAGCTTGCTTTTGCAATGGAATGCCGTTGCTATCGCGGCGGTGAGGGAAGAACAAGGATGAAGCAGATGAAGCTGAAAATGCCGGATTATCTCAGCTTTGCAGTTGTTGTTCTGTTTACGGCAGGCGTTATTCTATTAAATAATATTTATCCTGTTTTGTGAGGAAAATATGGATTACAGAAATATTGTTCTTACGCTTAAATATGACGGCTCTGCCTTTCACGGCTGGCAGACACAGCCCAACGGTATTACGGTTCAGCAATGCATGACCGAAGCTGCGCGGCAGATAACGAATGATGAAGTGAGAATAACGGGCTGCAGCCGTACGGACGCGGGCGTGCACGCGAATATGTTTGTGTGTACGCTTAAAAGTCAAACCCGTATTCCCTGCGACAGGCTGAAGGGCGCGTTTAACGCAATTTTGCCTGATAGTATTGCAGTTACAGACTGCCGGGATGCGGACATTGCTTTTCATCCGAGATATGACTGTAAAAAGAAAACATATAAATATATGATATGGAACGGGAATGAAAAAAATCCTTTTCTTGTTAACCGCGCATATTATTATAAGTACGAAATTGATGAAAAGCTTCTTAATGAACAGGCTCGTGATTTCATCGGTACTTATGATTTTTCCGCATTCTGCGCTTGTGCAAGCACTGTTGACGATAAAACACGCACGGTGTACGGTGCCTGTGTGGAAAGACAGGGGGACATTGTTGTCTTCACCTTCTGCGGAAACGGTTTTTTATATAATATGGTGAGAATTATGACGGGCACGCTGCTTGACATCGGTTCGGGCAGAATACCGGTAAATACAATAAAGGACATTATCTTGTCAAAAGACAGGTCCCGTGCAGGAGTTACCGCTCCGGCACACGGACTGTACCTTGACCGGGTTGAATATTGAGGAGGGTAAAAATGAAAGAAAAGCTTTCCGCTAAAAAAACAGGCTTTATTATTATGCTTTGTATTATTGCCGCTGCTGTTACTGCCGCAATCGGTATAGGTACCTTGCTTGCAGTAAGGCTGACTGACAAGCCGTCTGCCGTGTCTGAGATGACGACAGAGGCGAAAGCCGACAGAGAAGGAATTGAAAGTGTTGAGGACACAGATGAAGTAATCACACGGCACGGGTTTCCTTATAATGCACGGGACGGATATATAAGAAATATTTCAGCTTCCGGGAAAAATGTTGCAGTGCTGGAGGACGGTTGTCTTTCTCTTGTCGGTGTTAACGGAAATATTCTTTTTTCCGCTGTACACAGTTATTCATCGCCAATGATGAAATGCGCCGGTGACAGGATTTTGCTTTATGATAAAGCATCCGGCTACTACCGTGTTTTTGATAATAAAGGCGAATACATAAACGGATTTGTTGAAGAGGGGCATATTGTAACGGGTGATATATGTAAAACGGGTAAATTCTGCCTTGTAACATCAACGAATACATCATCCTCTTATCTGACTGTTTTTGATGAAAACGGCAAAAAAAAGGAATATAAATGGAAATGTTCGCCGGAGCATATAATCGGCACCGCGATTTCTCCCGACGGAAAGAGCTATGCCGCAGCGGTAATAAGTGCCGAAAACGGAAGCGCGGTTTCAAAGGTTTATTTTCTGAACAACAAAATCTCTCAGACACCGGAGCCGTATATTTTGGATTCCGGCGCAATTGTACAGATAAAATTTGTTTCTTCAAAGCTTTTAAGCGTTATAACCGATAATAACAGGGTGATTCTGAACACAAAGGGTGAAATTCAGGGATATTCCTCAAGTGCGGAATTTAACAGGCTGAAGAAGGTGGATAGTGATACCTCCGGCAATTCCGCCGCACTTACAACTGGCTTGAAAAGCCTTGATTCACAGAATATAGTGGTTCTCGATAAGAAAAATGCAGAAAAATACAGCGCAATTAGTGTTGAGGGTGCAAAGGATATTGCCGTTTCTCAAGGCAGGGTATATGTTCTTTCAGACGGTCTTGTCAGCTTTTACAATTCTAAAGGGGCACTTACGGGCGACAGCCTTGTAAATGACCGCTGTGATATGGTATGTGCAGCGGGAAAAGTTGCGTATTGTGCAAGTGATACACAGCTTTTCAGAGTAATTGCCGAATAATATTTATTTCTTATATATTGTATATGCGATGATTGTGTGGTATAATGAACAAAATCCGTGAGGGAGGATGCTGAATGATATGAATTTAGTTGATATTTTACTGATTTTAATATGTATATTAAGCATTGTTTTTGCATCAAAGAAGGGCTTTTTTCACACTCTTTTTGATTTGTGCGGAAAATTTATTGCCATGGCTGCGGCAAAGCTTTTGTCTGATGCTTATTGTGAAAAAGTATATGAAGCTCTTTTTAAGCAGGGCATTTCAAATACTCTCCATTCAAAGCTTGAAGGCATCAGTTCGGTTGATGTCGGTCAGAGTGTTCAGGAAGCACTTGAAGGTATGCCGTCAACGCTTAACAGCGTAATGAGCATTTTGGGTGTTGACAAGCAGGCTCTTGCCGATAAAGCCGATTCACTCGGTCTTACAGGCGAAAACCTTATACAGGCAATTCTGGATGAAATTGTTTCCCCGATTGCGATTGCCGTATGCAGAGCTTTACTTTTTGTCGGCATTTTTGTAATTCTTGCGTTTATATTGAGATTTGTGCTGAAAATTATTACAAAGCTGCTCAAAAAGCTTCCGAAGCTTAAAAAGGTTGATAAGGTGTTCGGCGGTGTTCTCGGTGCTGTCCGGGGTATGATAGTAATTGTAATCCTTATTTATATAATTACATTTGTTGCCGGTTTGATTGATTCGGATATTATCGTTGATGCGGTTGCAAATTCCAAAATTGTGTCTGTCGGTCAAAACGCATTGCAGCTTATCAGCGGCGGTGTTAAATAAGAAAGGAATGTTATTATGGTAAAGGAACTTTTTAAAAACTGGAAAACCGTACCCAATCTTCTTTCATTTATAAGAATATTGCTTGTTCCTGTTTTCGGGTATCTGTTCTATACCGACAAGCTTCTTGCGGCACTGATTGTTCTTGCCGTTTCGGGGCTTTCCGATATGTTTGACGGTAAAATCGCAAGACGCTTCAACCAGGTAAGTGAGCTTGGCAAAATACTTGACCCGATTGCGGATAAGGCAACCCAGATTACACTTGCCGTGATACTTCTTCTTAAATTCCGCGCTTCCGATAATTCAACCATACGCGCGTTCGGACTTGTATTCCTTGTTTTCCTTATAAAAGAAGGCGTTATGCTCGTCGGCGGAGCTGTTATGATTGCTTTAGGTATAAAGCCCGGTGCGGCTGAGATATTCGGCAAAATCGCAACGGTTGTGTTCTATGCTGTTACAATTGTTATTTTTGCAATAGGTCCGGATGTCGGTGCGCTTTGCGGTTATCTGAACGGCTGGGCACTTCCCGAGGTTGTAACGGGTATTCTTGTAGTTATTTCGGCAATAATGACATTGACAGCGTTTGCAAGTTATATGCCTGAAACCTACAGACAGTTCAAGGAAAGATTTTCAAAAAATAAATAATTATTCCGCCTTTTCCGCAAAACGGAAAAAAGAAAGGTATATACACAATGAAAAATATGATTTGCAGCAGATGCAAAAAACGCCCCGCCGTTATTTTTATTTCAAAGATAGAAAACGGAAAAACCATACCGGAGGGCTTATGTCTTAACTGCGCAATGGAAATGAATATAGGTCCTATTAAGCAGATGCTTGACAGTATGGGAATAAGCGAGGAAGATGTTGACGCGCTTTCCGACCAGTTCGGCAGTATGTTTCCGTCGAGTGAAGAAGACGGAAGCTTTGAAGAGGGCGGAGTGCCTACAATGCCGTTTTTACAGGGGCTAATGGGTGATTTACAGGGTGGAAATCTGCCTGCCGAACCGCAGGAAACATCATCCGAAAGCACACCCGAACAGCATAAAAGACCTTCATTCTTTGACAGAAAAAACAGAAAAGAGCAAAAGCAGGACGGCAAGGAAGCAAAACGCAGAAAATGTCTTAATCTTTATTGCACAGACCTCACTGAAAAAGCAAGACAGGGTAAGATTGACAGGATAATCGGAAGAGATAAGGAAATATACCGCACGATACAGATACTTTGCCGCCGTTCAAAAAACAATCCCTGCTTTATCGGTGAACCGGGTGTCGGTAAAACCGCCATTGCGGAGGGTATTGCACAGAAAATCGTGCAGGGAAATGTTCCGGCAAGGCTTGCCGACAAGGAAATTCATCTGCTTGACCTTACCGCTCTTGTTGCCGGAACGCAATTCAGAGGACAGTTTGAAAGCCGTATAAAAGCACTTGTTGATGAAGTTAAAGCAGACGGAAATATTATTCTTTTTATTGATGAGGTTCACAACCTTGTCGGTACCGGTGATGCGGAAGGCTCAATGAATGCCGCAAATATCCTTAAGCCTGCGCTTTCAAGGGGTGAAATACAGGTTATCGGTGCTACAACCTTCACCGAGTACAGAAAAAACATAGAAAAAGATGCCGCACTTGAAAGACGCTTTCAGCCTGTCAAGGTTGAGGAGCCGTCTATTGAAGATGCAACACAGATTTTGCTCGGAATAAAAGAATATTATGAAAATTATCACCGTGTAAGAATAAGTGATACACTTGTCGAAAAAACGGTTGTTCTTTCGGAAAGATATATAACGGACAGATTTCTTCCCGACAAAGCAATTGACCTGCTTGACGAAGCGTGTACCTGTGCCAATTTGCGCAACAAAGCAATAAGTGATTGTGAAATAGCCGAAAAAAAGCTCGAAGAGCTGAAAAAGCGTGAAACAGAGCTGACAGAAGCAAGCGAAAACCCCGATTATGAAGCAATAGCATATGTGAAAATGGATATTTCCAAATGCGAAACCGAGCTTGAGCTGCTGCGTGAAAAGGCAGCCGATAACGGCGTTACGGAAGATGACATAGCAAAGGTTATTGAGCTTTGGACAGGTGTTCCTGCTTCAAAGGTTATTGAAAGCGATTTGAGAAAGCTCGCCGATCTTGAAGATGAGCTGAAAAAGAAGATTATCGGTCAGGACGAGGCTGTTAAGGCTGTTTCTGCCGCGATAAGAAGGAGCAGAGTTCAGATAAGTCCGAGAAGAAGACCGGCATCATTCATTTTTGTCGGTCCTACCGGAGTGGGTAAAACAGAGCTTGTCAAGCAGCTTTCAACCAGACTTTTCAACACGCCGGAAACGCTTATCAGGCTTGATATGTCTGAATTTATGGAAAAACATTCCGTTTCGAGAATAATCGGTTCACCTCCGGGATATGTTGGCTATGACGAGGCGGGACAGCTTACCGAAAAGGTAAGGCGCAAGCCGTACAGTGTAATTCTTTTTGACGAAATTGAAAAGGCTCATCCCGATGTTATGAATATTCTTCTTCAGATTCTTGATGAGGGGAGAATTACGGACGCGCAGGGCAGAACCGTCAATTTTGAAAATACGGTTATTGTTATGACCTCCAACGCAGGAAGTAATTCGTCATCCGGCGCACTCGGCTTCGGTAAAGGCAAAAATGAAGCAACAAAGGAAAAAATGATGAAAGCATTGTCTGATTTTCTCCGTCCTGAGTTTATCGGCAGAGTTGATGAGGTTGTTGCTTTTAACGAGCTGACTCAGGAGGATTATGAGAGCATTTCCGTTCTCCTTTTGGGTGAGCTTGTTGACCCGCTGCACGATAAGGGTATAATTTTCAAATGGACGGATAATGTACCCCGTTATCTTGCTTCAAAGGCTGTAGACGGAAAACGCGGTGCAAGAGACTTAAGAAACTCCATAAGACGGGAAATAGAGGATGTTGTTGCGTCTTTAATCGTAAATAATTATGAAAAGCCGATAAGCGGCATTTCGATTGATACGGATGAAACAAACAGCAAGTTGAATATAATGACAATATAAAAAAGGCGGCAATGCCGCCTTTTAAAATACAGGAGGATTTAAAAATGGAAAATTTTATTCTTAACCAGGTTAAACCCACCCTTAAATATTTGCCTGCCAATCTCGTAAAATCGTATTTTACTCCGACAAAAAACTCAGATGTAGCTTCTGTATTCAAAAAGACGGGATTTATAAAAGGCATCTGCCATCCGAATGAAAATTTTGAGCAGCTTAAAGGTGCCGGACTTGAATGGATAAGAGTTGATATACCGTTCCCATATGAAAAAGACGGCAGTATCAGAGCTTGCTATAATGATTTTAAAGCAAGACTTAAAAGATTTACTGACAACGGATTGAAGGTTATGGCTGTATCGCCATATCCTGAGGATTATATTGAATACGGTCTTGACCCGAGAAATGTTGCATCCAAGCAGGGTATACAGGATATTGCAAAATTTTTGCTCACAGACCTTAAAGGGCTTATACACGGAATACAGATTACAAACGAACAGGGAATACCGCGTTTTACTCTGCCGCTTAAATTAAAACAAAGCGCATGGTTTATCGGTATAAATGCTCAGGCCATGGCGCAGGTCAAGGGCGATATTATTGTCGGATATAACACCGCAGGACCGCAGGCAGACCTTAATATTCTTATGAAGCCGTATCTTGAATATATAGATTATATCGGCATTGATATTTATATGGGCTGCTTTTTCTTCGGCACAATGTGGCTGTTCGACGCGCTTATCCGTTACATCTGGGCTTATACAAAAAAGCCGGTGCTGCTTTGCGAGTTCGGCTATATCAGCGGCGGAGCACCCAAATCAAAACAGGAGAAAAAAGATATTATCCGTTCCTATGGCGCAGCAGACAGGAAGGATGCATATAAAAACATAGATAAGTTTGTTGAAAATCTGCCGGAACGAATGAAAAACTATGTGAAAAAGTGCGCACAGGAGCCTTCAAATTATGCAAACTATATTTTCCGTTCCGAATTTACAAATCATTTTTACAGGGAGCTTCCTGCATGGACTGTTATTCCCGGTTATCCGCATACGCCGCAGGGACAGGCAAAGTTTTACAGGGATATAATTCCGAGACTTAAGAAAATGGATTTCCTTTGCGGAATGATTATTTATTGCTGGCAGGACAGCGAAATGTGCTATGTCTGCGGACAGGATGACTGTCCGACAGAAACGCGCTGGGGTCTTGTGGACTGTGAAGGAAAGGAAAAGCCGTCCTATTATGCCGTAAAGGAAGCATTTAACGATGTTAAATAACAAAAAAGTTATTTCAAGTGTAACAAATAAGGATATAAGCGGCAGCAGTATTTCTTACAGCCCGTTTTTTTCAAATATCGGTATTGTAACGGGTGACGAATTCAGCGGTATTGAAAGCCTTTGCTTTCACTATAACCGTGCAACGCGTAGCGTTTGGTCGCCTTTTGCCGAATTTGGCAGAGAACTGAAAAAAACAGCGTGTAATCCGTGCGTAATGACATTTGAAAACGGTGAAAGCAGTGCCGAACTGTCTTTTTTCGATACGGATTCCTTCGTTATGCAGGCAACAGATGTACCTTACATATCATTTTTCTGCCGGGAAACCGAATCCGACGGAGAAATATGGAATTATACCGATGAAAACGGGTTCTGCCATGTACGCGGATATTCCAAAAACGGTGACGCGAGAGACCCGGACAGATATGTTGCGTTTCATGCCTGCGTCCGCTGTTTTACGGGAAAAGCCGAATGGAATAATAAAAAGCTTATAATAACTCCGCAGAACGGTAAAATATATCTGGCTGTTTGCTTTGAAATGCTTGACACCGACAGTGAAAGGCTGATTAAAAAGCTGTTAAACGCGCCCGGAAATTTTTTACACGCGAAACAGGCTTGCACCGAATGGGCTGAAAATTGCCTTGTAAATCTTTCTCTGCCTGAGGGTACGGAGCGTGAAAACGAAATTCTTCTTAACGCGCTGAACGGAATGCTGTATAATTTCAAACACGCGCCCGGTCTTACATCGGGCTATACGGCGTATTATCCGAACAGGGGAGGTTATCCGTGCCATTTCCTGTGGGACACCTGCTTTCAGAACCTTGCTCTCGAAATAATCAATCCCGGACTTGCGTGTGAAAGTCTGCTTTTGATTGCCGAGTGTCAGCGACATGACGGAAAATATCCGCAGTTCATGTGTTCAACCTGGCACCGTCCGCTTGATACACAGCCTGCACTTGTCGGCTGGGCAGCCAAAAGAATTTATAATATTCTGCCTGACGGAGAATGCAAAAAAGCTTTTGCCGAAAAAATATTTTTTTCAATCGCAAAGAACAATGAATGGTGGTTGAACGACAGAATAACCCGTTACGGCTTGATTTACTGTGATGACGGACTTGAAACGGGTCAGGATAATTCACCGAGGTTTGACGGCAGAGTGGTTCTTGCCGTTGACATGAACAGTTATCTGTTAAATCAGATGAAGGTCGCTGCGTTTTTTGCTTTTGAGCTCGGCTTCGCTGACAAAGCCGATTACTGGAACAAAAAAGCTCAAAGCCTTTCCGAAAATATGATAAAGCACCTTTACAGTGAAGAAGATAATCTTTTTTACGATGCTCTTGTCAGTAACGGAGAAAAGGTGAAAATACAAACAAGCTCCTGTTTTATTCCGTTATGGGCGGGTGTAGGCATTGAAAAGGAAAAAGCCGACAATATGATAAAAAATCATCTTCTTGATGAAAGCCGTTTCTTCTCACGGATACCGTTTCCGAGCGTTGCGTATAACGAAAAGGCTTATGAAGCCGGCGGCTGGTGGCGCGGACCGACATGGCCGCCCATTGCATGGCTTATGCTTGAAATACTTAAAAAATACGGCTTTAAAGCTGAATATAAAGAGGCGTTTAACCGTATTTATAATATGCTGCTTGAAGACGGAAAGCTTCATGAGCTGTTCAATTCAAAAACAGGTGAAGGGCTCGGCAATGCTGACCAGGGCTGGACCCAGGCTATATTCATCCGTATGTACCGCGATAAAGATAATATATAAATTAGGGTCTGTCACATTCTGCATCTAAATGTGACAGACCCGTTTTTATTTTTTATTTTTCTTGAATTTTTGCCTTTCCGTATTCCTTCTGCGCCAGATTTCATTGTATATTTCTTCTGTTGCAAGAGAAATTTTTGTAAGAGAAAATTCGCAGTTTTCCGGGAAAACATACCATGTATCGGTTAATGTGTTAAGGTCAATACAATCCTCATGGTTGCCGAACCGGTAAGCGTATTCAACATGGAGGGCATATTGCTGTGCGGCATCAATTTTCATTTCAAATTCTTCACCGTCATAGTCTCTTACACCCTTAACATGAAGACCGTTCATATCATGCACAAAATGACCGTTTCCGATTCTGACAAAGCCCTTTGAGTTAGGCAGGTCATTAACATGGCAGTCACATTCAAAATGATAAGTGCCTGCCTGAACCTCTTTTTTAACCTCTTCCCTTTCCCATGCATACCAATCGGTAACATATTGAAATTCGGTATTGCCGTCAACGGCTTCAAGTGCCCCGTATTTGTTCAGATACCATGATTTGCCGCATTCTTTACAGAAAACAGTCGCGTCCTTTGATTCTGTTTTATATTCCGCGCCGCAATTGGGGCACTTATATAAAACCTTGTGAAGACCTTCGGCACGCTTTGAATAGGTTACTCTGACCTTCTTTTCGTTTTGCCATTTGAAATCGTCATTATTAAGCAATTCGCGGATTCTTTCGTTAATCTGTTCACTTGTAACATATTTCAGCTCCTCGGGCTTAAACGCGAGAGTCATTGTTGCCTCAATATGCTTTACCCATCTCTTCCTGTGGTCGCCCCAAAACGGATCGTGAAGATGGTGACCGCTGCAGGTGAAAACAACAACGGGAACCTTGCAGAAACGGGCAAGCTGACCCACCGTGTCGGGAATTACCTCGGTAACACCGCACAGGGAATATTTCGCCTCTGCGTATATGCCGAAAATCTGTCCCATTTTAAGTGCCTGATGGCATTGCTTGATTGTCAGAACATCGGCTGTAAATTTTCTTTTCGGCACTGTGCCTAAAAGCCTTAAGCCGCGCTCTCTGCCTATATAATCATCAACTGCGGCAGGGAAAATTCCTCTGTACGGTGCAATTGCCGCTTCCATTATATAAAAGTCAAAAAATGCGTTGTGGTTGCAAATGAGAATATACGGAGGCTTTATCCCTTCCATGTTTACCTTGTTGATATGACCGAGATGATTGAACATACGAAGATATGAAAATCCCCAAATAAACGGTCCCGCTCCGGGACGCTGCTTTATCATCGGCTTATCCATATCGAATTTCTTTGTTTCCGGTGCACCCGCTCTGACATATTTACTGAGCTTTTCTTTCAAATTAAATCACCGCCGAATTTAAACATTCCGATAAAAACACTTATATTGCTTATACCTTGTAACTTTATCATAAATCTTTTTTGTTGTCAATTTGTATTGACTTTATTTTACGACTGTTTTATAATTTTTTACACCGTATTTACGAAATTGAAAGGATTTTTGCAATATTATGGAAAAAAAGTATTTTCTTATCGGCAATGCACATCTTGATCCGGTGTGGCAGTGGTGCGTGCCGGAGGGTCTTGCGCTTGTCAAATCAACATACCGCTCCGCTCTCGACCGTATGGAAGAAAACAAAGATTATGTATTTACAAGTGCCTGCGCATCTTACTATAAATGGGTTAAAGAGAGTGAGCCGGAGCTTTTTGAAGAAATTAAAGATAAAATCAAAGCAGGCAAATGGAGCGTAACAGGCGGAATGTGGGTTCAGCCGGACTGCAATATTCCGTCGGGAGAATCATTCTGCCGTCATATGCTTTATTCACAGCGTTTTTTTAAAGACAATTTCGGCTTTACTGTTAAGTCGGGTTATAATGTTGATTCGTTCGGTCATAACGGTATGCTGCCGCAGCTTTTCAAAAAAAGCGGCATAGATAATTATGTTTATATGAGACCCAGGGATGACGGAGAAAAAGCATATCCGTTTGAAGAAAATCTGCATTTCTGGCGCAGCCCGGACGGAAGCGAGGTGCTTTCGTTCAGAATCCCGGACAGGGAGGGCGGATATACGGGAAATCACCTTGCGGACAAGCTGAAAATGCTTTCTCAGAAATCACAGCCGCAAATGCTGTTTTACGGAATAGGCAACCATGGCGGCGGACCTGCACGCGAGCATCTTGCGCAGGCGGATGAGCTGATAAAACAAAATGATAATGTGTCTTATTCAAGTCCCGATGAATATTTTACATATGTTTCTGCTGAATCAAAGAAAAATGAAATCCCGGTTTATTCGGGAGATTTACAGCATCACGCAAGCGGCTGTTACAGCGCAAATTCAAAAATCAAAAAAATGAACCGGCAGACAGAAGAAGAGCTTGTTTATGCCGAAAAAACTGCCGTATTGTCCGCGCTTGTTACGGGCGGCAAAACCTGTCAAAAACGCATTGGTGAAGCGTGGGAACGGGTGATGTTCAATCAGTTTCACGACATTCTTGCCGGCTGTTCGATAAAACCGGCTTATAAGGACGCATATAATGCTTTCGGTATGGCACAGACTGCCGCACTTGAAACAGGAAGCTATGCGGCGGAAAGAATATCATGGAGAATTAACACAACAAAGTTTTTTGAAAAAGACAGTGTTATGCGTGACAGACTTTGGACAAGGCAGGGGGAGGGCTCTCCCATGGTCGTGTTTAATCCCCATTCCTTCCCGGTAAAGACATATGTTTCGTTCGGAATGGGTTGGGTCTCCGGTGTGACAGACAGCAACGACAATGATGTACCGTTCCAGATTGTCAGAGCTCCGTATACAGACGGTGACCACTATAAAAAATGTATGTTTGAAGCACAGATACCGGCATACGGCTGGGCTGTATATTATATTTTTAAGGATGAACAGAATTATATACCCGAAAAAACGGAAAATGAATTTACCGTTGAAGAAAACCTGCTTGAAAACAGCAAGGTGAAAATTCTTTTCAATAAGAATACGGGCTGTATATGTTCCTTTAAGGATAAAGCTACGGGTAAAGAATACGCGGCAGGGGAAATGGCAAAAGCCATAATATGCGAGGACGAAAAGAACGACACATGGGGACATATGGTCTTTGATTATAATATTTATGTCGGTGAGTTTTCATCCCCGGAGCTCGAAGTAATTGAAAACGGTCCTGTTCGCTCCACGGTTAAGGTTACTTCTCATTATAATAATTCCGAAATAATACAGTATTTCTCTCTTTATAAAGGCGACAGCAGACTTTATGTAAAGACAAAGCTTGATTTTCGTGAGAAGCATAAAATATGTAAGCTCTGTTTCCCGGTGAACGCCGTCAAGCCGAAGGCGGTTTATTCAATGCCGTTCGGCTTCATTGAAAAAGAGGCAGACGGACTTGAGGAGCCATGTCAGAGATGGTGCGCCGTAAAAGGGGAGGATGCAGCTTTTTCAATAATTAACGACGGAAAATATTCATTCTGTCTTAAAGGCAATGAGCTGCGTTTCATAGCCGCAAGAAGCTGTGCATATCTTGACCATTACGGACAGAAAAGCAGGGATGCTGAAATGTCTTATCTTGATTACGGTATGCAGGAGTTTCAGTATGCAATTGCTCCCGTTACCGGTGATTTCACTGAAACCGTTAAGGCGGCGGCACTGATGAATATGCCGTGCCGGATTTATAATGAAACACATCACCGCGGCACACTTGAACCGGTCTGCTCCGGCTTAAATGTCAGCAGGGACAATATTATCGTTGAAGCGGTTAAGGAAAGCGAAGACGGAAACGGAATTGTCATAAGGGCTTATGAGTGTGCAGGAAAAGAAACCGCGGCAGATATTGATTTTACGGCTTTCGGCAAAAAATATGCTGCGACATGGAAGCCGCAGGAGTTCAAAACCGTTATTTTCCCGTATGACGGAGAACCGCATGAAACGCTTGTTACAGAATATGAAATATAATTTAGCGAATTATATTGTAAACAGAATTTTTTTGTGATAAAATATTAAAAAAAAAGAAAGGGCTTAACTATGAATTTTAAAGATTTAGTTAAAAACGCAGGTGAACAGGTAAAGAGCTGTGCCGCGTTTTCGGTAGGAGAAATCAGAAATATCTGTGAAACAATCGGTCCGAGACCGTGCGGCGAAGACGGCGAAAAGAAGGCACAGGAACATCTTGTTGATGTACTTAAAAATTTTGCCGACAGTGTAACAAGAGAAACCTTTGATGTTCATCCAGAGGCATTTATGGCATTTGTTCCCATTGCGGGTACTTGTCTTTTGGGTGCGACAGCCGCAAATTTCGGCAGACTGATTACAGGCAAAAAAGCTTTTACCGCCGCTTCTTACGGACTTATCGGCACTGCGCTTGCCGGCGTAGTCGGTGAATTTGCTCTTTATAAAAAGCCGCTTGACCCGCTGTTTAAGAAAAAAGAATCCGGTAATGTTATTGCAGTCAGAAAGGCCGAAGAAGAAACCAAGAGAAGAGTTATTGTTTCAGGACATACCGATTCCGCACCGGAATGGACATATACATATAAGCTCGGCAGCAAGGGCGTTGTTACCGTTGCCGGTTATGCCGTTGCAGGTCTTCTTTATGACCTTGTAGCATCAGGATTGATGGCAAAGGTGTCAGCCTCTGCGGCGAAGAAGCTTGCGCTTGCACAGCTTGCTTTCCTCCCCGCAAACATTGCGCTGTATTTCTTCACAAATAACAAGAGATATGTTGACGGTGCAAGCGATGACCTTTCGGGCAGCATGGTTGCATCCTCCGTTCTTAAATTCCTTTCCGATAACAATATCCGCTTTAAAAATACAGAGGTTATCGCACTGCTTACAGGCGGTGAGGAAGCAGGCCTTCGCGGTGCAGAGGCTTTCTTTGAGGCACATCCCGAAATCGGCAAGGACGGTGTTGAAACCGCCTTCTTCGGAGCTGATAAGGTTCGTGGTGACGAC
>JAKSQS010000179.1 GCA_024404055.1 Clostridia bacterium | reverse complement strand
AAGGCTGCTACCTGCACCGAATCCGGCTGGGAGGCGTATCAGACCTGTTCAAGGTGCGATTACACGACCTATACAGAAATTCCGAAGTTGCCGCACGGCTATACTTCCGCCCGGTTTAACTGGAACGGCTACGAGTGCGAAGCTGAGGTTGTCTGCTCCTGCGGTCATACAGAAACGGCTGAGTGCTCAACAGAGCTCACGGTTACCCTTGAGCCTACTCCGGAAGCTGAGGGGATTCTCACAATTACAGCAACCGTTTCGTATGAAGGCTTAGTCTTTACGGATATAAAAACGGAAAGCATACCGCGGCTTGGTATTCAGAAACCGGAGACCGTACTTGAAAAAATCCGGGCGTTCTTCCAAAAGATTATTGAATGGTTCGGAAATCTTTTCCGTTTTTAAGAGTGTCAGAACGGGTTCCCAGTACCGTTAAGTCAGATAAATAATGTTAAAAGAAAAGTTTTGCCGCTGCTGTCAGATTGCTATTACTATGTAAAGAACGCAGATATCGAAACAGGATTTTATTACTTACAAAATGTATCAACGGTTTCGGTGGAGGGTTATCCCTCCACCGTTTTTAAAAGCATTTTTCCTCTCTTTCCTTTGTGCATTTGCCGAGCTTTTCGCAGTGATAACAGATTTCGTTTTCACATTTTCCGTTTTTAAAAAAGGAATTTATATTATTTACCGTTGTACAGGCTATACTGTCAAGTGCTTCTTCAGTTAAAAATGCCTGATGTGAGGTGACAAGCACATTTGGCATGGAAAGCAGCCTTGCAAGATTGTCGTCAAGCATTATATGCCCGGATTTATCCTCGAAAAATATGTCGGACTCCTCTTCATAAACATCAAGACAGGCGGCTCCGATCTTTTTGTCTTTTATGCCGTCTATCAGTGCCGCGGAATTGATAAGCGCACCCCTTGAGGTGTTAAGAATGATTACACCCTTTTTCATTTTTGAAATGGAGTTTTCGTTTATTATTTTTTCTGTTTCGGCAGTAAGCGGACAGTGAAGTGAAATTATATCGGAAGAAGTGAAAAGCTCGTCAAGACTGACATAATTAATTCCGTTTTTATTATTCGGAAAAGGGTCGTATGCAATTACATTCATTTTAAAGCCGCGGCATATTTCAATAAACTGCATACCGATTTTACCCGTACCGATTACGCCTACGGTTTTGTCTTTGAGCTCAAAGCCCGTAAAGCCGGAAAGGCTGAAATTAAAGTCTCTCGTTCTGTTGTATGCCTTGTGTATTCTTCTGACGGAGGTAAGCAGCATTGCCATTGCGTGCTCGGCAACCGCCTGTGGCGAATATGCGGGAACGCGTACAATGTGTATTTTTTTATATGCCGCCCGTGTATCTATGTTATTGAAGCCGGCACAACGCAAGGCAATAAGCCTGATTCCGTATGAATAAAGCTTTTCGACTGTTGCCGCGTCCAGCTCATCATTTACAAAAACACATACACAGTCAAAGCCCTTTGCAAGCTCCGCCGTGTCCTCGCACAGCTTTGCCTCAAAATATTTTATCTCTATATCTTTTTCCGGGGCATATTTTTCAAATCCCGGCAAGTCATAATTTTTGCTGTCAAATAACGCAACCTTTGTCATAAAATCAGTCCTCCAGTTTATGATAAGATTAGTATTGACAGCAAAATATTTTTTATTTAATTATTTTTTTGAGATATTGACCCGTATATGATTTTTCGCACGCTGCGACCTGTTCGGGTGTGCCGCAAACAACAACATTTCCGCCGCCGTCGCCTCCTTCGGGACCAAGGTCGATAATATAGTCGGCATTTTTGATAACATCAAGATTGTGCTCTATAACTATAACGGTGTTTCCTTTATCGGCAAGCGTCTGCAAAACATTGATAAGACGGTGAACATCCGCAGTGTGCAAGCCGGTAGTCGGTTCATCCAAAATATATACGGTTTTGCCCGTACCTGTTTTTGAAAGCTCTCCCGAAAGCTTCATTCTTTGCGCCTCGCCGCCTGAAAGGGTGGTGGCAGGCTGTCCGATTTTTACATAACCGAGTCCGACATCACACAGAGTTTTAAGCTTGCGCTTGATTTTCGGTACATTTTCAAAGAAATATAAGCCCTCCTCAATAGTCATTTCAAGCACATCGTGAATTGATTTTCCTTTATATTTTACCGCAAGCGTTTCACTGTTGTATCTTTTTCCTTTACATACCTCGCACGGAACATATACATCGGCTAGACACTGCCTTTCGATTTTTACTATACCGTCGCCCTGACAAGCCTCACACCGTCCGCCCTTGACATTAAAAGAAAATCTTCCGGCGTTATAGCCTCTGTATTTTGCATCCTGTGTTGATGCAAACAGCTCTCTTATATCATTGAATACCCCGGTATAGGTAGCCGGATTGGAACGCGGAGAACGCCCGATTGGTGACTGGTCTATGCATATCACCTTATCTAAATTTTCCGTTCCGTATATTTTTTTGAAGCCGTCTGCCGTTTTCTTAGCGCGGTTAAGAACATTTTCAAGATGCGTATAAATTACATCATTGACAAGTGAAGACTTGCCCGAGCCGGAAACGCCCGTTATACATACAAGCTCACCGAGAGGAATTTTTACATCTATATTTTTAAGATTGTTTTTAAACGCGCCTTTAACCTCAAGGAATTTACCGTTTCCGCTTCTTCTTTTTTCGGGTACGGGAATAAATTTTTCTCCGCTCAGATACTGACCTGTAAGAGAATTTTTGTTTGCGATTATTTCTTCAACAGTACCTGCCGCAACAATTTCTCCGCCGTGTATACCTGCTCCCGGACCAATATCAACAATATAATCAGCATTTCTCATGGTTTCATCGTCATGCTCAACAAGAGTGTGCGTATTTCCCAGGTCACGCAGCTTTGTAAGCGTTTCAAGCAGCTTTGCGTTATCGCGCTGATGAAGACCTATGCTCGGCTCATCAAGAATATACAATACGCCGACAAGGGATGAACCTATTTGCGTGGCAAGTCTGATTCGCTGACTTTCGCCGCCTGAAAGAGTGCCTGCGTTTCGAGAAAGTGACAGATAACTCAATCCCACGCTTTTAAGAAAGCCGAGACGGGAAACGATTTCTTTAATTATTAACTGCGCTATCGTCATTTCTCTTTGCGTTAAAATATCACTCAGAGAATTAAAAAAATCAAGCAGCTCATCAACTGACAGGGCGCACAGCTCGCTGATATTTTTTCCTCCGACGGTAACTCCGAGCGCCTCTTTTTTCAGTCTGCTGCCGTGACATTCGGGACATTCAAGTGAAGTCATATACTGTTCAATATCAGCCCTTGAATAGTCGCTCGTCGTTTCCTCATAGCGTCTGTTCATATTGTTGATTATGCCTTCAAAGTCAGTGTTATATACTCCGCCGCCGAAGGAAGTCGGACGCTGCATTGAAAGCTTTTCGCCGTCAGTGCCGTAAAGAATTGCATGAATCGCTTTTTCGGACATTTCACAAACAGGCGTATCGAGCGTAAAGCCGTATTTTTTGCCTAAGGCGTTAAAATACATTGAAGCGATTGTTGAGCCGTCCGAAAAAGACCAGCCGCTGACCTTTATTGCACCCTGACGCAGCGAAAGTGTTTTGTCCTTGATAACAAGATTAGGGTCGATTTCCATATATGTTCCGAGACCGGAGCATTTCGGACAGGCACCGTAAGGGTTGTTAAACGAAAACATTCTCGGAGTAAGCTCCTCAATGCTCACTCCGTGCTCCGGACAGGCGTAATTCTGTGAAAAAAGCGTTTCTGCTCCGTCCGATGTTACAACATTCAATATGCCGTCGGATAGTGAACAGGCTGTTTCTACCGAATCGGTAAGGCGTGATTCGATGCCTTCCTTAATAACAAGTCTGTCAACGACAACTTCTATGGTGTGTTTTTTATTTTTGTCTATTTTAATCTGCTCGGAAAGGTCATAAATTATAGAATCAATGCGGACTCTGACATAGCCGCTGCGCTTTATCGAATCAAGCTCTTTAACATATTCGCCTTTTCTTCCTCTGACTATCGGCGCAAGAAGCTGTATTTTTGTTCCCTGCGGCATTGCCATAATCTGCGCGACAATGCTGTCAACGGGCTGCTGTCTTATCTCTCTGCCGCACACAGGGCAGTGCGGAATACCAATGCGCGCAAACAAAAGACGCATATAATCATAAATTTCCGTTACCGTTCCTACGGTTGAACGCGGATTTCGCGATGTTGTTTTTTGTTCAATGGAGATAGCAGGGGAGAGACCGTCAATGTATTCAACATCAGGCTTGTCCATCTGTCCCAAAAACTGCCGCGCATATGATGAAAGACTTTCAACATATCTGCGCTGACCCTCTGCATATATGGTGTCAAATGCAAGAGTTGATTTTCCCGAGCCCGAAAGACCCGTGAAGACAACAAGGCTGTCTCTCGGTATACGCAAATCCACATTTTTTAAATTGTGCTCTTTTGCACCCTTTACGGTTATATATTTCTGTGCCATTTTCAGTTCCTTATTTCATAGATTTCAGTTTGTTTATTCTGTCTCTTAGATATGCGGCGTGTTCAAATTCAAGAATTGTTGCCGCCTGCTTCATTTCTGCCGTCAGCCGTCTTATAAGCTGCTCGCGCTCACCGCGTGACATATGCTTTTCTTTGCTTTCGTCATCGTCGCGGCTTGTAATTTCTATAATGTCTCTGACATCCTTTTTTATGGTTTTCGGAATAATTCCGTGCTCTATGTTATATTCCTGCTGGATTTTTCTTCTTCTTTCGGTTTCAGTTATTGCCGT
>JAKSQS010000178.1 GCA_024404055.1 Clostridia bacterium | reverse complement strand
GACGGGTTCACGGTTGAACACATCAGAATAGAGGGTGAAACCGTCATACATGAGCTTGCGGATTTTAAAGCTGTTGCCGGTGATGAAATTTGCGGTAAAATCGACTTAAAAAAAAGAATTTCCGATATGCAGCAGCATACCGGCGAGCATATTCTCTCCGGCACCGCCCACCGTCTTTTCGGCAGTGAAAATGTAGGCTTTCATCTCGGAGAAGATGTTGTAACAGTTGACCTCAATACGCCTCTTTCAAAGCAGCAGGTGGAACAGCTTGAAAGTGAAGCGAATAAAGCTGTAAGAGAAAACAGAAAGGTTATTATCAGTTTTCCCTCTGACGAAGAGCTGAAAAGGCTTGATTACAGAAGTAAAAAGGAAATTGACGGGCAGATAAGAATTGTCACCATTGAAGGCGTTGACTGCTGTGCGTGCTGTGCTCCTCACCTTAATATGACGGGCGAAGCCGGTATTATTCGTATAACTAACGCGGAAAGTCACCGCGGCGGTACAAGGCTCAGCGTTTTATGCGGTGAAAGAGCAATTGACGATATACAGAAAAAGCTTGCCGAAAACAGAAAGGTAGGAGCTCTTTTATGTGTCAAGGAGCTTGAAACAGCAAGTGCGGTTGAAAGACTTATGCGCGAAAAAGCGAATATCGAATATGAAAACAAAAAACTGACGCTTGAAATACTTAAATATAAAGCGGAGAGCTATACTGCTCAGGACAGGATAATTGCGTTTGAGGATTGTACAGACACAAACATTCTGCGTGAATTTATGAACTGCCTTGCATTGAAAGCGCATTCCCTGGCTGCTGTTTTCGGAAAAGAAAACGGCAAAATAACAAAATATGTTGTCTTTACACCAGGAAAAGATATTTCCCCCGTCTGTAAAGCGTTAAATGCAGCTTTTTCCGGCAGAGGCGGCGGAAGAGGAGAAATGGCGCAGGGAAGCATATCAGGTGATGAAAAAGCGGTTGAAGAATTTATGCAGTGCATTGACTTGCCGGAGGAAAAGTAATGATAAAGCTTGCTGTATGCGATGACGAAAAAGAAATGTGCGAATATCTGCACAGCTTTTCTCTTGACTGGTTTGCCGATCACGACATTGACGCTTGTGTTACGGAGTTTTACGACGGTGATTCTCTTGTTTCACATTACGAACAGAAAAAAGAGGACTTTGATATTGTACTGCTTGATATAAAAATGAAGAACCTCAACGGTATGTCTGCCGCAAAGGAAATACGCCGTCTCGGTTCAAAGTCACTTATTGTTTTTATCACCTCAAGTATTGAGTATGTTTTTCGCGGATATGAAGTTAAGGCGTTTCGGTATATTCTGAAAAATGAGCTTAAGACCTCTTTTGAAAGGATATTGAGAGATTGTGTTCAAGAGCTTAAAGCCGAAAACAGACCTGTTTTTGCCTTCAAATGTGACAGAGAGGATTATTGCTTTGAGCTTCAGGATATTCTGTACTTTGAAAGCGAACGCAGAATTATAAAAGTTTATACCGAAAATGATGAAGTGTCTTTTTATGATAAGCTTTCATCTGTCGAGGACAAGCTGAAGGATTCTGATTTTGTCAGAATACATCAAAGCTTTCTTGTCAATGCAAAACGGATAAAGAATATCAGCGGACTGACGCTGACACTGCAAAACGGAAAAGAGCTTCCGATAAGCAAAAGCAAGCTGAAAAAAGCAAAGGAAGCATATTTGTGGTCTTTAAGGTGAGCTATGTTTGAAACAATTCTTTTTAATATAATCAAGATTCTGACTTCGGGACTTGAAATGATATTTGCTTTTATTCTTTTATCGAGATTTTTTGAAAGAAAAAGCTTTAAAGGTTATATATACTGGCTGGCATATGCTTTATCAACAGGGATTATTGTTGTTTTGCAGGAAACGGGTTATCTCGGCAGTCTGAAAACCTTTACCGAAATAGGCATAATTATTGTGCTTTCTCTTACTCTTTTTACGGGGAAATTAAGGGAAAGAGTGATATTTCTTGTCATTTTTTCACTGTTACTTTCAATTACACAGCTTCTTTCGGTATTTGCGCTTAACTGGATTTCAACGAATATTACTTTATCAACCGAAAGCTTCTTTTTCAGAGTGCTGACGCTTGAAATGCCGTATCTCCTGATGTTTATTTTTGTTATTCTGTTAAGTATTTTTCTGCGTAAAAAAACAGGCAATATAAATATTTTTGAATGGCTGATGCTTTTAAGCGTACCGCTTACGGCACTTGCAACCCTCACGGTTTATGAATATTATATTGAAATGCTGCCGCCGAACGAGGAGATAAATTCATATATTTATATTTCAACCGGAGGCTTGCTTTTTATCACCGCGCTTACATTTACTCTTTTTTCAAAATTTCGCCGTCAGCTTAATATCGCAGAAAATACAAAGGATTTGAAATTACAGATTGCTTTGCAGGAGCAGTCTGTAAAAAGGATGGAGGTCGCCTACAACCGTACCCGTGAAATACGCCATGACCTGAAAAATCACATTGCCGGTATGTACGGACTTCTCAACAGTGAGGATTATGAAGGCTTAAGAAAATATCTCAACGCAATGAATGATACAGTTGAAGACTCGACCTATATCGCGGTATGCAACAATTCCGCTATTGATGCCATTCTCAATGAAAAGCTGTACATTGCACAGAAAAAGACGGTTCATATGCAATATGATATTTGCGATTTGAGTAATTGCAGTGTCGGTACAATGGATATATGTATAATACTTGCCAACGCGATTGATAACGCTGTTGAAGCCTGTGAAAAAATCGAAGACGAAAAAGAGCGTTATATTCAAGTAAGGGTGACAGACGGAGAATTTTTACTGTTTTCCATCACAAACCCGGTAGCATATGCTCCGCAGAAAAGCGGCAACGGATTGTACATTTCAGATAAACCTGATGCCGGAAATCACGGAATCGGTTTAAAGAGCATAAAAAGCACCGCCGAAAAATACGGCGGTGAAATGATTGCAAAATGTGAAAACAATGTTTTTACATTAGTGGTAAAGCTGAATCATTGAAAAACCGGGGCTGACGCAAGAAACGAAAGCCCCGGATTTAATTATCAGCCGCCTACTGAACCGTCCCATGTGTCAACCTTTGTTGCCTTCATTTCTTCTTCATCAAACCAGCGTGTTGTAACAGCCTTGGTTTCGGTGTAGAACTTGAATGCCTGTTTTCCGAGACAGTGTAAATCACCGAAGAAGGATTTCTTATGTCCTGTGAACGGGAAGAAGCCAACGGGAACCGGAATGCCGACATTTACGCCGACCATACCGCCGTCGGTTCTCTTGGCAAATTCTCTTGCGTAATAACCGCTCTGTGTAAAGATAACTGAGCCGTTTGCAAAGGGATTACGGTTCATAAGTGCAAGACCCTCTTCAAAATTCTTTACTCTCTTTATGCAGAGAACGGGTCCGAAAATCTCATTTGTACCGACAGTCATTTCTTCCGTAACATTATCAAGAATTGTCGGTCCGAGATAATAACCGTTTTCATGGCCTTCAACAACAATATCGCGTCCGTCAAGAACAACCGTTGCGCCCTCTTCAATGCCCTTGTTTATCCAATCTGTAACCTTCTGCTTGTGTGCGGCAGATACAACGGGACCGAGGGTGGATTCCGGGTCATACGCAGGACCTACTTTAAGCTCCATGGCATATTTTTTGATAAGAGCAACCAGCTTGTCAGCTATGCTTTCCTGTGCAACAACAACGGGCAGAGCCATACAGCGCTCACCGGCGCAGCCGAATGCGGAATTGATGATTCCTCTTGCGGAACGCTCAAGCGCGGCATCCTCCAACACAAGAGCATGGTTTTTCGCTTCGCAAAGGCACTGCACGCGCTTACCTGTTGATGCAGCTGTTGAATAAATATGAAGACCGACCTTCGTTGTTCCTACAAAGGTTATGCCTTTAATATCGGGGTGCGTAAGGAATATTTCAGCCTCTGTGCGCGAGCAGGTCACAAGATTTACAACACCTGCCGGAACGCCTGCTTCTGTAAGAAGCTCGTTAAGTCTCATTGCTGTCATGGGCGTCATGGAAGCAAGCTTTAATACGATGGTGTTGCCGCAGGCAATGCATACGGGAACCATCCAGCCGAACGGAATCATTCCCGGGAAATTAAACGGTACAATTCCGGCGAAAACACCGACCGGCTCGTTATAAAGCACTGTGTCATATCCGCTTGAGCAGTCTCTCATCGCTTCACCCATTGTAAGTGACGGTGCACTGCACGCAAGCTCAACAGGTTCCTTAACCTTGAGAATATCGCCTTTTGATTCCGAAAGAATTTTGCCGTGCTCAGTTGCGCAGATGTTCGTAAGCTCATCCATATGTTCAATAACGAGGTCACGGAACTTGTAGATTACCTGTGAACGCTTAATAACGGGCGTATTTGCCCATGCGGGAAATGCGGCCTTTGCAGCCTGAATAGCCTCTTCCACTTCCTCAGCAGTGCAGCAGGGGGTTTCCGCTATCTGTTCGCCCGTGCTGCTGTCGAACACAGGCATATATTTGTCTGTCTTTGACTCTTTCCATTCGCCTGCGGCGAAGTAACGGAGTCTCTTGATTTCGCTCATTTTAAACAACTCCTTAAAATTATTTATTTAATATTTTACGAGCTTTAAACAAAAAAAGCAAGTAATTTTTATATTAATCCAAAATAATATTTTTAACTGTATTATATAAATCTGTTTTGCAGGTCGGTAAAATTTGCTCAAACGGCAGATGCAGACTGTTTGTTTCGTACACTCTGCTTATACCGAGCTCTTTTATTTTCTGTATATCAGTGCTTCTGTCAAGTA
>JAKSQS010000177.1 GCA_024404055.1 Clostridia bacterium | reverse complement strand
TGATCGTCCTGAAATATTAGAAAGAGTTAAAGACGACCCTAAAGCCTATGAATTAAGATGTATAAATTGTAATGAAATACCAAGAATGCAAGTAACTGGCGATTATCAAATCCAAGTAACATGCAAATGTCAAACAAAAAAAGCGATTTAACGGAGGAAATTTATCATGGCTCGTATTAAAGGCGCAATGATGACTCGCAAGAGAAGAAATAAAGTTCTTAAAATGGCAAAGGGCTATTACGGCTCAAAGCACAGCCTCTTCAAGACCGCAAAGCAGGCGGTTATGAAGAGCGGCAACTACGCTTATATCGGCAGAAAGCAGAAAAAGCGTGATTTCCGCCGTCTGTGGATAACCAGAATTTCAGCGGCTTGCAAGGCAAACGGCATGAATTATTCAACATTCATCAACGGTCTCAAGAAGGCAGGCATCACCCTCAACAGAAAGATGCTCTCAGAGATTGCCATCGCTGACCCCGCAGCTTTTACCGCTCTTGTTGAGCAGGCTAAAGCAGCTCTTTAATAATCGGAAATTATGGGACTGCCGCATTCGGCGCGCTTGCGTTAAGGTGAGGCAGCCCTGTTTTTATTTTTTTGCTATATGGTAATTGAAAGTAAAAATAATGAGAAAATAAAACAGGCGGTACAGCTTGCCGCATCCTCAAAGGAGAGAAAACAGACCGGCCTGTTTTTCCTTGAGGGTCTGAGGCTCTGCCATGACGCCGCGTTGTCCGGCATAAGAATAATCAACCTGTTTTACACGGCGGATGCCGCACAGCACAGCCGCTTTGAGCTGATAACGCAAAAGGCGGAAAGCAGCTATGAAATCAGGCAGGATATTGCCTCGAGGCTTGCACAGACGCAAAGCTCGCAGGGTGTGTTCTGCGTGTGCGAAAAGCCGGGTATGAAGCTGACGGAGGATGATATTGTGTCCGGCGGATGCTTTATCGCACTTGAAAATATTCAGGACCCGGCAAATTTAGGCGCGGTATGCCGCACTGCGGAGGCTTTGGGCATAAAGGGTGCGGTGCTTTCGGGCTGCTGTGATATATATAATCCGAAGTCGCAGCGTGCCGCCATGGGCAGTCTGCTGCGCCTTCCGCTGCTTATAACGGACGACCTGCCTGGATTGCTTTCCCGGTTGAAGAAAAAAGGAACCGGCGTTTTTGCCGCCGTGCCGGACGCGGCAGCGCAGGATATTCGCACCGTGGAGTTCGGCTTTTCAAGTATTACCGTTATCGGAAACGAGGCGAACGGCGTAACACGGGAGACGGCGAATATTTGTCTGCCCGTAACCATACCTATGAAGGGCAGGGCAGAGTCTCTGAACGCTTCGGCGGCGGCAGCCGTAATCATGTGGGAAATAATCAGGAGAACTTAATTGGACGGTATCCTATACAGCCTGTTTGTGCACCTCACCGCGGAAAGCGGAAGCAGAAAAGATATTGTGAGCTTTTTCGGCGGCGAAAAGAATGTTTTTGAAGCCGGGGAGGACGAGTGGTGTTTCTGTCCCCATATCTCGGAAAAAGCTCTTGCAAGGATGAAACGCATAAACGGGGAATATATCGAAAAAATTATACGGCAGTGTGAAGAAAATGACTGGCAGATAATCACCGAAAACGATGAAGCTTATCCTGCCGGTCTGAAAATGTTTGACGACTCACCGGGCGTGCTGTTTGTTTCCGGCAATCCGATGGCGCTTGACGGACTTATATGTGTTTCGGGAACGAGAAAAATCAATGAAGGCGGAGAAACAGCCTGCGAAAAAGCGGCGGATGCGGTGCACGAAAGCGGCAGAAAGGTCTTATCCTTTGATACTCCGGGCTGTGACGCGGCGGCGATAAAGTATGCACTGACCTACGGAAGTGTGTGTATGGCACTTGCGGGCGGTCTGGGCACTTCGGCAAACAGGCGGCTTTCGCTGTGCGTTGCCGATATGGGTGCGGTGGTAAGCACCTTTGCTCCGCTTGAAAAGCCGTCGCCTGTTTATTTTCATATGAGAAACAGACTTGCAAGCCGGCTTTGCGACGCGGCGATTATTACGCAGACAGACGAAAAAGGCAATTCCCTTTTTGTTGCTTCTCAATTCAGAAAAGCGGGCAAGCCTGTGTTTGCCGCAGCCGGCAGTGCCGGATGTGACAGATTGCTTAACGATTACGCATATATCCTGCGCGCACCGCTTGAAAATGTGATTTTATCACATTCGGCAGGAGCTTTACAGTTGAACGCTGCACGCAAAGCTCCGGCTAAAATTAAAAAAGAAGATAAAAATAACAATAATCTTGACACTCTTACACAACACAGTATTCTAGCATCTACTATATTGCAAGAGTGCGGCGGAAAAACCGATATGGATGAGCTGCTGCTCAAAAGCGGATTGCCGATGACGGAGGCAATGAGTGCCGTGACAGAGCTTGAGCTCAACGGGATTGCCGCGACGGACGCGGGCAACCGCTGTATTCTTCTGTAAATATATTCATTAAAACGATAGCTCCGAAAGGATGGTAATAGATGTCAAAGCTTGTTATTGTCGAGTCGCCGTCAAAGGCGAAAACGCTCAAGGGCTATCTCGGCAAGGATTATAATGTGGTCGCTTCAATCGGTCACATAAGAGACCTCCCCGCCGCAAGGCTCAGCGTGGATGTCAAAAATGATTTTGAGCCCAAGTACAGCATAGTAAAGGGAAAGGAAAAGCTTGTCAAGGAGCTGCAGAAGGCTGTAAGCGAAAGTGACAAGGTATATCTCGCAACCGACCCTGACCGTGAAGGGGAAGCGATTTCGTGGCATCTTGCTACAATACTGGGTCTGTCGCTTAACGACAATAACCGGGTAACCTTCAATGAGATTACAAAAACAGGCGTAAAAAACGGCATGGCAAATCCGCGTAAGGTGGATATTGACCTTGTTAACGCACAGCAGGCAAGGCGAATACTTGACCGCCTTGTGGGCTACAAGCTGAGCCCGTTTGTTTCGCAGAAAATCAGGCGCGGTCTTTCCGCGGGACGCGTTCAGAGCGTTACGGTACGCATGATTGTTGACAGGGAAGAGGAAATAAAAGCTTTCGTTCCCCGTGAATACTGGAGCCTTGACGCAAAGTTTACAACACCGTCAAGAAAAACCTTTGAAGCGGCGTTTACGGGTGACGAGACGGGAAAGGTCAGCATTGAAAACAAACAGCAGGCGGATGAATATCTGGCGCGGCTTGACGGTGCGGAATTTACCGTGGATTCCCTTAAAAAGGGCACAAGAAAGAAAAATCCGCTGCCTCCGTTCATTACATCCACACTTCAGCAGGACGCTTCATACAAGTTAGGCTTCCGCAGTGAAAGAACAATGCAGATAGCGCAGGAGCTTTACGAGGGCGTTAATGTTCAGGGTCACGGCACAATGGGTCTTATAACCTATATGAGAACGGACTCACTGCGTATTTCCGATGAAGCGCGTCAGGCGGCAAGCGAATTTATAACCTCCGTTTACGGCGAAAAATACCTGCCCGAAAAGCCCCGTATATATAAATCAAGGGCGAACGCGCAGGACGGACATGAGGCGATAAGACCCACAACCGTTTCGCTGACACCGCAGCAGGCGGCATCCTCACTCACGGCGGAGCAGCTTAAGCTTTACACGCTTATCTGGAACAGATTTATGGCAAGTCAGATGGCTTCCTGCGTGCAGAACACGGTGAAGCTTGAAATAAAGGGTACGCAAAGCGGCGACAGCAGCCGGTACTGTATGTTCAGCGCGTCCGGCTATTCGGTGAAGTTTGACGGATTTTCCGTTTTATATGATGTTTCGGAGCATGAGGACGGCGGCAAGCTGCCCGAGGGACTTGCGCAGGGTGACAGGCTGAAATTAAAGGAGCTTGCAGGCAATCAGCACTTTACACAGCCCCCCGCAAGATACACGGAAGCAAGCCTTATCAAGGCACTTGAGGAAAACGGCGTCGGCAGACCCAGCACATACGCGTCCATTATTTCCACAATTACCAAGCGTGAATATATAGAGAGAAAATCAAAGCAGCTTTATCCGACGGAGCTGGGCACGGCGGTGACGGAGCTTTTAAAGGAAAAATTTCAGAAGATAGTGAATGTCAAATTCACCGCGCAGATGGAAACGAGCCTTGACAAGGTGGGTGAGGGCAATGAGGACTATATCAAAATGCTGCACACCTTCTATGACGATTTTGACGCAAATCTCACAAAGGTAAAGGGTGAGATGCAGGGCGTGAAGATACAGCTTCAGGAGGATATTACGGATATTCCCTGTGAAAACTGCGGAAGAATGATGGTGATAAAAACGGGCAGATTCGGCAAGTTCCTTGCCTGTCCCGGTTATCCCGAATGTAAGAATACAAAGCCGCTTGTTGTGGAAACCGAGGCTGTGTGTCCCAAGTGCGGCGGAAAGGTCATTTCCAAAAAGTCAAAGAGGGGATATACCTTCTTCGGCTGTGAAAAATGGCCCGGCTGTGACTTTATGACATGGGATAAGCCAACGGACGAAAAATGTCCGCAGTGCGGCGGAAGCCTTTTCAAGGGCAAGGGCGGTATGCTCAACTGCCTGAAGGAGGGCTGCGGTTATTCAAAAAAGGCTGAAAGAAAGAAAAAGAACGATGAATAAAAATAAAGCGGTAAAGGTTATCGGCGGCGGTCTTGCGGGCGTTGAGGCGGCAAAGCAGCTTTCACACGCAGGCATCCCGGTTGAGCTTTACGAAATGAAGCCGGTAAAGTTTTCTCCGGCGCACAAAAGTGAAATGCTTGCGGAGCTTGTCTGCTCCAATTCGCTCAAAGCCATGCGTCCCGAATCTGCGGCAGGTCTGTTGCAGCTTGAAATGCAAAAGCTCGGTTCTGTTTGTGTGCAGGCGGCACTCAAAACCAGCGTTCCGGCCGGCGGCGCACTG
>JAKSQS010000176.1 GCA_024404055.1 Clostridia bacterium | reverse complement strand
TTGGACTTGCTTTTGGATTATTGGCAGGTCCTGGTTCTATTGCTTTAGGGCTTATTGGAGGAGTAGTAGGAGGATTTTTTGGGGGAGTGTTTAGCAGGTTTTTAAGAGACGACCTCTTAATTCTTAATTCGTAACTCTCTGCAAACCGGGCGGGGTGAAGCGTTAGCATTAAATTGAGCTCCCGTGAGCGGAAGCTGAATTTGATGCTAAACAGCCTCGCTTGATATATAAAATTTTACAAGAAAGAGGTAAAAAGCAATGTTTGAAGAATTCAGAAAATTTGAAACCGTACTTGCCGGCAGACCCCTCGTTATTGAAACGGGCAAAATGGCAGGTCTCGCGGGCGGCTCCTGCCTTTGCCGTTACGGCGAAACAGAGGTTCTCTGCACCGCGACTATGGCGGCAAAGCCCCGTGAGGGCGTA
This sequence comes from Clostridia bacterium, assembly GCA_024404055.1. Lineage (GTDB taxonomy): Bacteria > Bacillota > Clostridia > Oscillospirales > Acutalibacteraceae > UBA6857. The sequence continues at coordinate 4,477 of JAKSQS010000176.1, read as the reverse complement.
GACTTTTTCCCGCTCTCCGTTGATTTCGAGGAAAAGCTCTACTCCGTAGGCAGAATTCCCGGCTCCTTCCTGCGCCGTGAGGGCAAGGCAAGTGAAAAGGCGACACTTTCCTCCCGCGTTATCGACAGACCCATCCGTCCTCTTTTCCCCAAGGATATGAGAAATGATGTGGGCGTTGTTGCAACAGTTATGTCAGTTGACCCGGACTGTCTGCCCGAAATCACCGCGATGATAGGCGTTTCCTGTGCCATCGCTATTTCGGAAATTCCGTGGGACGGTCCCGTTTCCGGCGTAAGCGTCGGTCTTGTGGACGGCGAATATGTCATCAACCCCACCGAGGAACAGCGCGCAAAGAGCGAAATGGCTGTTACCGTTGCATCCACTGACAGCCTTGTTGCAATGATAGAAGCAGGCGCGAACGAGGTTAACAACGAGGATATGTACAACGGTATCATGTATGCCCATGAGGTAAACAAGGAAATCGTTGAATTTATCAAGGGTATCGCAAAAGAAATCGGCAAAAAGAAAATTGAGTTTGTTTCCAACGACCCGAGCGAGGAAATGTACAATGCCGTTAAGGAAATGTGCATTGAGGATGTAAGAGCCGCTCTTGACACTGACGACAAGAGAATCCGCGATGAAAGACTTAAGCCCATCTATGACGCGGTTCACGAAAAGTTTGACGAGGTTTATCCCGAAGAAATCGCAAAGCTTGACGATTGCCTGTATAAATTACAGAAATATATTGTTCGCCGCTGGCTGCTTGACGACGGTAAGCGTGTAGACGGCAGAGGAATCAACGACATCCGTCCCCTTAACGCAGAGGTTGACCTTCTCAGCAGAACGCACGGCTCCGCCATGTTCACCAGAGGTCAGACGCAGGTTCTCACAGTTACCACACTCGGTACTGCTGACGACGCGCAGATACTTGACGGACTTGACAATGAAGACAGCAAGCGTTATATGCATCACTATAATTTCCCCTCCTACTCGGTTGGTGAAACCAAGCCCTCCAGAGGTCCCGGCAGACGCGAAATCGGTCACGGTGCCCTTGCTGAAAGAGCGCTCCTTCCCGTTATTCCGAGCGTTGAGGAATTTCCCTATACTATAAGACTTGTTTCCGAGGTTCTTTCCTCCAACGGTTCAACCTCACAGGGTTCTGTTTGTGCGTCCACCCTTTCACTCATGGCGGCAGGCGTTCCGATAAAGGCTCCCGTAGCCGGTATTTCCTGCGGTCTTGTGACCGAGGGCGACCGCTTCATGACCATGGTTGACATTCAGGGTCTTGAAGACTTTTTCGGCGATATGGACTTCAAGGTTGCCGGAACAAAGAAGGGTATCACCGCCATACAGATGGATCTCAAGGTTCACGGACTTACCCCGGCTATAATTAAGGAAGCTCTTGATAAGACCTACAAGGCAAGATGCTATATTCTTGATGAGGTTATGCTCAAGTGCATTGCCGAGCCGAGAAAAGAGCTCTCCAAGTATGCACCCAAGATGCTCTCCACCAAGATTTCTCCCGATAAAATCGGTGATGTTATCGGCAAGCAGGGCAAGGTTATACAGAAAATCTGTGCGGAATGCAACTGCAAGGTTGATGTTGAGGAAGACGGCAGAGTGTTCATCACCGCTATTGAGCTTGAGGATGCACAGCGTGCACTTACAATCGTTGAAACGATCGCAAATGACCCCGAGGTGGGTTCCATTTTCCGCGGCGTTGTTACAAGACTTATGTCCTTTGGCGCGTTTGTTGAAATCGCTCCCGGCAAGGAAGGTCTGTGCCATATTTCAAAGCTCGATGTTAAGAGAGTGGAATAGGTTGAGGATTGCGTGAATGTCGGCGATGAGGTTATCGTTAAGGTTACAGAGATTGACGATCAGGGCAGAATCAATCTTTCAAGAAGAGATGCCCTTGTTGAAATCGAAGGCAAAGAGGTTGAAGCAGGCGCGCAGGAGGAAGCTCCCCGCCGCCACAGACCCATGAACGACAATCGCAGAAGAAACAGAAGAGACTATTAAGGTATAATTAAAATTACAGAGCGGATTTGAAAATCCGCTCTGTTTTCCTGTACAAACAAGGGACGGTTCTCTGTTTGACAAATCTATGACCTTATGATATATTATTTGCGGGGTGGTAATATGCCGCGAGCAGCGAGAAAAAATCTGAAACCGGAATATATCACATAATGTTCCGCTGAATCAACAAGCGGAATGTATTCAATGAATCGTATGATTACCGTAAAGCGTTGGAGCTTATTATCAGATCCCGCAATAAAAGTAATTTTCAGCTTTTTGCTTATTGCTTTATGCCGAATCATATACATCTGCTCATTAAAGAAGGGGAACAACCCGTCAGCAATGCCTTAAAGTCATTCGGTACAAGCTACGTTGCATGGTTTAATACAAAATACGTGCGGGTCGGACATCTGTTTCAGGATCGGTATATGAGTGAACCGGTTGAAGATGAGGCTTATTTCTATGTCGTTATGCGGTATATTCTCCAAAATCCCGTAAAAGCAGGTATGGTGAAATCCGTCGGTGAGTATCCGTATTCATCATACGCTGATTTTTTCGGTTCGGACGGCGTTATTGACTGCGATTTCCCTATGTCTTTACAGAAAAAGGATGCGTGGTACGAGTTCATCAATGCAGACACAGACGCAAAGCGTATGGATATGGATCAGACTGATGTAAAGCGACTTACGCAGGAACAGGCGGAGGATGCTTTTTGAAAAATAACGAAATGCGAGTATTCCGGTGATTTTCAATGCTTAGGCCTCGAAGAACAGCGAAAGCTTATTGTACAGAGAACCGTCCCCCTGTTTGACAGAAGAAACCGCAGAGATTATTAATCTCAGTGGCGGAACGCGGATAATAAGACACAAAATCACAGAGCGGATTTGCAGTAAAGCATCTCCGCTCTGTTTTCGTATTGTCCGGTTCAACCGGACGATTTTACTCTAACGCGCAAAATTGTCCATTTCAACCGGGCGATTTTATTCAAACGTGCAAAATTGTCTAGTAGGATATTTAAAACTGAGCTGTCAACGGTTGACGGCTTTTATTTTTGCGACGAAACAAGAAAATCCGCCCTTTCAAGCAGTCTGCCCCGGTTTTCACCGTTCATTCTCCGGTAAAGGGTCAGCAGTTCCTTTTCGCTGTCCGAAAGCTCACCCTGTACGGCAAGACTGTCATAAGATGTAACTCCGGCAAGATAGTCAAGGGAAACGCCGAAAAGCTGCGCTATTCTGACCGCTGTTTCAAGGGGAATCGCCCGTTCGCCGGTCTCATAGCGACGGTACTGCGTAACGTGAATAAACAATTTTTCAGCCGCCTGTGCCTGTGTCATGTCCCTGTCTTCTCTTAAATCACGAATTTTTGTGAAAACCATAATATCAGCCTCTTTATCTATATTATGGTGTTATTTTATTATTATTAACACCGCATAGTGTTGGCAATTGCTGATTTGGTTGATATAATTAAGAAAAAACACCGTACGGTGTTAATTGGCGTTAAAAATAACGAACCGTAGATACTGCGGTTCGTCAGTTGTTTTACTTAAAATTTACTGTTATGCTATTCTTTTACAAATTTAATAATATCGCTGACTTCACAATCAAGAGCATAGCAGAGAGCGTCAAGCGTTTTAGTGCTTATTGCTTCACCTTTCTTTATTCGGTGAATAGTGTTTGCTGAGAAACCCTGCTTAAAAATAAGGCTGTATTCGGTTATACCTTTTTTGAACAGTGTTTCATAAAAAGGTTTGTAACTAATCATTTTCATCACCAATGAAAATATTAACATACTTAATCTCTTGACTATACTTAATATATTGAGTATAATAAACATATAATCAGAAAAGGAGTCAAATACTATGCTGAAAAAAACAATTTCTTTGCTTTTGTGTCTGCTTATGCTTGTCAGCGCGGTGCCGCTTGCGGGATTAAGCGCGTCTGCGGCAGAAAGCGAAGTGCCGGAGGGCTATACCGGCATTTACAACATAGAGGATTTATATTGTATCCGTTACGCTCTGGACGGAAAATATATCCTCATGGCGGACATTGACATGACCGAGGACACCGCACCGGGCGGCGACTGGGACAACAACGGTTGCGGCTGGGCACCCATCGGTGAGAACACGAGCGCCCCGTTCACAGGCGTGTTCGACGGCAACGGCCACACCGTTAAGGGAATGCGCATTGACGGGATAAAAACCGTTGCCGCGGGTCTTTTCGGCTGCTTCAGCGGCGAGATTAAGAACCTTGTGTTTGAAGACTGTGCCGTTTCAACAACATCGACAGCTTGCACGTACTGCGGCGTTGCTGCCGGTTACGGACTTTCAGGGGCAAAGCTTACAAAGGTAAAGGTTGACGGCGGGACCGTATCGTCAAGTCATTCTTATACAAAAAACTTCAACAAGAATACAATATATGTCGGCGGTGTTGCAGGGTGCGTGGATTCTTCGGCTGCAATC
>JAKSQS010000175.1 GCA_024404055.1 Clostridia bacterium | reverse complement strand
ATCCAAATCGGCAGGGCTTGCAAGAGTTATTTATGCACTCGGAATACGCCATATAGGGCAGAAGGCGGCAAAGCTGCTTGCCGACAGGTTCAGAACCGCTTCCGCGCTTATAGCGGCTGAAAAAGATGAAATTTCTTCCATAGAGGGCTTTGGCGATGTTATGGCGCAGAGCGTATGCGATTATTTTCAAAGGGAAGAAAGCAAAATACTGCTTGAAAAGCTGAAAAACGCCGGGGTGGTGCTTTCGGGCGGTACGGTTGTCACGCAGGATAAATTCAGCGGCAAGGTCTTTGTTCTCACAGGTACTCTGCCTACCTATACAAGACAGCAGGCAAGTGAAATAATAGAGTCCCTCGGCGGAAAAACCGCAACCTCCGTTTCAAAGAAAACCGACTTTGTCCTTGCCGGAGAGGATGCCGGAAGCAAGCTGAAAAAAGCCAACGATTTAGGCATTACCGTCATATCGGAGGAAGAATTTATAAGAATGGCAAACGAATAAACAGCATATTTTTAAATTAAGGACTGCGCTTTCATTTATACGAAAGCGCAGTTTGTTGATTTATCCCTTGAATATGTGAATTATTGAATGAACAAAATTAAATATAATATTCAATATCGGAATATCAATAAACAGGTTATACAAATCGCATACCTTATTTATTTTATGAGTACAGGGCTCATATGAAATTTCTTCTTCTTTTTCCGATTGTTCATTTATAACGGTCAGTATATAATGCTTCACCGTCTTTTTGCTTGCGGATGTGACGGCTATATCAAAGGACGGTTTATCACCGGAGGGCTTAAGCTTTGCGAAGCCCTCTGTTTTTTCACCGTTTACGGTGATTTCGCATTCGGGTGAAGCCGCCGCGAAAACTGCCGTAAGCTCCGGTACTTTTGTGAAGATTTTTGCGCAATATGTACCGGGATTGTTTTTATCCTCTTTAAAGCTTTTGACCGAAATGCCCGGATATTCCGATATGCTGAATAATACAAGCTCGGCATTGTCGTCATCATCAAGCATCAAATCGGAATAGTCGATACGGACATCCGCACATTCTTCCTCAAATTCAAATGAAAACTGCTTTTGTTCCTCTCCTGCAAGTGTTATAAGACCGTTGTTTTCCTCATTGCTGTTATAGCTTTGTTTTTGAGCGATAACATTGCCGTCTTTGTCAAGAAGAGAAACAATAAGATTGCCCGATATTATTTCAGAAAGCTTGTTATTTCTGATACGAATATCAATTACCGTTTTTCCTTGCTTATGGCTCACGGTGTTTTCAGTGGTTACCTCACAGCCCTCACGCTCTGAAAGGCTTTCGCATTTTACATTTGCCGTGTTGTTGTAAGGACACAAATCGTATGCTTCAACATCTTTTCCGTCTTCGTCCCTGTCGTATATCGCAGCTTTTATGTATACGGGTATGCCGCCATCAGGTATTTCACTGTACTGCTCTTTTGCCATTGTACTGATATATTTTGCTATATCAATTTCCTTTTGTACAGTGTATGCGCCGTTGTCAATAAGCTCAAGGTCGGACTTTGAATTTATGAGTATACTGTCGGTTCCGTTGAGCTTCGTTTCACAATTCGGGTCGGTGAAAAAGCTCAGTGCCACTGTTTTGCCGCTGTTTTTAAGCTTTGCCGCCGAATCGTTATAAAGATATATTGAGGCGGTTCTCTTTCCGTTTTCCTCTTTTACGATTTCGGCGTTTGTTATAACAATATTTGATATGGCAAAATTCGCCATTCCCGTCATATCAAGGAGTTGTCCTTTATCCGTTTCGGCTGTAACTGAATATTCTTCATTTACGGCAGTGTCTGAGGGAACGGTGTATTCAACATAAAAGCCTTCACTTCTGCCGGGTTTAATTGAAATATCGGAAAAATCCGTCGTGTGTCCGGAGAGATTTATGCTGATGTTTTTCAGCGTGTTTATCCCTCTGTTTGTCACCGTAAACAACACCTTTATTCTGTTGCCGCAGATAATGCTGCCGGGCTCAGTATATATGTCGTCAACGGTGAAGGCATCCTCATATGTGTTTTCAACAGTAAGCATATCGGTTATAATGTCGGGGAGATTTACGGTAATTTCCTGTCCGTCATCCGTTATAACCGTGCGCTCTTTTATTTCCCCGTTACGGGAGGTCTGAAGCACCGAGGTAATTCTGTTTGAATCGTTTTCATCGGCAAATGAGCAGAACGAGTCAATTGTTGTGCCTTCCTGCAAATTCGTTATGTTCAGCACGCCGGTTGAATCTATTTCATCCTTTTCATTCACAAGGAACTTCACCGCGCAAAGTCCGTCAACGGTTGCGCGCAGTGCTTGCGAATTATCCTCGCTTGCCGCCACGGGCGCTGACCTGTTTATCCAGACCAGCGAAAGCTCGTCAATGCTTTTGCAGTTTTCGGCAAACTGTATTCCGGATGTGAGTGTGCTTGCGGCATTTTCATTTACGGATCTCAGCGATTGCGGCATTTCGCCTGTTATGATACCGTCACCGGCAAAATCAATGAAGTTGACATCCGAGAAAGCTCCGTCTGTTCCTTCATCGCAATATGTGTACCATGCGAGTACAAACCTTTCCTGCTTATTGCCGCCGTTTTTAAATGCTGCCGCAGTAAGCTGCGGATTATCGTCGTTAGTCTCGTTAGTGGTTGCGCGCACGGTACGGGCAAGCTTTCCGTTCGGGGAAATAACCGCATATTCGATTTCAACATCATTTGAGGTTGCTTTGTCAAAATCCCTGTCAAGCGCATATGCTGCCGCAGCCGTGCCGTCCGAAAGCATTGCCGCACTGAGTCCCTTTACCGAGCCGGATGTTCCGTTATACAGGCATTGTTCATCGCTCCATACTCCGTTTTCATAGGTTCTGTAAAGTATAATATCCTTCGTGTTGAAATTTGCCGTTTCGAGCTTGACATTATCGGAGTCTACACTTCTCCACATGATGACAGCCCTGCTGCCGCTGACCGCAACCGCGGGAGAAGCATCTGTTGAGGAATTGTCCGTCAGCTTTTCTGTTGTCCATTCTCCGTTTTTCCACACGGAGGCATATATTTCACTGCTGTCCTCTATAATCGCTTCATCAGACGCGGTTAAAATCGCTCCGTTATCTTTTTTAATATCCTGTTCGGCTCTTGTCCATGCGCAAACGGCAAAATCATTTGTTCCGGCAATGCTGTGGCTTGTGTCGCCGTAACCGCCGTTATCAATCACGCCCTTGTTATCATATCCCTTTGAGGTCTTGAGTGCATATGCGATACGGGATACGGTTGCGCTTTCGGTTTGCGAATCGGTTTCAAAGACCATAATGCCGCCGTCATCGGAAAACTCCGGACTTGAGAACGGATAAGCATTTTCACTCAATTCCTTCGGCTCATCACTCTGCGAGGCGGAAAATGCCTTTTTAAGAAGCGGCTGCTTTAAGGTGTCGGCGTTCCATGTGGTGTCCCCGTTTTCAAGGTAGGAGAAGCTGTCAGTCGTAGGCGCAAGGTCAACCTCGACAAGCTTCGTTTTAGGCGATGCTGAATTGCTTTTCTTGTTTTCGGAATCAGGCTGCATATCTTTTATTTCTTTTTGATAATTTTCAGTATTGTTTTTCCAATATTTCTGAATCTTATCATATTCGTTAAAGGAGAAATCCGCGTCATCCGGTATGGAGATCGAAATGAGCACCTTTTCTATCTTGAAAAACAGAAGCTTTGCAATAAATTCAAAACCCAACTGACCGTCAATTCGTATCTGCTGACCGTGATGCATATAATCCTTTAAATCGGTGTTCGGATTTGCGACGGGTATAAATTCGGAGCTGTCATGGTCGTTATACATCTGCCTGTTCAGCCAGTCAAATTCAAAATCAAAGCTCAACTGACCGAAAACGCCTATTTTCAGTGCTATAACCGTGTAATCAAAGCCAATTCCGCCGAAGAAATAGATATAGAAATACATTCGCAGCTTTGTAAGAAAGTCCGCAGTTGATTCCGTGACGCCTTTTTCGGGGAAATAATATTTGGTGCTCAATGCCTCCATATCGACCTCGGCAGTGCCGCCGCCGCGGATTGTGAAGGTTAACGGAGTGGAGTTGAAATTCTTTGTAACAGAAACACCGCCTCCTGCGTTAAAGCCTCCGTTAAGTATTTCCGATGCCCATTTGTCTGTGGCAGGCGAATAGGTTACCAGAAGCTCGATATAACCCCTTATATTATATTCCGGGTCAACGGATAAGCTGCCTTTGATTGCCTTATCAAATTCTTCGGCATAATATGACTTGTATTTTTTCCAGCCCTTGAATACGCCCTTGACCTCTTTCCAGCCGGGGAACACATTGTAGTAAAAATCCGAGGTGCTGTTTGCGTATGCGCCGCTTACATTTCCATCGGACATATTGCTTAAGCCGGCTGTGATGAAAATGAGATACTGAGTCGGATTTTTTGTTGGCGAAACATGAATATCCACTAATCCGGAACGCTCATTTGTATATTCCCTTTTTGCAAGCAAATCAAGCGTCATTTTTACAAATTCGGAGCCGATGCCGGAAACAACATCGTTATTCATATTGTTTGTGTTTGACGATATGGAATTTTTCGCCGCATTAGCCGTTTTTTCAATATCCTCATTGTCATTTATGTCAATATCTGAGGTGTCGGCAAGCTTTCCCGAAAGATTTTCTGTCCGGCAGCATTTATCACCGTTGAAATATTTTAAGCTGATTTTAGTTTCTGCCTTATGAGGCATATCAATCATCTCTGCCGCATCACGGTCAAATGAGAGAGTGAAGGTTGAAATCAGTTCATCAGCAAACGGATATTCCGTATTTGACTGAATGTAGCTTTCTTCATCAAAGTCACCGTATTCCTTTGTGGTAACAAGGACATTGCGGTTTTCGGCATTCGCCTTTTCGTCTCCCCACCAGAGTGCAGTAACCGAAATATCGCATTTATTTGTTTCTTTTGATATTCCGAAATATCCGTTATCGTCAAGTAT
>JAKSQS010000174.1 GCA_024404055.1 Clostridia bacterium | reverse complement strand
CTTCACGATTGTAAATCTTTCCGGCGGCGCAGGAATCACAAACGGCGTTTTCAAGGATTGTGACCCGGTTATTCTTGTCAGATATTCCGGCGAAAGCGCGGCAATTGATACATACGCGCTGCTCACCACGGACGAGGGTGCTACATATTACATTTATGATATTGATGAAGACCTTGACGAAGGCGTTTCCGCTGGGATTATGAAAATAATAAACGCCATTAAAGCGTGGCTGTTCAAGCTTCTCGGCATCACCGCATAATTGCAAACCCGTTTCTATGATAGAACAGTAATAAAAAGGCGAGTCGAAGCACTGAAAAATCAGTGCAAACGATTCGCTTTTTTCGGTATATGTTTAAAAATTCACCGTTTCCGTATTCCGTAGGGCTTGGCGTTTCGACGCACCGTGGGCGTTGGATGTTCAAATAATGTTCGATATAAAATTCGTAAAGCTTTAAATGTTACAAAGTACTACAAAAATAAAGTTTAAAATGATACACTATACTACTATTTTGTACCGCTTGAAACTTTACAACACTCGTAGGGTGCGGCGTATCGGTTTGCAATTACACGAAAAAAACGAAAAATAAAAACGGGACCGCGATGAAACTTTTTTATTTCGTCACAACCCCGTTTTTTTGTTTGCTGCTGCAAGCTTTGAAATTTACAACCTTGAACAAAATCCGCAGTGAAACAGGACTGTCCGATGAACAGCCCTGTTTCAGAAAGGAAAATATACAAATTTTATCCGAAAAGTTTTTTGAAAAGTGCAAGGATTGCATTCACAATGCCCTTCATGAAAACTCTTATACGCTCCGCAATGGTTTCAGGCTCTTTTTCGCCTTCACCTATCTTTTCATTGCAGACATCGCATATTCCGTCACCGTTACTGTCGGTATGACCCGCAGCCGGTATGGTCTCTGCGGCTTTCAGTACGGCGTGGCATTTTTCACATACCGTTTTGTCCGTTGATCCGTTTTTCGTGCAGGTTGCGGCAATTCCCGGTATAACCGTTTTGCTGTGTCCCGTTGCAGGAATAACCTCCGCATTTTCAAATATGTGCTCGCATTCAAGACATACGATGCCGCCTCTATAACCGTTTTCCGTGCAGGTGGGCTCCATGATCTCATTTGTGTATACATTGTGTCTGCCGCATTCACAGTCAAATTCACTGTCCGTCAGAATATGATTTATGCCGAGTGTTTTACACTGCTCATGCTGCGGAGAATTCTTCCTGCATTCAATTGTCAGATACGGTGCGATTCCGGCGTATTCATGATTTTTCAAATCCTCCTGAAATTCTTCAGCAGATTTATAGCTCATACCGAATTTTTCATTAACAGCGCAAATTGCTTCATCATCGCTTGAGAACCCGTTGAAATCCTCTCCGTACATGAAAAGAAGAAGCATTTCGCTGTATTTACACTCGTCATATGAAGATGTACACAATTCAAACGACAGACACTCTATGTCCGAATTATTCACAATTCGTAAAGCAACCGGGCTTCCCGCCATAATAAACGGTGTTTCAATGCTTTTAATGGTGGACGGGATGTAAAGCTCTTTAAGCTTGTACATGCCAACTATCGAATATTTGCCGACAGACTGCACGCCCTCACTTAATACAAGGCTCTCAATACCGGTTGAATACATTGTAAAGTCACCTATTGACTTTACACTTCCCGGAATAACCAGCGATTTCAAGCTGAAACAATCACAGAGTATATAGCTTCCCATAGATTTTACGCTTTCGGGAATAACCAGCGATTTTAACGAATTGCTATACGAAAATGACCCGTCTTCAATCACTTCAAGGCTGTCGGGAAGCTCAACATTTTCAATCATAGCGCAGTCGCTGAATGCGCCCTTTCCAAGGGAACGCACATTATTTCCTATCTGCACATCTTCAAGACAATTCAATCCGCAAATTGCCCTGTCAGCTATTTTTGTTATTCCGTCTTCAATTATAAGCTTTTTAACTCTGTTGCTTTCATACCACGGAATTACATCTTCAATGTCGTTTTTCCCCTGCTCATATTCCCACATATCTCCGCTGCCGGTTAATGTGAGAGTACCCGTTTTACTGTCAAATGTCCAATACACATTGTCGCCACACTGTCCGTTTTCTCCGAAATCTTCAACATCTCTGAACGCGAAGCCGTTTTCTGCGGCGTATTTCTCAGCGGTTGAACCCGTATATCCCGTTACGGTGTAATTTTCAGCCTTTAAGACTTTATAATCTTCGCTGTCTGTATAATACAGCTGTTCAGAAGCAGGCATAAGCTCCGTCTGAGTTATTCTTTCGATTTCTTTATCGAGTTTTTCGGCAAGCTCATCATTTCCGCTATACAAAGCTTCGAGATATTCTTTTCTGATTGGCAGTAAGCTATAATAAATTTCAAAATATTCCGCAGCCGGCGTAATATAGCCTATCGCATTCGGTTCAATAACCGTATTTTCGGAAAGAACCGTTACATTCGTCGGTGAAACTGTCAGAAAGGTATTATAACCGATACTCTTCACAGATTCGGGTATAATCACATCATTCAGACCGCGACAGAATGCAAACGCACCTGTACCAATCGTTTCAACCGATTTTCCGAACTGAACATTTTTCAGGTTTTCACATTCCGCAAAAGCATATAATCCTATGGTTTTCACCGTGTCGGGTATTATCAAGCTTTCAAGAGCCGTACAATCATTAAATGAAGCGCTTGATATTTCCGTCATCACTCCGAAATCAACCTCTTTCAGAGAATAACAATCTCTGAATGCAGAGTACTCAAGCCTTGTATCACCGTTAAATTTAACCTTTTCAAGGGAAATGCAACCGTAAAATGCATTTGACTCTATTAACTGTAAGGCTGCCGGAAATTCTATCTGCTTTAATTTCGAGCATCCTGCAAAAGATGTAATTCCGATTTTTTCAAGAGTCGAAGGTAACACAATATCCTGTACACCGCATTCACCAAAGGTGTAGTCTGCAATTTCTGTTATACCTTCTCCGATAACTATATGCTTTATCTTTTCCGGCTGAATCCCCATCCAGTAACCGATTGCGGGAGACATGGCATGAATCAATCCCGTTCCCGTAATGTTAAGTGTACCCGTGTTTTCATCAAAGGTGAAATCCGCATCTGAACCGGGAGCAAGTATATCAAAGTTATTCAGCCCTGTTTGTTCTGCATAACCTTGCGTTGAGCTGCCCTCAAAGCCGAAAATGTGCGCTCCGTTTTTATCAATTATGCCGTCACTTATATATTTACAGCCCAAAGCATATTCACCGATAACAGCGTTTCTTGAATAAACGAAAACAGAACCCGTGTAACCGAAGAAGGCATAGTCCCCGATATACTCAACACTTGTGGGTATTTCAACTGACCACCACAAGTCGTTATTATAAAACGCATAATCTCCTATTGTTTCTAATGTATTGCCTAAATTAACGCGATAACCGCTTTCCATACCGCGGAAGCACTCATTCGGGATGGAAGTTATACCATCTTCAAATGTAATCGCTTCAACATTTTCTATGCTCTTCCACGGGAAATAATTTTCCCAAATTCCTCCGGTGCCGCTGAATGTAAGGGTCTTTGTTTCTTCATCAAACGACCATGTAACATTGTCGCCGCACTGTCCGCCATACTCACCGGAATCCGCATAAGCAATGACGGAAAACGCAAGCAGCATAAACACCGCAAGAAAAATGAATAGAATCTTTTTTGTTTTCATAGTAAAGCTCCTTTGCATCATTTATTTGACAATATACTAACCGATTTATGAAATAATTTCAACCGAACTTGCACGAAACGGCGTTTTAGGTGCGTGAAACCGACTTTTTTCAACTGTAATATTGAAATTATCCCGCTTTTACTTTATAATGAAAACAAATTAATATTATTAGGCGTGATAAAATGAAAATTGCAATTTGCGATGATGAAGCGTATGAAAGCCGCATTATCGAACAGCTTATCGCCGGTTACGCGCTGAAAACCGGCTATGACCTTGAAACGGAGGTCTTCAATAATCCCGAAAAGCTGCTCAAAAAAGAAAAGTACGACCTTTATTTTCTTGACTATATAATGCCGGAAATGAACGGCGTTGAGCTTGCCCTCGCGCTGCGTGAAAAATTCAATAATGCCGTAACCGTCTGCTTTCTGACAAGCTACAACAACGCCGCCGTGGATGTTATAAACAAAGGCGTTGCGGCACAGGCGTTTCTGACAAAGCCCGTAAACGAAAACGCTTTATTTGAAATTCTCGACACCCTTTATAATAAATCCATGTTCAACCGTCTGGTTCTGACACAGGACAGAAGGCGTAAAACCGTTTATCCGCAGGATATAATTTATGTTGAAGCGGTTTTGAGAAAAAGCGTGTTCACCTTTTTCGATTCAAAAGAAGAGTTTCGTTATACCCTTTCAGAGCTTGAAAACGGATTTTTACCTAAAAACATTTTTTTCAAAATTCACCGCTCATACATTGTAAATATGCTCCATGTGGATTCATTTAATTCCAGAGAGGTAACGATGAAAAACGGTGATGTTCTTCCGCTGACACAGTTTAAGGAATTTAAAAGCGCATACACAAAGCTGATTCTTGATATATAACGGAGGGCTTATGCGTCATTTTTGTGAATTTTTAGCGTTCTCACCGTTTCTTTTCTTCACGGCAAAAACAGCCGATATAATTATGTTTGTCGTCGGTTCATCCGTATTAAGCGCGTTGTTTTTTCACCGCAAAGCAGCATTTGAGCCGTTAAGGTGCATACTCTGCGCCGCCGTCATATCGGCAAACGCCGTTTTGCAGACCCTGTGCGGCTTCGGTTATATCGGAGCGGAAACGGCAAGCGTCTGCATTGCAGCTGCCGTCCCGTTCCTCTCCGCTCTCATTCTCAAGAGAGACACCTGGGAAAAAATGTTAGATAGTTAGTTAGATAGTTAGATAATTGCAAGATGAATCGCACGAAGACACGAAGTTCTCGAAGTTAAAGAAGGA
>JAKSQS010000173.1 GCA_024404055.1 Clostridia bacterium | reverse complement strand
GCTCTGCCGCCTTGCTGAACGCAAGCATGGTATTTTCCGGGTATTTGCCGCTGAAGCCTCTGTGCGCAATAATTTTACTCATGTTTCTACTCCTTTTTAATTTCAGAATAATGTTATCTGACTTGTTTCCGGCATTCCGTCAAGCGCGCCCACTTCCTTGAGTGCTTCAATAACCGCGCTTGAAACGCCTGCTCTCTGCCTGATTTCCTCAATGGAAATAAAGTCTCCGTTTCCGTCATCCCTTGCCGCGGCAAGTCCGTCTGCCGCAGCCGCGCCCATTCCGCTCAAAGCCGAAAACGGCATCCTTATTTTCCCGTCCTCGATTTTATAAACATGGGCATCGGATTTATACAAATCAACTGGCAGAAATTCCACATTTCTCGCCATCATTTCATTAACGACCTGCAAGGCGGTGTAGGAATCCGCTTCCTTGGCGGAGGCGTCCTAGCCCTTTGCCTTTATGTCAATCATCTTCTGCTTAACCGCTTTTTTGCCCTTCAATGCCGTAACCGCGTCAACATCGCCGCCGCGCACCGTCATAAACGCCGCATAGTACTGGAGCGGATAATATATTTTATACCAGCCCAGCCTTAACGCCGCGCTGACATATGCCGCCGCGTGCGCCTTGGGGAACATATATTTTATTTTCATGCAGGGGTCTATATACCACTGCTCAACGCCTGCCGCCTTCATCGCGTCTATATGGTCCTGAGTAAGCAGCTTTGTTGCTTTACCCTTACGCACGATTTCCATGATTTTAAACGCGACACTCGGCTCAACACCCTTGTGCATAAGGTAAACCATAATGCTGTCTCTCGTTCCGATAACCTCGGATATAGTGCAGGTCTTGTTTTTAATCAGCTCCTGCGCGTTACCCAGCCATACATCTGTTCCGTGTGAAAGGCCGGAGACCTGCAATAAGTCCGAAAAGTTTTTCGGCTGCGCCTCAAGCAGCATACCCTTTACAAACGGAGTACCCATTTCGGGAATTGAAAGCGTGCCCGTTTCAAAATCAATGTCCTCGGCAGTAACGCCCAGCGGCTCAGGACTCAATATCAGCTCATACACCTTCGGGTCGCATATGTCCGCCTCCATAACGGGAATCCCGGTGGAATCCTCAAGATGCTTATACAGCGTGGGAACATCGTGACCGAGGTTGTCAAGCTTTAATATGGTGTCATGCAGAGCATGAAAATCAAAATGAGTGGTCATCATGCCCTTTTCCGCATCATCCGCCGGGTGCTGAATGGGCGTAAAGTCCTCCGCCTCATAATTGTTGGGAATAACAACCATGCCGCCCGGGTGCTGACCCGTGGTTCTTTTAACGCCGGTGCAGCCCCTTGTCAGCCTGTCCTCCTCTGCGCGGCTGACGGTTCTGCCGTGACTTTCAAGATATTTTTTCACAAAGCCGTATGCGGTTTTATCCGCAACGGTTGCCATGGTACCGGCCTTGAAAACATGGGTTATGCCGAAAAGCTCCTCCGTGTAACGGTGTGCCCTCGACTGATAGTCACCGGAAAAGTTAAGGTCTATATCGGGAGATTTGTCACCCTTGAAGCCGAGAAAGGTTTCAAACGGTATATCATGTCCGTCACGCAGCATGGGCGTGCCGCACTCCGGGCAATCGGCAGGCGGCAAATCATAGCCGGAGCCTACCTCGCCGTTGAGGAAAAACTGCGTATATCTGCAATTCGGGCAGCGGTAATGCGGAGCCAGCGGATTAACCTCCGATATGCCGGAGGCGTTCGCTACATATGAAGAACCGACACTGCCTCTTGAGCCGACATGATAGCCGTGATCCTCAGAGTTTTTAACAAGCTTCTGCGCTATCATATAAAGCACGCTGAATCCGTTTTTAATTATAGAGCTCAGTTCCTTTTCAAGTCTCGTCGCCACATATTCCGGCACAGGGTCGCCATAAAGCCGTTTCGCGCTCTCCCAGCAAAGCTCCGTAAGCTGCTCGTCCGCGCCCTCAATACTCGGCGGAAAGCTGCCGTCCGGGAAGGGCTTGAGCACCTCCGTCATATCCGCTATCATATTGGGATTTTTAATAACAGCCTCGTATGCTTTATCCTCGCCTAAATATTCAAATTCGGCAAGCATCTGCTCCGTGGTTCTCAAATACAGCGGCGCCTGCATATCCGCATCGGAAAAGCCCTGTCCGCTCATAAGAATAGCCCTGTAAATCGCGTCCTCCGGGTCCATAAAATGCACATCGCAGGTGGCAACCACCGGCTTATCCAGCTTATCGGCAAGCTCAACGATTTTTTTATTAAGCGACTGCAAATCCTCATCGTCCACAATGTCCGGGTATTTTTCGCTTCTTTTCAGATACGCGTTATTTCCGATTGGCTGAATTTCAAGATAATCATAAAAGGAAGCGATTTTTTCAATATCCTGCGCATTCTTTTTGTTGAGCACGGCTCTGAAAACCTCGCCCGCCTCACAGGCGCTTCCGATTATAAGTCCCTCTCTTCTTTTAATCAGCTCGCTTTTGGGGATAAGGGGCTTTTTATAGAAATATTTGATATTTGATAAGGTTATCAGCTTGTACAGGTTTTTCAGTCCCGTCTGGTTGCGCACAAGGATAATCATATGATAATACGAACGCTGTTTTATCACATCAACCGTGTCGCCCGAGGCTCCGTCATCATTTATGAAATAAGCCTCCATACCGAAAATAACCTTGATTTTTCCGCCTGCCGCTCCCGCTGCCTCGGGGAACGCCTGCACAACGCCGTGGTCCGTAATGGCAATCGCCTTATGTCCCCACGAAATCGCTCTTTTCACAAGGGCGGCGGCATCCGTCATGCCGTCCATAGCAGACATTTTTGTATGTAAATGCAGTTCCACGCGCTTTTCGGGCGCATTGTCCGCTTTTTCGATTTTCGTTACCGTTGCTATGCTTCTCGGCGTAATAACATTTTCACCGCTGTATTTATCAAAGGTAAAATCACCTCTGACCACAACGGTAACACCGTCCTTAAGCTTTTCGCATATACTTTTACAGCTTTCCTTACGGTCGAATATTTTACAGCTCAGTGATGTTGTCCCGTCGCTGATATTAAATGTAATAATCAGACTTCTGCCGTCTCTCGTCTCTCTCGTTTCAAAGCCGAAAACATCACCCCACACAACACAGCTTCCGTCCATGGGGCTGACGCTGTCCATAGGGTCGGGCGTTTTCTTTATTTCCGTGCCCATTATGGTGCGCATGGTTTCAAGATACAGCGGTATACCGTCAACGATTTTGTGCTCCTTTGGCATTATCGCATCCTGCGCCGCCTTCTCCATTTCCCTTTCGCGCAGATGCTCCTTCTCCGCCGCGCTTATCATCTTAGTAAAGGATTCATCCTCCGCGGTTATCTGCTCGCCCTTGAAACGAACACGGATAACCCTCGAAAAACGCTCCCTGACTATTCTTTCCATGCACTTATCACAGCCGACGCTTTTCAGAATATCCGCGCCGGAATGCAAAAGCTTCACCGTAACGGTTTCATCCTTTATTTCCGCTTCACTGCCCTCAAGAAAACCGTTTGCGGCGGCAATCTCCGTCCTTGCCGCATGAACAAGGCTCGGATAATATTCAAGCGAAAAAAGCTCTGCCGGCATCCTCGGCTCGATTTTTACATCATTTAAGTCGTAGGTGTCGCGTATAGTGCCCTCCGCTTTTTCTAAATCAATATAATTAACAAGTTTATCAAAACGGCACACGAGGGTCATGCTCATACTGCTTTTATTTACAGTCATTTCCTCAATAACGCCGCCTTCAAGAGCTCTGCTCAGAGCCTCTGTCAGAACAGAGCCTAATAAAGCGATTATTTCCTGCATTTTATCCGATGCGGAAAAGCTCCGCTTCCTTTCCTGATTTTTATAAAAGAGCTATTTCCTTCATCAGCTCATCAACAATTTCATTCTCCGCAACCTTGCGCAGAATTTCTCCGTGCCTGAACAAAATGGCGCAGCCGTCTCCGCCCGCAATGCCCACATCAGCCTCTTTCGCTTCTCCGGGACCGTTTACAACACAGCCCATAACAGCAACCTTAACCGGCTTATGCACATCTCTCAGGCTCTCTTCAACCCTGTTTGCAAGGGAAATAAGGTCTATTTTTGTTCTTCCGCAGGTGGGACAGGAAATGAGCTCCGGCGCGTCCTTAAGCTTACCCGTTGCCCTTAAAATGTCATAGCCCGCGTAAATTTCCTCAACCGGGTCGGCAGTCAGAGAAACACGGACGGTGTCCCCTATGCCGTCAAGCAGCAGTGCGCCGATGCCTGCCGCCGATTTAATGATGCCCATGTTTTTTGTGCCGGTTTCCGTAACACCCAGATGCAGCGGATAATCGCATTTTTCGCTTACAAGCCGGTATGCCTTAACCATAGTCGGCACATTAGAGGATTTTATTGAAATCACAATATCGCCAAAATCAAATTTTTCAAGCAGGGATGCGTGATACATCGCGCTTTCGCAAAGTGCCTCGGGCGTAGGAGAGCCGTATTTTGCAAGTATCTCCTTTTCGACCGAGCCGGAATTTACGCCGATTCTTATCGGAACACCGGCGTTTTTGCAGGCGTTGGCAACCTGCCTTACACGGTCACTGTCGCCGATATTTCCGGGATTTATCCTCACCTTGTCAACACCTGCCGCAACGCTTTCAAGCGCAAGGCGATAGTCAAAATGAATATCCGCGACAACCGGTATATCCACGCTCTCCTTGACCGCCGCAAGCGTTTTCACCGCTTCAGTATCCGGCACGGCAAGGCGCACAATATTACAGCCTGCCTTTTGCAGAGCCTTTGCCTGTTCAACGCTTTTTTCAATATTATGTGCTTCAATATTCAGCATAGACTGCACGGCAATGCGTTCTCCGCCGCCGATAACGGTATTTCCGATTTTAACTTTTTTAGCTGCCATATCAATATCCCCTTATCAGCTTAAAAATGTCGTTTACGGATATTAAGGCAATAAGCCCTAAAAGCAGCACAAAAGCCGCCGCGTGTATTATTC
>JAKSQS010000172.1 GCA_024404055.1 Clostridia bacterium | reverse complement strand
GCTGCCGTCCCGTTTATCTGCGCTTTTATTCTGTTTTTTTCAAAAGAAACACCAAAACGGATTTTAAAACCGCTGGCGGCGGTTATAATATATAACATTGTGCCTGTTATCACACAAACTGTTAAAATGTTTGTGTCGTGGATAAATTCCGACAATTCCGACACTCCTCAGGTGTTTGGCGCGGAATTTATTTCCGATACGGTGCTTTTCCTGCTTATTCTCGGAATTTATGTGATATACGCGGGAAAAAGCAACCGTCAGCTTCAGTTTGACAAAATAGACCTGCCGCTTTATATTCTCATCGTCCTCGCGTTAAGCGTTTTTATCGCAAGTCTTGCGTTTATTGACAGATACATTAAAGACACGCAGGTAAACAATACATATTTTATTCTGCTTTTAAATGTGCCGACAATTGCCGCCGCCATTGCCTATGCATCAAGAAAAATGGTTAAATCAAAGCTGAGTGCAGATGCCTACAAAACCATACTTGAAGAAAATATCAGGCACTACGAAACACTTGAAGAAAAAAATGAGGAGCTGCGGCTTTTCCGCCACGATTTTCCGAAAACCATAGCCCCGGTTCTGATGTGCATAAAGGACGGAAACGCCGAAGAGGCGGAAAAAATTCTCAATGAATTTAATGTTGCCGTTCAGTCAACCAAGCCGAAATATATCACGGGAAATCACCGTCTGGACAATGTGCTTGAGGTTCAGTCGCAAAAGTCGCAAAAGGTCGGCGTGGAAATAGAGCTCACGCCCGGCAGCAGCTTTCCGCCGCACGGAATTGACCCGATAGATATTTATACGATTTTTCCGAACGCACTTGACAATGCCGCTGAGGCGTGTGTAAAATCCGGCGGCACAAAAATCACCGTCAAGTCAAAAACCGTCGGTTCAGCCGTTTATGTCAAAATTTCCAATCCGTATAAGGAAGGTGAAATAAAGAAAAGCGGCGACGGATTTATAACCACCAAATCAGACAAATCACGCCATGGCTTCGGAACAAAGAGCATAAAAAAAGCCGTATCGAAATACGGCAGTGAAAATATATTTTTTGAGGCTGAAAACGGAATATTTACCCTTTCGTTCAGTCTGGATTTTAATTATAATCCCGAGGCGTAACCGAAAACTATGCCTGCCGCGGCTGAAATGCAGATTATAATTATCGGGTGAACCTTTTTAAACGCAAGCACCGTCATCACGGCAAAAATCACCGCAGATGCATAAAACGCCGCATTCGTAAAGGAAAAAGCTGCGAAGCCGTCCGGGAAAAACACCGTCTTTGCAACAGACAGCACCGCACAGGCGATAAGTCCTATAACGGCAGGCTTCAAGCCTGACATACAGCCGGAAACAATCCTGCTGCTTCTGAATTTGTCAAAGCATTTTGCAACAATCAGTATTATAACAAACGACGGCAGCACAACGCCGAGGGTGGCACATACCGCGCCAGGAAAACCGCCGGCAGTCATACCGACATAGGTTGACATATTGACGGCAAACGGACCCGGTGTGCTTTCACTGACGGCAATAAAATTAACTATATCGGCATCCGGCATCCAGCCGCGAGCTGAAACCTCTGCCTGTATGAGCGGCAGCATGGCATATCCTCCGCCGAAGGTGAACGCGCCGATTTTCAGAAAGGTAAGAAAAAGCTCAAGATAAATCATTTTACCTTCCTCCCTGCCGCATATGAAAAAGCAAGTCCCGCCGCGGCGCAGCCTGCAATAACAATAATCGCGTTTACATTCAGTACCGCAGTGAGAACAAACGCAAGCCCCATAAGAGCGTATGAAAGTGCGCCCTTTCGGGTCTTTTTATACATTGAAACAAGTGCCTTAACAAGAAGGGCAAGCATGCCGGCTCTTATGCCGAAAAACGCGTATTTTACAGCCCTGAACGCCGCAAATTCCTTGAGTATAAAGGATATGGCAACAATTACGAGAAACGAGGGCAGCACAACGCCGAGGGTGGAAAGAAACGCACCGGCAAAGCCTGCCGTCCGCCAGCCGACAAAGGTTGCGGCATTTATTGCAATGGGTCCCGGCGTGGATTCCGCAACGGCGATAATTTCAAGTATATCGTCATCCGTTATCCAGCCCCGTTTTTCAACGATTTCCCTTTGAATAAGCGGAATCATGGCATAGCCGCCCCCGAAGGTGAACGCGCCGATTTTCAAAAAAGATAGAAAAAGCGGCAAAAGCAGCTTTTTTGAGTTATCCCTGTTTTCCGTTTTTATCGCCTCTTTCCGCACAGTCCGTACAATCCTCAACAAATACATCGGTAATTTCAAGGTTAAGGATTGAAAACGACTGCCTTATCTGCTTCATAACAGTTTCTTCGTTTGCCTGCCATTCCCGTCCGCAGGTTATAATAAGCACAGCCTGCCGCCTTTTTTCAACAGGCGGCTTTTTGTTTCTTTTGAATCTCGCGTTATAGTAACGCTGAAAGCGGTCAAATAATGCCTTCATCGGTGCCGGAAACGAAAGATTATAAACGGGAAAAGCAAAAATAATCCTGTCTGCGCTTTCAAAATCCGCCATCAGCCGGTCAATGTCATGCAGTGAACAGCCGTCCCTTAAAGCGCACACGCCGCAGTCGATACACGGCTGCGGCGAATGCTCATAAAGGTCATAAATGACTGTTTCACTGCTTTTTTCCGCATATTTCTCAAGCAGCGCGGCTGTCGCGCCATTTTTATGGGGTGAAGAAAAAAGCACAATATCCATATTTTTTTATCCGTTATTGCTTGCGGCATTCTCTGCCATCTGTGTAACATATGCAAGCGCGTCTGTAATCGCTTCTTCATTGATAACGGTGATGTTATATTCTTCCTTTGCGAGGAGCTCCTCAGAGGATTTTGCAAAGTCTTCCTCTGCCTTGTCGGTCTTAACGCTGTATTCCCATGCAGTACCGTTGTTTTCAACCGCAACACTGTACATTACATGATAGCCTGAATAGCCGCTGTCACCGCCGATATGCTCAACAATGCCCACATCGCCGGGCTTTCTGCCATCCGCAATTGCCCACGCCTCAAACTCGGGAACCATCTGACCGAGCGGAACATCCTCATAAAGTCCGCCTGTTTCGGCTGAGCCTGTGTCCTCTGTATACTTGGTTGCGAGAGCCGCGAAAGCATCTTCCGTCTTCTTGCCGTTCAGGTATTCCTCAAGTATATCCTGTGCCTTCTTATAGGCTGCCTTGTCTGCCGCCTTGTCTGCATCAACGGAAAGGTCAACGACCGTATCACCGTAGCCGTTTACATCAAGGGTCTTAACCTCAACCTCCTGCTTTGCGGCTTCTGTCGCAGCTTCTGTTGTGGTTTCTTCGGTATTTGCCGTTTCTTCCGTATCAACCGTTTCTTCGGTGCCGGCTGTTTCTTCCTCACCGAATTTCACAAGGATGTGGCGAACATCATAAATCTTGTCTTCCGTAAGGTTCTTGCCTGCGGGAACGGAAACCATGTATGCGGTATAGCCTGTGCCTTCGTTCTCTTCAATATATGTTTCGCCCTGCTTTGCGGAAAATGCCCATTTAAGTCCGTCTTCCGAAAGTTTAAGGTCGGCTCTTGTCTTGTTAGCATAAAGGGTCATGCTGTCGTTGTCAATATAGGTCTGTGCACCGTCCTTGTCAACAGTCTTATAGTGCTTTGCCGCAGCCTTTTTGAACTGTTCATCGGTCTTGCACGCCTTAAATTCCTCTGCCGCAGCCTTTGCCTTTGCCATGGTGGCATCCGTTACCTGCTGTGTTGTTGTTTCCTCACCGTTTTCATCTTTGGACTTAACATCCTTCTTTTCCGCATCAATTGCGTAATATCTGAGAGAAACAACCTCATAGTTATCTTTGTTATCATTATAATACTTATTTATCTGCTTGTCTGTGTAGCCGTCCTTATATTCATCCTGAACGTGCTCCATATACATTTCGGCAATAAGCTGTTTTTCGATAAGCTCTTCAAGCAGAGCCTTTGTAACACCCTTGCCGTAGCTGCTCTGAAGGAATACATTAACGGAAACATTGTACTGCGCCGCGCTTTCTTCAACCTGCGCCATATTTTCTTCAAGCTCCGCCTTGTGCTCTTCAGCAAGTGTAATGCCGAGCTCTGCCGCCTTTTCATTGTAAACCTCAATCTGCTTGATGGTTTCCTTTGCGGAATAATCAAAATAGTCAAGCCATGTGGGATTTTCATAGCCTTCAAGCTCTTCTGTATATGCCTGCTCACCGGGAGCTATGCTGACATCATAACCCATGTTTATGCCGTACTGTGCATAGCTGTAAATCTGGTTGAACATACGGGTTACAAAATACGCATATACAGGCTTTGAAATTTCAATATCCTTATACCGGAGAGCCATAACCTTCTGTTCTTTGGTTGCCGAATTATTGTAGCCCTTTATTCCGAGAGGGATGCCGATGCTCAAGAATATCGCAATAACGACAATTACCGCGACTGCGCTCTTTGCCTTTTCGGAAAGATTTACCTTATGGGACTTCCTTGCGTTTTTCTTTGCAGCCTTTGCAAGACGGTCTTTACGCTCCTGACGGTACTTCTCGGCTGCGTTGATTTCTTTTTTAGCCATTTGTTTCATCCTTTACATAAATTTTGTGTGTTTGATAAGTACATGATATTGTATACCATTCCTTCTGAAATTGCAAGTGATATTACAACATTCATTTAAAAAATACTTAAACTTGACTTATAGGCTTTTCGGATATATAATAAATATAACAAAAAACGAAAGGGAAAAAGCTATGAAGATATTATCAGTTGCAGCGGCTGCGGCAGGTATTACCGCCTGTGCGGCAATGATTTACAAATTCAAGGGTGAAAAACAGCCGGAGGATAAGCAGGTTTACTGCTCATGCCACAAGCCCGCCCTGCCTGCGGATTTCACCATTACGGCACACACCGGCTGCATGGGAACAAAGCCCAATTCGCTTGACTCCATATGCGCGGGTGACCGCTATAAATCCGACATTGTGGAATTCGACCTGCGATTCGACCCGGACGGTAACCCCGTTCTCTGGCATGACGAAAAATTAGGTGAATTTC
>JAKSQS010000171.1 GCA_024404055.1 Clostridia bacterium | reverse complement strand
CAGTTCCGTCCTTTAATGGCAGAACTGTTGATGCATGGGTTGAGGGTATACCGTCCGTCTGCTTTAATATATCTTGCTTACTGACAATACTTACGCTGACAGCGGATTTTCTTATCGGCAGAGGAAATTTCGGCGGACAGCGAAGCCACAGCTTTATTTTTTCACTGTCCCACTTCATTCTTCTTCACCCTTTTTCTTAAGCTTCGGAAGAACAACGCAGCATAAGACCGCTATAAGCGCGGCTCCTGCGGCAATACCGGCAATGATAACGCCGTCGTTATCGCCCGTAACGGGAACAGCGTAATCAACGGCAAAGCTGTCAAGTGCAACAGCGCATACAGCTATTATCATCAGTGCCGCCATAACAATGGCAATTATACGAATCATCTTTTTTGACATCATAAGGCAATTCTCCTTATATACCCATATATTTTTTCATATCCGCGCCTATTTTTTCGGCAAGCGCATCTGCGGCAGCTTCATCCGGGGCAATTGCCGTTATATATATTTTTATTTTCGGTTCTGTTCCGCTGGGTCTAACAATAACCCGGTTGCCCTTTTCAAGCCTGTATTCAAGCACATTGGACGACGGAAGCTCGATTTTTGAGGTTTTTCCCGTTGCGGTCTCGGTTTCAACCGAGCTTCTGAAATCGGATATATATTCAACGCCGAGGGAGCCGAAGCTTTGCGGCGCGTTTTCGCGCAGAGAATCCATCATCGCACTCATTTTCTGCATACCGCTTGCACCCTCAAATGAGAAATTGAGAAGCACATTTCTGTATATTCCGTATTCTGCATAAATATCCTGCATAACACGGTAAAGGTTTTTGCCTCTTGCTTTATAATATGCCGCCATCTCGCAAATCATAAGAGATGATACAACCGCGTCCTTATCCCTTGCGTGAGTACCCACAAGATAGCCGTAGCTTTCCTCCATACCTATGACGAAACGTTCCGCCTGTCCTTCCTTTTCAAGCTGCGTAACGATTTCTCCGATATACTTGAAGCCTGTCAGTGTATTGATAACCTTTACGCCGAAGGAGGCGGCAACAGCGTCTACAAGTCCCGTTGTGACAAAGGATTTTACCGCAAGAGGATTTTCGGGAAGTCTGCCCGTTTCTTTTTTTACTTCAAGCAGATAACGAATAAGCAGAACACCGGTTTCATTGCCTGTCAGAAGCTTGTATTCTCCGTCGTCAAATACTGCTATACCAACACGGTCACAGTCCGGGTCTGTTGCAACAAGCAGGTCGGCAGGCTCATTTTCAGCCATATTGAGTGCCTGTTCAAACGCCTGTCTGATTTCGGGATTCGGGAAAGGACAGGTCGGAAATGTTCCGTCCGGCTTTTCCTGTGAAGAAACAACACGGACATTTTTAAAGCCTGCGCGTTCAAGCACGGTTCTGACAGGTATATTGCCTGTGCCGTTAAGCGGAGTATAAATAATGCTCAAATCCGTTTTTTCGCAAAGTTCTTTATCGTTAAGCTGTGAAAGCACATCCGCAAAAAACGCTTCATTAACCGCCGCCGGAATATATTCGATTTTCGCGTCTTTTATTCCCTGTTCAAAGTCAATTGCTTTAACGGAATCGAAAATATCGGTTTTAGAAATATATGAGAGCGTTTTTTCCGCCGCCTCATCCGTCATCTGATAACCGTTTTCATCATAGCACTTGTAGCCGTTATATTTTGACGGGTTGTGGCTTGCGGTGATTATAATTCCCGAGCTGCATTTAAGCTTTCTTACGGCAAACGAAAGCATGGGAGTCGGAACAAGAGTCGGATAAATATAAACCTTTATTCCGTTTGCCGCAAGTACGCCTGCCGCGCCCTTTGCGAAAACATCACTTTTAATTCTCGAATCGTAAGCAATTGCAACGGACGGCGCGTCATATCTGTCATTAAGATAGTCCGCAAGTCCCTGCGTTGCCTGATTCACCGTATAAACATTCATACGGTTTGTGCCGGCGCCGATAACTCCGCGAAGTCCGCCGGTGCCGAAAGCAAGGCTTTTGTAAAATCTGTCTGAAATTTCCTCCTGATTGCCTTCAATGGCTTTGAGCTCTTCAATAATATCCGGGTCTGCCGACGCCTTTTTCTTCCAGAGCTCATAAAGTTCTTCAATGCTCATATAACCGTCCCTTTCCGTAAATAAATTACCACTGTATTGAATTTAAGTCGTATGGCGTACGCTGATAAACAAAGTAATTGAGCCAGTTTGTAAACATAAGCGTTCCCGCGCCTCTCCATTTCATAAGAGGCTGCTTTGTCGGGTCATCATCCGGGAAATAATTATAGGGAATTTTAATGTCAAGACCCTTATTTTTATCTCTGAAATATTCCTTTGCAAGCGTGTCGGCATCATATTCCGAATGACCAGTTGCAAAAAAGTTTCTGCACTCAATATCTGAAACAAGATGTATTCCCGAAATTTCCGAATACGATATAACCTGCAAATCCTTGCATTTTGCAATATCCTCAAACCGTATTTCAGTATGTCTTGAATGCGGAACAAAATATTCCTCGTCAAACCCTCTTAAAAGCGGATGATACAGATCGAGCGGCTTGTGAGGGAACACGCCGAACATCTTTTCATTAAGCTTATATTTAGGTATACCGTAATGATAATAAAGCCCCGCCTGCGCGCCCCAACAGACATAGAAGGTTGAATAAACATGCTTTTTCGCCCAATCAAAGATTTCGCAAAGCTCGTCCCAGTAGTCAACCTCTTCAAATTCAAGGTGTTCAATGGGTGCGCCGGTAACAATCATTCCGTCATATTTATTGTCCTTTATGTCGCTGAGCGTTTTATAAAAGGTTTTCATATGCTCGTCGTTCGTATGCCTTGATATATGCGTTGCCATCTGTAAAAATTCAACATCAACCTGAAGCGGAGTATTGCTCATCAGCCTTAAAAACTGCGTTTCCGTTGCAACCTTTGTGGGCATGAGGTTGAGAAGAATAATTTTCAGTGCGCGAATATCCTGCGACTTTGCACGCGTTTCGTTCATAACAAATATATTTTCATCCTGCAGGCTTTGTCTTGCGGGAAGTCTGTCATCAAATTTAATAGGCATTTAAACATCTCCAAACAAATTGTATTTCTTAATATTATAACAGATAAGAGATGCTTTTTCAAGTAAAAAACATCTCCGCAACGCATTATATGAGATTTTTTCGCATAAATGACAGTATACTTTTTTCTCTGCGCGACACCTGTACCTGGCTCATGCCCAACTGCTGCGCCGTTTTGGACTGTGTGAGCGAATTGAAATATCTTAATTCTATAAGCTTTCTGTCCTTTTCCGAAAGCATATCAAGCACTGTGTCAAGACTTATAAGCTCACTTAATGACTCTTCCGGTGCGTTTACGGGAATATCAAGCTGTGCGTCCGAATTTTCATCTCCCGAGCCTGTGAGTGACAGCGGCGGCATGGATACGGAAATAAGCTGTGCTGCTTCACTCACATCCACGCCGAGCTCCTGCGCAAGCTGCGACACAGTCGGCTCATGCCCGAGCTGTACGGCAAGGGTGCGCATAAGCTGCATTGCTTTTCTTGATTTTTCTTTCATGGAGCGACCGACCTTCACGCTTCCGCCGTCTCTGAATATCCGTTTTATTTCACCCAGTATTACTGGCACGGCATATGTTGAAAACGCAAAGCCCCTTGTGCTGTCAAAATTATCCGCCGCTTTTATAAGACCTACACAGCCTGCCTGAAATAAATCCTCATATTCAACGCCTCTGCCGCGAAACCTGTTGGCGCACGAATGAACTAAACCGTAATTTTCGTTAATAAGCTGCTCGCGCTCGCGCGATTGTGTTACCAAAAGCATTACTCACTTTCCGCTGATATATTTGGACATGGTTATTTTTGTTCCGTTTCCGTAAACGGAATGAACCTTCACCCTGTCCATAAAGCTTTCCATAACCGCAAAGCCGAGCCCTGCCCGTTCCCCCTGCTGCGTGGTATAAAGCGGAGTCATGGCAAGCTTAATATCCTTTATGCCGGTTCCGCAATCCTTGACGCAGACGGTAAAAGTACCGCTTTCATCCGTTTTTGCGGTTATGTAAATCAGCCCCACCTTATCCGGGTAGGCATGAACAATGCAGTTTGTCACCGCCTCGCTGACGGCGGTTTTTATATCGCTGATTTCTCCCACCGTCGGGTCAAGCTGTCCGGCGAATGCCGCCACGGTATTTCTCGCAAAGCTTTCATTGACGGAACGGCTTTCGATAACCAGCTTCATTGTATTTAAAGGCTTTATTTTTCCGTTCATACCGACACATTCTCCTTTATACTTACTATTCTTTCAATACCCGCAAGCCGCATCATTTTCAGTGCAAGAGGTGAAAGACCCGTTATTTCAACCTCTCCCGACACGGCTTTCATAAGCTTGTACCTGCCCATTACAAGTCCGACGCCGGAGCTGTCCATAAAGCCTACGCCCGAAAAATCAAGGGTCAGCTTTTGAGGTCTGCACCTAATAACCGCCTCGTCAATTCCCGCCCTTATCAGGCTTGCGCTGTGGTGGTCAAGCTCTCCGTCTATATTGACAAGAATACTGTTTTCAAAATATCTGATTGTTGCCGACATTCACTGTACCTCACAAAATAAAAAAATAACCTGTCTTGACGATAGGTTATCATAAATATTGTAAATAATTTGCCGAAATCAGACAGATGAAAATTTATTTCTTATCTCACGCGCCAGATAAAATGAGCCGCATATAAAAAGAAGTCCGTTTTCGTCCGTCACAGAGAGCGCGTATTTCAGTGCTGTGTCACAATCTTCAAAACATGATGCTTTAACTCCGTATTCTTCGGCACACCTGCAAAGAATTTCCGGGTTCTCGCACCGTTCAAGCGGCGCACGGGTGAAAATCGCCTGTTCACACCTTGAAAGCAAAGAACCGAAGGTGCCTTCAAAATCCTTATCCTTCATAATCGCGCCTAAAATTACGGTTCTTTTGTCCGAAAGACTGTTAGCGAAAAATCCGTTTACGGCATCCGCGCAGCCCGGATTGTGTCCGCCGTCAAGAATGACAAGCGGCTTATCCGAAAG
>JAKSQS010000170.1 GCA_024404055.1 Clostridia bacterium | reverse complement strand
AGATTTGCTGAATATGCAGGCAAGCTCGTATATTATGAGCAGGCTGTTTAAGGATATTGTGCTGGTGCTTATTTTCCTTTTTCAGCCGGAAATCCGGCACGCGCTCGAAAGCGTGGGCAGAAGCAGATTTTCCGGCGCGGGCTTTTTAAGCTCAGTGCGGGACGGGCTCAGTGACAACGACATTCCGCAGGCGATAGAGCATATATGCAAGGCTTGCTCCGATATGAGCGATAAAAAAATCGGCGCGCTTATTGTTTACGAAAAGGAGACCATGCTCGGTGAGATTATAAGCACCGGCAGTACGCTTGATGCTGTGGTGAGCGCGGAAATGATAGAAAATATTTTCTATCCCAAAGCCCCTCTTCACGACGGCGCGGCGATTATCAGAGGCAACAGAGTGGCGGCGGCGGGCTGTATACTGCCTCTGACGGATAATTCTCTGAGCAGTGAGCTCGGCACAAGGCACCGCGCCGCTGTGGGCATGAGTGAAAAATGCGATGCGGCGATTATTGTTGTATCGGAGGAGACGGGCGGCATATCTCTTGCAATGAGCGGCAGGCTCAAAAGAAATATTTCGGACGGACAGCTCAGAGAGCTGCTTACGAATTATCTTGTTGAGCATGACAAGAACGGTAAAAAGGGTCTTAAACGCCTTTTCGCATCAAAAAAGAATTTCCGATAAAAGGAGAGCCTTATGAGCAGGGTCAGAAAGTTCAGTTTACAAAAGCTGTTTTTCAATAATAAATTTGTGTTTGTTTTCTCCGTCGTTCTCGCGTTTTTCATCTGGGCATCCGTGGTTATTTTTCAGAGCCCCGATGATACGAGAACCGTGGAGGGAATAAAGGTAAATGTGCAGAATAAATCTGCCGAAAGCGGCGAATATAAAATGTTCGGCTTTGATGAAAGCATGACGGTTGATGTTACGGTGTCCGGCAAACGCTATGCCATAAGCAGTGCCGCCATTTCACCGGAGGATATTGCTGTTACGGCAAAAAGCGGATTTATTGATTCTGCCGGAGTTTATACGCTCAATATTACTGCGGAGCCTGCCGACCCCAATGCGGCGTTTGATATAGTAAGCGTTTCAAAAACAAGTGTTTCCGTATTTTTTGACACGCTGAAAAGCGAAGAATTTAATGTAAAGGCTTCGCTGAAAAACAAGAAAAAAGTACCTGACGGATATATATACGATGACCCGATTTCATCACTTTCCACGGTAACGGTGGAGGGACCTGCCACGGAGATAAACAAAATTGAAAAAATTGTTGCCAAGGCTACTCTTGCAAGTCCCGTTACCGAAACGACGGATATAAAGGCGGATGTTGTCGCGCTCACCGCGAACAATGCCACGCTTAACTATATCACATTCAAGGAAGACACAACCTCATGCACCGTCACTCTTCCCGTGTATATGAAAAAGGAAATTCCGCTTGCCATGCGATATGTCAATCTCCCGGCAGCATATGCCGATGCTGCCCCGGTAGCGGAAATATATCCCGATACCCTGACTGTTGCGGCGGCAAAGAATGTAATTGAAGAAATGAATGTGCTTTATATAGGTACGCTTGATTTCAATAACATCACAGCCGAAGTTAATGAGCTTGAAATAAAAGCCTCCGATATTGAAGAGGTTAAAATACTTGACGATATTGACACGATAAGCGTTACTGTTGATTTCTCCGACCTTGAGACAAAAACCTTTTCAATTCCCGCAGCAAACATAACCTGTCTCAATCTCGACAAAAAGTTTATCGCAAAGCCCTCGGGCATAAAGGAAGTGACCGTTGTCGGTCCGTCTGATTCACTTGAATCACTGACCGAAAGCAATATAAACGCCAGCATTGATTTTACGAATATTAAAGCGCATGAGGGGCGTATAAATGCTCCTGCGGAGATATTCATAAAGGGCTTTGACGACTGCTGGATAACGGGAAAATATACGGCTTCGGTTGAGCTTTCAGCCGGAAAATAACCGAAAGGATATGATTAAAGATGCAATGGACAGGACTGAATGAATTAAGAGAAAAATATCTTGCTTTTTTTGAGAGCAAGGGGCATATGAGACTGCCGAGCTTTTCTCTTGTGCCGCAGGGCGATAAAAGCCTTTTGCTTATCAATGCCGGCATGGCACCGATGAAAAAATATTTCACAGGTGAGGTTACTCCGCCCTCAAAGCGTGTTACCACCTGCCAGAAATGCATACGCACCCCGGATATTGAGCGCGTCGGTATTACGGCGCGTCACGGCACTTTCTTTGAAATGCTGGGCAATTTTTCCTTCGGTGATTATTTCAAGGCAGAGGCTACGGCATGGGCGTGGGAATTTTTCACAAAGGTGCTTGAAATGCCGGAGGACAAGCTGTGGTGTTCAATCTATGAAGAGGATGACGAAGCATTTGAAATATGGACGAAAAATGTGGGTGTGTCTCCCGACAGGATTGTAAGGCTCGGTAAAGAGGATAATTTCTGGGAGCATGGCGCGGGTCCGTGCGGACCGTGCTCCGAAATATATTTTGACAGAGGCGAAAAGTACGGCTGCGGCAGTCCGGACTGCGGTGTGGGCTGTGACTGCGACCGTTATACAGAGGTGTGGAACCGTGTTTTCACACAGTTTGAAAATGACGGTAACGGAAACTACACGAGACTTAAAAGCTGCAATATAGACACGGGTATGGGTCTTGAAAGGCTTGCGTGCGTTATGCAGGGCGTGGACAACCTGTTTGAGGTTGACACCGTGAAAAACATCATGCAGCGCGTGATTGATATTGCCGGTGTTCAGTATCACTCGGACAGCAAAAAGGATATTTCTCTGCGTGTTATTACCGACCATATCAGAAGCACCACATTTATGCTCGGTGACGGCGTTATGCCCTCCAATGAAGGCAGGGGCTATGTGTTAAGGCGGCTGTTAAGGCGTGCCGCAAGACACGGGAAGCTTTTAGGTGTGAACAGACCCTTCCTTTATGAGATATGCGATACGGTTATAAATGAAAACAAGGGTGCTTATCCGGCACTTGCCGAAAAGCGCGACCTTATTGTCCGCGTTATCAGGGCGGAGGAGGAAAGCTTTGCAAAAACCGTTGACACGGGTCTTACACTGCTTTCAGCCATGATTGAAAAGCTTGAGGGCGGTGTGCTCTCCGGCGAGGACGCATTTAAGCTTTCTGATACCTACGGCTTCCCGATTGACCTGACAAAGGAGCTGCTTGCCGAAAAGGGAATGAGCGTGGACGAGGATGAGTTCAACCGCATTGTTCTTGAAAACAGAACAAGAACAAGAAACGCGAGAAAGGATGCGGGCGCGGAAGCTTGGAAGGGCACGGCAGCCGCGATGAAGGGCATTGCAAAGACTGATTTCAAGGGCTATGAGGTTTTTGAATGCGATGCGAAAATCATTGCAATAGTGAAGGATAACGAAAAGGTTGACTATATTTCCGAGCGTGAAGCCACGGTTGTGCTTGACGCAACCCCGTTCTACGGCGAGAGCGGCGGACAGACGGGTGACTGCGGCGTTATCATTGCGGACGGAGTGCGCTTTGAGGTTGACACAACGAAGAAAAACGCAGACGGAGTATTTATGCACACGGGCAGACTTGTTGAGGGTGCACTTGCCGTCG
Organism: Clostridia bacterium; assembly: GCA_024404055.1. Classification (GTDB taxonomy): domain Bacteria; phylum Bacillota; class Clostridia; order Oscillospirales; family Acutalibacteraceae; genus UBA6857. Next base: position 1,473 of record JAKSQS010000170.1, on the reverse strand, counting down.
GTGAAGAAATAAAGGCTTGCGTAAACACGGAAAACAGACTTGCGACAATGAGAAACCACAGTGCGGCACATCTGCTTCAGGCGGCACTCAGAAAGGTTCTCGGCAGCCATGTTGAACAGGCGGGCTCGTTTGTCAGTGCGGATGAATGCCGTTTTGATTTTGTTCATTTCTCGGCAATGACGGGTGAGGAAATTGCACGCGTTGAGCGTGAGGTAAATGAAGAAATACTTAAGGGCGACCCGATTGTAACCGAGGTTATGTCTCTTGAGGACGCAAAGAAAACCGGCGCTATGGCACTGTTCGGTGAAAAATACGGCGACACCGTAAGAGTGGTCAAAATGGGCGATTACTCAACAGAGCTTTGCGGCGGTACACACCTTGACAATACCGCAAAGGCGGGTATGTTCAAAATACTGACCGAAACCAGCGTTGCGGCAGGTGTGAGAAGAATTACGGCAGTTACGGGCTTCGGTGCATATGAATATGTTCTTTCAAAGTTTGCCCTTATGGAAAAAACGGCGGCGGCAATGAAGATTTCAAACTCTGCCGACATTGAAACCAAGGCAACGGCTCTTATGGGTGAGCTCAAGGCAAAGGACAGAGAAATTCAGCGGCTTTCCGATGAGCTTGCGGCAATGAAGAGCGCGGGCATACTTGATAATGTTACCGAAATAGGCGGCATTAAGCTTGTTACAGCCCTTGTGGATGCGGCTGACGCAGGCGAAATGCGCAAGCTTGCCGACACGGTGCGCGATAAGGGCGATGAATATATTGCGGTTATTGCCGGTGTTAATAAGGAAAAGGGCAGCGGAAATATCTGTGTGGCTTGCGGCAAACAGGCTGTTGCGTGCGGTGCCCATGCCGGAAATATTGCAAGGAGCGTAGCACAGCTTGCAGGCGGCTCCGGCGGCGGAAAGCCGGACGCGGCAATGGCAGGCGCAAAACAGCCCGAAAAGCTTCAGGATGCGATAAATGCAGCCGCTGAAATCATCGGCGGTATGATAAAATAAAAAAGGAGAGTTTTTATGGATTGCATTTTCTGCAAAATCGTTGACGGCTCCATACCTTCAAACAAGGTGTATGAAGACGACAGCGTGCTTGCGTTTACGGATTTATCTCCGCAGGCACCCGTTCATGTTCTCATCATTCCGAAACAGCACATAACCTCTGCAAACGATATTACTTCGGAAAACAGCGCGGTTATTGCGCATATTTTTGAGGTTGCGGCTGTGCTTGCAAGGCAGCTCGGTATTGACAGGGACGGCTACCGCATTGTCAACAACTGCGGCGACAAAGCGGGACAGAGCGTTAAGCATATGCATTTTCATATGCTGGGCGGCAGAGATTTCACATGGCCTCCCGGCTGATAACAGGCAAATAAGGTAAAGAATATATATTTAAAAGAAGGATTTTAAAATGGCTGAATTTTATAAAATGACAATTGCCGGTCTTGAAAGAGAGCTGCCTATATGC
>JAKSQS010000017.1 GCA_024404055.1 Clostridia bacterium | reverse complement strand
TCCAAAATTCGCTGCTCTTTTGCATTCATTCAAGCCCTTTCAAATTCTGATTTATCAATTATATTTTATTATAATAATTTGCCACCGTCAATGATATATCGCCTCACGGCGATATGATATACTTGCTACGCAAGCATGATATATTTTCGCTTCGCTCAAATATGATATAATATCCGTTCCTTCATACGCCGCAGGCGTATATCATCGCACGAAGTGCGATATCATATCGAAGATATATCACCCGTTCCGTAAGGAACGGATATCATTGTAAAAATCCTCTTTATCTTGGTAGACAAAAGAGGGTTTTTACATGGCGCGCCAGGAGGGACTTTGTCCCGGCGCTGTCCGCGCCTATCGCCTCGCTTCGCTCGTTGCCCCGTCGGCGAAAACAGTCCACCGGACTGTTTTCTTCCGCAAGCTTACGCTTGCTCCCTCCTTGTTCGAGTCCCGGAAAGCTTGATGTATAAAGCAAAAAAACAACTGCCTTACAGCAATTGCTTTTTCTTGGCGCGCCAGGAGGGACTCGAACCCCCGACCTTTTGGTTCGTAGCCAAACACTCTATCCAGCTGAGCTACTGGCGCGTGTTCATTTGAACGACAAATATATTACCATATCATTTCGTAAAAATCAAGCCCTAATTTCAAAATAATTTATTATTTTTGAGATTATTTTAAAAACAAACATATTTGACAAAATCGCACGCAAAGTGTATTATTTAATCAACATCAATTTTCGGTTATACGGAGAAGAAATATGTATATAAAAATAGGAAAAACAGCATTGGCGGCATTGTGCGTGTTGGTTCTCACGGCGGTGCTTTCCGTTTCAACCGTTGCGGCAGACGGATACCGGCTTGTTGAAAAAAAGCTGACGGACAGCATAGATGTAGGCATAATAGAAAAATCGGGTATTCTGCGTGCGGCACAGGTTCCGTCATCTTATGATTTGAGGGATTACAACCGCGTAACATCTGTGAAGGACCAGGGTAATTACGGCTCGTGCTGGGCGTTTGCGGCAGCTGCGGCAGGGGAGTCGTCACTTCTGACGGAAAATCCGGGAAAATATGCGAATATTGATTTGTCAGAGCTGCATATGCTGTATTTCAGCTTTAAGAAAACCTCTGACCCTCTCGGCGGTACGCAGGGCGACGGCGTAGTGATACCCGCAAACGAAAATTTTCTTGATATAGGCAACAATTTTTACGGTGCTACCTTTCTCCTTGCCAAATGGGTGGGCGCGGCAAGCGAAAGCACATTAAGCTATAAGCTTGCATCCCCCGGTCTGAATGTTTCAATGTCCAAAGCATTTACAGACGCGGTGCATCTTGAAAACGCGGAATGGATTTCGATGAAGGACACGGCATATATAAAGAGCACAATTATGAAAAAAGGTGCTTTGAGTACATCGTATTACTGCAATGACGATAAATATTTAAATGAAGATACCTGTGCGTATTATTGCAACCGCGCCTATGAAGGCAATCACGCCGTTACGATTATCGGCTGGGACGATAACTATTCAAAAAACAATTTCGGCGGTGCGGCAGGTACCGTTATACCTTCGGCAAACGGTGCATGGCTTGTTAAAGCAAGCTACGGCACGGATTACGGTGACAAGGGCTATATCTGGATTTCATACAAAGATGCCTCGCTTCTCAAATCAGAGGCGGTATATTATGATTATGCCGGAGCAGATAATTACGAACACAATTATCAGTATGACGGCGGTCAGAATTTCGGATATTATGAAGTAAAATCAGGCTGCGGATATATGGCAAACAATTTTACGGCGGTGAATGATGAAATTCTCAAGGCAGTATCTTTTTATACTGTTGATACCGATACGATGTATGATATAACGGTGTTTACGGATATACCGTCATCGGGTGTCCCTGTTCTCGGCACTGCGGAGCCGCAAAGCACCGTGTCGGGTGCATTTGCAGCGGCAGGTTATCATACGGTGAAGCTGCCGTCGGCTGTAACGCTCGATAAGGGAAGCCGCTTTTCCGTGGTTATACGGTTAAGAAATTCCGGTAAAACCACAAAAATGATGATAGACAGCACGGCAAATATGGGCAGCGGCATAGCGAATGTCACAAAATCCGCTGCACAGCAGAGTGTAATAAGTGAGAACGGAACGCAATGGCTTGACCTGTACAGCAGCAGTGCATTTGTCAAAAGCGGCACGAATTTCAGAATCAAGGCGTTTACGGATGACGGATATATCAATACCTCCTCGGCGGCGTTTAAAAGTAAAACGGTGACAATGTCTCCCGGCAAAACGGAAAAATTAAACATTACATTTACTCCGTCAAATGCTACGGGCAGATTTACATGGACAAGCTCCGACCCGTCGGTTGCAAAGGTTTCATCTGCCGGCAAGGTGACTGCGGTTTCCTGCGGAAGCTGCAAAATAACCGCAAAATCAGTCAGAGGCGGCAGCACCGCTTCCTGTGTAATAAAGGTGAAGCCGGGCAAGGTTACGGGGCTGAAAAGCACCGTGACAGGGGACACAAGCTATAAGCTTACATGGAATGCGGCAGAGGGCGCAAGCGTTTACCGTCTGTATAAATATAACAGTACAAAGGATTCCTTTGTAAAGCTGTGCGATTTAACCGCTACATATTATACGGTGAAAAACGCCGTGCCCGGAGCGGTCAGCAAATAGAAGGTTGGTGCCGTCAACACCAAAAACGGAGAAACGCCCGGAGACAGCTCTGCGGTGGTTTATGCGGTAAGCGTGAAGAGCATGGGTAAGGTGACGGCTTCTGCATCGGCAAATTCCGTTACATTGAAATGGAGCAAGGTCAGCTCGGCCATGGGTTACAGAATCTATATGAAAAACAGCTCCGGCTATAAGCTTCTGACATCCGTCACCACTGCCGGCTGTAATCTGACATCTCTTTCATCTCAGACAAAATATGTTTTCAGGGTTGCAGCCTATGTCAAAACCTCATCGGGTGTATATGAGGGAAAGGCAAGCGCGGACACGGTGATTTATACAAAGCCTGCAAAGGTGAGCTCACTTCGCGTCAGCACGCGGACGGTAAGCACTCTTACTTTGCGCTGGAATACCGTCAGCCGGGCAGACGGATATTATATTTACAGATACAGCAGCACAAACAGCACATGGGTAAAATGCGGCTCAAGCACCTCTGCAATAAAAAGAATATCAGGGCTTTCCGCCGGAACCGTATATAAATTCAGGGTCAGGGCATATAAAAAGACGGGAGAAACGACCGCTTACGGAGAATACAGCGATGCGTTTTCATGCTGTACAACTCCGGCAAAAATGTCTTTTAAATCCGTTTCGAGAAACGGTTCAAAGCTTACGGTGAAATGGAACAAGGTGAAGGCGAGCGGCTATGAGCTTTATGTGAAAACGGGCAGCGGCTCTTACACTAAAAAAGCGGACCTCACGGCGGACAAAACCGGCGCGGTAATTTCGGGTATAAAAAAGGGCGTGAGCTATTATTTCAAGGTGCGCGCATATGTTAAGGTCGGCACAGTGAAATATTATTCGTCGTTTTCATCGGCGTACAGGTATGCGTATTGACACAAAAACCGGAGAAATATACATATTAATACTTGAAATAAATCAAAATATGTGTTATACTTCAAAAAAATAAGTGTATTGTAAAGTGGCTGATATTATACAAAAGGAGAATATTGGAAATGGCTGAAAAAAAGTTTTTTGAAAAAGGTACGGTTATCTTTAAGGAAGGCGCATGGGAGCTTTCAATGTATGACATCATAAGCGGTAAGGTCGGCATTTACGCTGATTACGGCGAAGAAAATGAAACTCTTCTTACGGAGCTTGGCGCAGGCCGTTATTTCGGTGAAATGGCTGTTATTGACGCTATGCCGCGTTCAGCCACCGCAGTTGCGCTTGAGGACACTCAAGCAACGGCTGTCAAAAGCGGTGAGTTTGACGAGTATCTGACGGAAAATCCGGACAAGGTTATTGATGTTTTCCAGAGCCTTTGCACGCGTCTGCGTGAGCTTTCAAATGATTATTTGGATGCCTGTGCAACAATCGGCGAATATGTTCAGGCGGAGGATGAGAAAAAGGCAAAGACCTTTATGGGCAAGATAAAGAAGCTGCTGGCATTATATTACAGCTATTACGACCATATCGAAAGAACTTATAATTTTAACGATAACGCAAGCAACTATATTTATTTCTGAGGAGGATAAAATAATGAAAACCGAAAAATTCAGCAAGGGACAGGTTATTTTTTCAGAGAATGCCGTTGAAAGCTGTATGTATGATATAATTTCAGGTTCTGTTTCTATTGTCGCGGGATATAACACCGCAGAGGAAAAAGAGCTTGCGGTTCTTGAAGCAGGCGCTTCCTTCGGTGAAATGGGTATGATAGAAAAGCTTCCCCGTTCGGCTACCGCTGTGGCAAAAAAGGATGCGGAGCTCAACATTATCGAAGCTGATGAATTTAATGAGTATTTCAAGGATAAGCCCGGTAAGGTTCTCAACATTATCCGCAACACAAGCGGACGCGTCAGACAGCTTACGGCGGAATATGTTGATGCCTGCAACTGCATAGCACAGTATTGCAAATGCGAAGAAAACGGCGAAAAGCCCGGTGAACAGCTTATGGATAAGCTGAAAAAAATCTCTATGGTTGGTAAGAAGAAATAATATGTTACAGATTCAGCCTTTTTATTCAGACTGTTTCAATTATGAAGTCCTCGCTGAAAAACGGGGGCTTTTTTTTGAAGCATTGGAGCTTTCATTTGATAATGTATCGGATGAAAAATATAACTGGTACAGAAACAGCGGCTATGTAAAATCACTGCACGGCGTGTTTATTGATGTAAATCCCGCCAGCGGCGATTCGGTGATAAGCGAATATTCAAAGAAAAAATATGAAGAAAGCTGCATAAAGGCACTTGAATGCGGTGCCGGGAATGTTGTCTTTCATTCAACCTGCTTTCCCTTTCTGCGCGGCTCATATATTGAGGCGTGGGCGGATAAATGCGCTGCGTTTTATTATTATCTTGCGGAAAAGTACAGCGGACTTAACATATTTATCGAAAACAGCATGGATATAGACCCGGAGCCGATAAAGCGGATTGTTGAGTCTGTTGCGTGCAGAAATGTGGGCGTTTGTCTTGATATAGGACATATAAATTATTCCGGCGTACCGCACGAGGAATGGTTTGACATTTTAGGCGACAGGACTGGCTATCTTCATCTGTCGGACAATAAGGGACGCTTTGATGACCATTTGCCCATAGGTGACGGTACGGTAAACTGGGACAGGGTGCGCGGACTTATAAAATATCTGCCGGAGGATATTCCCGTTACTCTGGAGGTAGGCTCTGTCGGCAATATAGAAAAATCACTGCGGTTTATGAAAGAAAATCATTTTTCGGAGGTATTGTGTTACGAAGGATAACATTGATTTTATCAGAGAAAGCGTTATCAGGGATATGTCCGAGGGACTTATGGTTATCGGGCTTGACGGCAAAATAGCCGATGTAAACGCGGCTGCTGCCGAAATTCTCTGCAAGGATGCCGATGAGCTTAAGGGTAAACCGTTCGGAGCTGTCTTTTTTGAATATGAGGAAAATGACGGCTTTAATCAGACTGTGCTTGATGCGGTTTATGATGTCGGCGTATCACATAACAACATAGTAAATTATTATACCGGTGAAAAAACAAAAAATTTATCGGTTAAAACCTCATATCTGCTTGACGGTGAAAAAAAGGTTGCTGTTATCGCCGTTATAAGCGACATAAGCGAGCTTTATGAATTGAGAGACGCGATAAAAGCTATGGAAAAAATCAGCCGTCTCAATGAACAGCTTGAGCTGCGCAACAAATTTCTCAGTGAAACCTTCGGCAGGTTCCTTTCAGATGAGATAGTCAGACAGCTTCTTGAAACCCCCGGCGGACTTTCAATGGGCGGCAAAAAGCAGGAGCTTACCGTTCTGATGAGCGACCTGAGAGGGTTTACGGTCATGAGCGAAAAGCTGAGTCCGCAGCAGCTTGTTTCGCTGCTTAACCATTATCTCGGGGAAATGACCGAAATAATTCAAAAGCACAGCGGTACGATAATTGAATTTATCGGCGACGGGATTATGGCGGTTTTCGGCGCGCCCGTTGAGTCTGAAATAAGTGCCGAGCAGGCTGTTGCGGCAGCCGTGGAAATGCAGATGAGAATGGAAGAAATAAACGCGTGGAACAGTGAAAACGGCTATCCTGCGCTTGAAATGGGCATCGGCATAAACACGGGTGATGTGATTGTCGGAAATATCGGCAGTGAAAAGCGAACAAAATACGGGGTATGCGGAAGCAATGTCAACCTGTGCGGCAGGATTGAAAGCTATACCACGGGCGGACAGATTATTATTTCACCGTCTACAAGAGCACAGATTAAGCCGAGCCTTGATATTGACAGCGAATTTGATGTTAAGCCGAAGGGCGTTGACGGTCATATAACGCTTTCCGTTGTTTCGGGAATAGGCGCACCGTATAATATATCGTGCAGAAGAAAGGCGGAGCCGTTGAAGGTGCTTGACAATCCGTTGGAAGTTGCGTTTTTCACCATTGACGGCAAGCATACATCGGACAGTGAAAACACCGGGCTTATCACCGCAAAATCTGAAAAGGAAGCAATAATCAAAACCGATTTTCCGCTTTCCGTTTATGACAATATCAGCATTGAAACGGGCGGAAGGGTATTTGCCAAGGTGATTGAGGCAAATGAAGACAGCTTCAAGGTCAGATTTACTTCCTTTATATAATATAGTATAGAAAAAACGCCATATTTGGGCTTGTAAAGCCGGATTTACACAAGATATTGAAAGAAAAATTTTTTTGAAAAATGTACAAACTTTTTTTGAAAAAGTTATTGACATTTACCAAAAATTGATGTAAAATATGTCCCATGTGTGGGAGTACAAGGGTATAGTATGCCCCGCACAACAAGATATGCGATGACGGAGAAGGTGGCAACCCTCTGAGGTTGGGAATTTCTCCCGAGTATGTCCGATTTAAAACCGGGCGAAATCATATTTTCTGCACCACGGCGCTGCGCTTGCGTTAAGCAGGGCTGTATAGGGCAGAAATGCGCTGTTTTGCGGTGTACCGGAAATAACTCACATTTCCGGTTTTTAAATCGGGTGGGTAGAAACACCCGGCCATGTATGTAAAACAGTCAGCCCGCCAAATCTAATCAGGAGGCGTAATCATGGCAGTTAAGGAAAAAATCCGTATCAGACTTAAGGGTTATGACCATAACCTTGTTGACAAGGCAGCAGAGCTCATCGTCAACAGTGCAAAGCGCACAGGCGCACAGGTTTCCGGTCCCATTCCGCTCCCCACGGAGAAGGAAGTTGTTACAATCCTTCGCGCTGTTCATAAATATAAGGACAGCCGTGAGCAGTTTGAGCAGAGAACCCACAAAAGACTCATCGACATTATCAGACCTACTGCAAAGACAGTTGAGGCTCTGACAAACCTTGAGATTCCGGCCAGCGTAGAGATCGAAATCAAGCTTTAAGTTTGAGTTCTATACCCGCTCAATACGCAGGTGGTCAAGTTGGCGCAGAAGTCAACCAATAACTACTAAGGGCAGGCAAAGACCTGTCGGAAAGGAAAAAGGTTAAAATGAAAAAAGGTTTAATCGGTAAGAAGCTCGGCATGACCCAGATTTTTGACGAAAAGGGTAATGTTATTCCGGTAACGGTTGTTGAGCTCGGTCCCTGTACGGTAGTACAGAAGAAGACAGTTGAGAACGACGGATACGAAGCGGTTCAGCTCGGCTACGGCGATGTAAAGGTTCAGAGACTGTCAAAGCCCGCCAAGGGTCACTTTGACAAGGCAGGCACAGCTCCCAAGAAGGTTCTTAAGGAGTTCAGACTTGATGATATGAGCGCCGTTAATGTAGGCGACATTCTCAAGGCAGACATCTTTGCCGCAGGCGACAAGGTTGATGTTGTCGGCACAAGCAAAGGTAAGGGTACTGCGGGTGCCATCAAAAGATGGAACTTCGGCAGACTTAAGGAAACACACGGTACCGGTCCTGTTGCAAGACACGCAGGCTCACTCGGTGCGTGTTCCGATCCTTCCCGCGTTTACAAGGGAAAGAAGCTCGCCGGTCATCTCGGCAGCGAAAGAGTAACAGTACAGAACCTTGAAATCGTCAAGGTAGACGCTGAAAACAATCTCGTAGCCATCAAGGGTGCCATCCCCGGTCCCAAGAAGGGCACTGTAATTGTTAAAGACAGCAAGAAAGCGTAAGAAAGGAGTTGCACATAATGCCTAACGTATCAGTATTCGACATGGAAGGAAAGAAGGTTTCCGACCTTGAGCTTGCAGAAGGTATCTTCGGTATTGAACCCAATGTATCAGCAATGCATCTCATGGTTGTTAATTACCTTGCTAACCAGCGTCAGGGCACACAGTCAACCCTGACACGCTCAGAAGTTTCCGGCGGCGGAAAGAAGCCCTGGAGACAGAAGGGTACCGGCCGCGCAAGACAGGGCTCAACGAGAGCTCCCCACTTCACCCACGGCGGTATCGCACACGGTCCCAAGCCCAGAACATACGGCTTCTCCGTGAACAAGAAGGTAAGACGCCTCGCAATGAAGTCCGCTCTTTCCTCAAAGGTTGCGGCAGAGGAGCTTGTAGTTCTTGACGCACTCAAGCTTGAAGCCATCAAGACCAAGGAAGTTGCAAAGGTTCTTGCCGCTCTTGAAACAGGCAAGAAGACGCTTCTCGTTCTTCCCGAAAAGGATGATGTTATTTACAGAAGCGCAAGAAACATCGCAGGTGTTAAGGTTTCACTTGTTAACACACTTAATGTTTATGACATTCTTAACTGCGACAGCATCGTAGTTCTTAAGGATGCGGTAGCAAAAATCGAGGAGGTATACGCATGAGCAAGGCAGCACAGGATATTATCCTTCGTCCGATAATCACGGAAGAAAGCATGCTTGGCACAGCCGATAAGAAGTACACCTTTGAGATTGCCAAGGACGCCAACAAAATCGAGGTCAAAAAGGCTGTTGAAGAACTGTTTGACGTTAAAGTTGCGAAGGTAAACACCCTCAATGTAAACGGCAAGCTCAGACGCTACGGCCGCTATGAAGGCTACACGGCAAGCTGGAAAAAGGCTGTTGTCACACTTACCCCCGATTCAAAGACAATTGATTTCTTTGACGGACTTCTTTAATTTCAGGTCAGTAAAGAATAATTAAAAAATCCGGTGGCAATGTATGGAGCTGACATCTCCGCTAAGCCATCACAGGAGTGTATGATATGTCAATTAAAGTTTACAAGCCGACGACAAACGCAAGGCGTAATATGTCGACTACAGATTACTCCGGACTTTCAAAGGTAAAGCCCGAACGCAGCCTGCTTACAGTTCTTGCAAAGAACGCGGGCCGCAACAGCTACGGCAGAATCACCGTTCGCCACAGAGGCGGCGGAAACCGCAGAAAATACCGTATTATCGACTTCAAGAGAGACAAGTTCGATATGACGGCAGAAGTGCTCACAATAGAGTACGACCCCAACCGTTCCGCACACATCGCTCTCGTTAAGTATGAAGACGGCGAGAAGAGATACATCCTTGCTCCCTCCGAGCTTAAGGTTGGCGATGTTATCACAGCAGGCCCCACCGCCGACATCAAGACCGGCAACGCTCTTCCCCTTATAAATATACCCACCGGTACGTTTATTCACAATGTTGAGCTTTATCCCGGCAGAGGCGGTCAGCTTGCAAGAGCAGCCGGCAACGCGGCACAGCTCATGGCAAAAGAAGGCGGCTATGCTCTTCTCAGACTTCCTTCCGGTGAACTTCGCAAGGTTCCCGAAAACTGCATGGCGACAATCGGCGTAGTAGGCAACCTCGATCACGAAAATGTGAAAATCGGTAAAGCCGGACGCACCCGTCACCTCGGCATCAGACCTACCGTCCGCGGTTCTGTTATGAACCCGTGCGACCACCCCCACGGCGGTGGTGAAGGTAAGTCACCCATCGGTCGTCCCGGCCCTGTAACTCCGTGGGGCAAGCCCGCGCTCGGTTACAAGACCCGTGCCAAGAAGAACCGTTCCGACAAGCTTATCGTTAAGCGTCGCAACGACAAATAAGTCATGAAAGGAGCAGAGAATTATGAGCAGAAGTACTAAGAAAGGCCCATTCGTCCAGCCCAAGCTTCTCGAAAGAGTTGAAAAGATGAACGAATCCGGCGAAAAAGTTGTTCTTAAAACATGGAGCCGCGCCTCCACGATATTCCCCCAGTTTGTTGGTCATACCTTTGCAGTTCATGACGGTAGAAAGCACGTACCGGTATATGTTACGGAAGATATGGTTGGTCACAAGCTCGGCGAATTTGCACCGACACGCACATTCAGAGGTCATGCCGGTTCAAAGACATCAAATAACGGTAAATAATTCGGCGAAAGGAGTGTATTTTAATGGAAGCGAAAGCAAACGGAACCTTCGTGCGCATTGCGCCCCGTAAGGTTAAGATCGTTCTCGATCTTATACGCAACCAGCCTGCCGATAAGGCAATGGCAATTCTTCAATACACGCCCAAGGCCGCGTGTGAAGAAGTCAGCAAGCTGCTCAAGTCAGCTATGGCAAACGCAGAAAACAATCACGATATGGATGTCAGCAGACTTTATGTCGCGGAATGTTATGTTAACCAGGGTCCTACCCTCAAGAGAATAAGACCCAGAGACAAAGGCCGTGCGTACAGAATCAATAAGAAGACCTCGCACATCACCCTTGTCCTCAGGGAAACAGAAGAATAAGAGAGGAGGATATTGTAATGGGACAGAAAATAAATCCGACAGGTTTACGTATCGGCGTTATCAAGGATTGGGAATCACGCTGGTATGCAAAGAAGGCTGACTTCGGCGAAACTCTCGTTGAAGACTACAACATTCGTGAATATCTTCTTGAGACCCTTGCTCCCGCAGGCGTTCCCAAGGTAGAAATCGAGCGTGACGCAAAGCGCGTACGCATCAATATTCATGTTGCAAAGCCCGGTATGGTAATCGGCCGCGGCGGCGCAGAGATTGAAAAGCTCAAGGGCACACTTGAAAAGAAGCTCGGCAAGCCCGTAAGTCTCAACATCATCGAAATCAAGCAGCCCGACATCAACGCACAGCTTGTTGCGGAGAATATCGCAGGTCAGCTTGAAAGAAGAATTTCCTATCGCCGCGCTCTCAAGCAGGCCATCGGCCGCGCAATGAAGCTTGGCGCAAAGGGTATCAAGTGCCAGGTTTCCGGTCGTCTCGGCGGTGCTGAAATCGCCCGTTCCGAAACATACAAGGAAGGTACTATTCCGCTTCAGACAATTCGTGCCGACATCGACTACGGTTTCACAGAAGCAAAGACCACATACGGCCGTCTGGGCGTAAAGGTCTGGATTTACACCGGCGAAGTTCTCCATGCCGCCAACACCACCGGCAGAGAAGAGCGCAAGGATGACCGCAGACCCCGCCGTAAACCCAGAAGAGACGGCGACGCTCCCAGAAGAGAGAGAAGAGAATTCAAAAAGGAAGGAGGAGCTGAATAATGTTAATGCCCAAGCGCGTTAAGCGCCGCAGAGTGCAGAGAGGCCGTCTTAAGGGCGCTGCACACAAGGGAAATACCGTTACCTACGGTGAATACGGTCTTCAGGCTCTTGAGCCTGCATGGATAACCTCCAGACAGATTGAAGCAGCCCGTATCGCTATGACAAGATACATTAAGAGAGGCGGTCAGGTTTGGATTAAAATCTTCCCCGACAAGCCGATAACAGAGAAACCCGCTGAAACCCGAATGGGTTCCGGTAAAGGCTCCCCCGAATACTGGGTTGCAGTTGTTAAACCGGGCAGAGTTATGTTTGAAATCGCAGGCGTTGAAGAGAGTCTTGCAAAAGAAGCTATGCGTCTTGCAGCAAACAAGCTTCCCATCAAGTGTAAGTTTGTAACTAAGGAAGAGGACGGTGAACAGTAATGAAAGCTGAAGAAATTAGAAAACTGTCCGCCGCTGAGATGGACAAGAAGCTTGCTGAACTTAAAAAGGAGCTGTTCAATCTCCGTTTCCAGCAGGCAGTTAACCAGCTCGACAACCCCATGAGAATCTCAGCCGTTAAGAAGGACATCGCAAGAATCAAGACGGTTCAGCGCGACATTGAGCTTCACGGCGCAGAGTCTTAAGACAGGAGGGCATAAGAAATGAGCGAAAGAAATCTCAGAAAAACACAGGTCGGCATCGTTTCCAGCGACAAGATGGAAAAAACGGTAGTCGTAACAATAAAGGATAAGGTCAGACATCCTCTTTATAAAAAGATAGTCAATCGCACCGTCAAGGTTAAGGCACACGACGAAAATAACGAGTGTGGCATAGGCGACCGTGTTCTTCTTATGGAAACGCGTCCCCTTTCAAAGGACAAGAGATGGCGCGTTGTCGAAATCATAGAGAAGGCCAAATAATTGGTGCAGCTTAAGGAGGCTAAAACACAATGATACAGCAGCAGTCATTTCTTAAAGTTGCCGACAACACCGGTGCAAAGGAACTCATGTGCATACGCGTGCTTGGCGGTACCGGCAGAAAATATGCCAATATAGGCGACGTCATTGTTGCTTCTGTTAAGAAAGCAGCACCCGGCGGCGTTGTAAAGAAGGGCGAGGTCGTCAAGGCGGTCGTCGTCCGTACCGCAACCGGTCTTCGCCGTGCTGACGGCACATACATCCGTTTCGATGAAAATGCAGCCGTTATCATCAAGGAAGACAAGAACCCGAAGGGCACCCGTATTTTCGGACCCGTAGCAAGAGAGCTTCGTGAGAAGGATTATCTCAAGATCCTTTCCCTTGCTCCGGAAGTACTTTAATGGAGGTGCGAAAATGAGTAAGATTCATGTTAAAAAAGGCGATACCGTAATGGTAATCAACGGTAAATACCGCGGCGCAAGAGGCAAGGTTCTCGATGTCAGCCCTTCAGAGGGTAAGGTTATCGTTGAAGGCGTAAATATCGTAACAAAGCATGTTAAGCCCAGAAAGATGGGCGAGCCCGGCGGAATCATCAAGGCGGAAGCCGCTATGTACGCCGATAAGGTTCAGGTAGTTTGCCCCAAGTGCGGCAGACCCACCAGAGTAGGTCACGACATCAATGCCAAGGGCAATAAGGTTCGCGTCTGCAAGAAGGCAGACTGCGGCGCACAGTTTGAATAAGGGAGGAACATGACATATGGCACCGAGACTTAAAGAGACATATGTTAACGAGGTAGCACCTCAGTTAATGAAGAAATTCGGATACAAGAGCGTCATGCAGATCCCGAAGCTTGATAAGGTCGTTATCAACGTTGCCTGCGGTGAAGCCCGCGACAATTCAAAGATGCTCGACGCAATCGTTTCCGACATCAGAACCATAACGGGTCAGCAGCCCGTACTTTGCAAGGCAAAGAAATCAGTCGCTAACTTCAAGCTCCGTGAAGGCATGACCATCGGCGCAAAGGTTACACTCAGAGGCGACAAGATGTATGAATTCATCGACAGATTTTTCAACCTTGCACTTCCCAGAGTAAGAGACTTCAGAGGTATCAACCCCAACTCCTTCGACGGCCGCGGAAATTACTCCGTAGGTATCAAGGAACAGCTGATATTCCCCGAAATCGAATACGATAAAATCGATAAGGTTCGCGGCATGGATATATGCTTCGTAACCACAGCCAACACAGACGAAGAAGCAAGAGAGCTGCTCGCACTCATGGGCGCTCCCTTCGAGAAATAAGGAGGGTTTAACCGTGGCAAAAACAGCAATGAAAGAAAAGCAGGCAAGACCCGCTAAGTATTCAACCAGAGCTTATAACCGCTGCAAAATCTGCGGA
This sequence comes from Clostridia bacterium, assembly GCA_024404055.1. Lineage (GTDB taxonomy): Bacteria > Bacillota > Clostridia > Oscillospirales > Acutalibacteraceae > UBA6857. The sequence continues at coordinate 10,390 of JAKSQS010000017.1, read as the reverse complement.
AGACCCCACGCTTATCTTCGTAAGTATGGTGTTTGCCGTATATGCTTCAGGGAGCTTGCCCACGCAGGTCAGATTCCCGGAGTAAAGAAAGCAAGCTGGTAAGCAATTGCATAAGGAGGAAAAAAGGAATGCAGACTACAGATGCTATAGCCGATATGCTCACGAGAATCCGTAATGCAAGCTCGGCAAAACATGACTCAGTTAAGATTCCCGCATCCAACATGAAGAAGGCAATTGCTCAGATTCTTGTTGATGAGGGTTTCATCAAAAGCTATACCGTTACAGATGACGGCAAGCAGGGTATAATCGAAATCAAGCTTAAATACGGTGCAGGCAAGACGGAAGTTATTTCCGGTCTGCGCAGAGTATCAAAGCCCGGTCTTCGTATTTACTCAGACGTAGAAAATATGCCCAAGGTTATGAAGGGTCTCGGCATTGCCATCCTTTCAACATCCAAGGGTGTTATGACAGACAAGGAAGCCCGCAAGGCAAATGTCGGCGGCGAAGTCCTTGCATTTATCTGGTAAGGGAGGTTGTTGTAAATGTCAAGAATAGGCAGAAAGCCAATCGCGATCCCCGCAGGCGTGGAGGTTAATATTGACGGCAACACCGTTAGCGCCAAAGGTCCCAAGGGTAACCTTTCAGTTACAGTTCATAAAAATATGACAGTTGCTATGGAAGGCGGTTTCATCACCGTAACCCGTCCTGACGATAACAAGGAAAACCGTTCACTTCACGGTCTGAGCCGCACGCTCATCGCCAACATAGTTGAAGGCGTAAGCAACGGCTTCAAGAAAGAGCTTGAAATCAACGGTACCGGTTACCGTGCAGCCAAGGAAGGCAAGAATCTCGTTATGAACATCGGTTATTCACATCAGGTTATCGTACCTGAAATCGACGGTATCACAATTGAGGTTCCCGCACCCAATAAGATAGTCATTTCCGGTCCCGACAAGCAGAAGGTTGGTCAGTTTGCAGCAGAAGTACGCGAAAAGCGTCCGCCGGAACCCTATAAGGGCAAGGGCATCAAGTATGCAGACGAAGTTATCCGCCGCAAAGAAGGTAAAGCCGGTAAGGGCGGCAAATAATCTTATAAGGAGTGAAATAAAATGGTCAGCAGACAGGACAGCAACAAGGCCAGACAGAAGCGTCACCAGAGAGTCCGTGCAAAGATTAACGGTACGCCGGAATGTCCCCGCCTTAATGTATACCGCTCCCTCAGCAATATTTACGCCCAGCTCATCGACGATGTTAACGGCGTAACGCTCGCTTCAGCTTCAACTGTTGAAAAGAGCTTTGAGGAATACGGCGGAAATAAGACCGCAGCTCACAAGGTGGGCGAAGTACTCGCACAGCGTGCCGCAGAAAAAGGCATTACGGAATGCGTTTTCGACCGCGGCGGCTATATCTACCACGGCCGTGTTGAGCAACTGGCCGAAGGCGCCCGCAGCGGCGGCCTCAAGTTCTGAGATAGGAGGAAACAACTTTGGCTAAGATTGATCCATCGGCTTATGAGCTCACTGAGCGCGTGGTTGCCATTAACCGCGTAAGCAAAACAGTTAAGGGCGGTCGTATAATGAAATTCTCCGCTCTCGTAGTTGTCGGTGACGGCAACGGCATCATCGGCTTCGGTCTCGGTAAATCAGGCGAAGTTCCGGATGCAATCCGCAAGGGTATCGAAAACGCAAAGAAGAACCTTATGAAGGTTTCTCTTAAGGGCACCACGATTCCCCACGAAATTATCGGTAAGTTCGGCGCAGGCGTAGTTCTTCTTAAACCCGCTGCACCCGGTACCGGCGTTATTGCCGGCGGCCCCGTCCGTGCGGTAGTTGAAACGGTAGGTATCAAGGATATCCGTACAAAGGCTCTCCGCTCAAACAATCCCTGCAATGTGGTAAGAGCTACCGTTGACGGTCTTTCAAAGCTTCGCAATGTCGAAGAAGTAGCGGAAATCCGCGGCAAGACCGTATCAGAAATTTTAGGTTAAGGAGGAAGCTGAAATGGCAGATGTAAAAGTTAAACTTGTTAAGAGTCTTATCGGCTCGAAGAAGGACCAGATAGCCACAGCTTACTCACTCGGCCTTCACAAAATCGGCGACACCAAGGTTCAGCCGGACAACGCCCAGACACAGGGCAAGATTAAGAAAATAGCTCACCTGTTAGAGGTAACCGAAGCTTAAAGAGGAGGTGCAACCAATGAAACTGCATGAACTTGCACCTGCAGAGCCCAAAAAGGCCCGTAAGCGTATAGGCAGAGGCCCCGCTTCCGGTCAGGGTAAAACAGCAGGCAAAGGTCACAAAGGTCAGAAAGCGCGTGCCGGCAGAGGTATGCGTGCGGGTTTTGAAGGCGGTCAGATGCCCCTTCAGAGACGAATTCCCAAGAGAGGCTTCGTCAACATTTTCGCAACCGAATATGCCATTGTTAATGTAGCATCACTTGACAAGGCATTCGCAGACGGCGAAACAGTAACAATAGACGCCCTCGTTGAAAAAGGACTTGTCAAGAAGGTTCTTGACGGCGTAAAGGTTCTCGGCAACGGGGAAATCACAAAAAATCTTACCGTGCAAGCCAACGCTTTTTCAGCTTCCGCAAAGCAGAAGATTGAAGCAGCAGGCGGAAAGGCTGAGGTGGTTTGATGATAAAGACGTTTGTCAACGCGTGGAAAGTGCCTGAGCTTCGCAAAAAGATGCTCTTCACGATTCTCATCGTTATCATCTACCGTGTCGGCTCAGCTATACCCGTACCGTTCGTTAATATTATCGACAATATTATTCAGCCCGATGACGCAACATTCCTTAACTATCTGAGCATGATAGCAGGTTCCGCTTTCGGATACGGTACGATTTTTGCAATGGGTGTTACACCCTACATCAACAGCTCCATTATTATCCAGCTTCTTACAGTTGCCATTCCCGCCCTTGAAAAGCTTTCAAAGGAAGGCGAAGAAGGCCGTAAGAAGATAGCAGCCATCACCCGTTATGTAACAATCGGTCTTGCCCTTCTCCAGAGTACCGCATATTTCATTTATCTGCGTACGGAAGGCTATATCATCAAGAACGACGGCGCAAACTTCACCGGCTTCCCGATGATTCTTCAGGGCATAACCGTTGTCCTCTGCCTTACGGCAGGCGCGTCACTTGTTATGTGGCTGGGCGAACAGGTTACAGACAAAGGCATCGGCAACGGCGTTTCAATAATCCTCTTTGCCGGTATCATTTCAAGACTTCCCACTACAATCACTGCTCTTTATCAGGGCTTCATGCAGGGCGGCGCTTACTATGCAATCGTTCCCGTTGTTGCGATTCTTCTTCTTGCGATGGTCGCTTACATCGTTTGGATGGACAACGCAGAACGCAGAGTTCCCGTTCAGTATGCAAAGAGAGTTGTAGGCAGAAAGATGTACGGCGGTCAGAGCACACATATTCCGCTTAAGGTTAATATGTCCGGTGTTCTTCCCATCATCTTCGCAGGTTCCATTCTTTCAATCTTCCCCACCGTTCAGATGTTCCTGAGCGAGGAGAAGAAGAATGCGAAAATCTTCGAGATTTTCTCACAGGACCATTGGGTTTATGCCATTATCTATTTCGTGCTGATACTGTTCTTCGCATATTTCTATGCAAGCATCCAGTACGATCCCAGAGAAATGTCAAACAACATCCGCAAGAACAGCGGTATGATTCCCGGTATCCGTCCCGGCAAGCCCACATCGGATTACCTGGCAAAAATCATCTCAAGACTTGTCCTTTTAGGAGCACTTCTTCTCAGCGTTATCGCGCTGTTCCCGAATGTGCTTACGCTCTTCACAAAGCTTATCGGCAGCCCCATGTCCCTTTCAATCGGCGGTACATCAATCATAATTCTTGTTGGTGTTGCTCTTGAAACGGTTAAGCAGCTCGAAAGCCAGATGATGATGCGTCATTATAAGGGTTTCTTAGACTAATCTTAAAGCAGGAGATATAACCTATGAAGATAATATTCCTCGGTGCGCCCGGTGCAGGAAAAGGCACACAGGCTGAAAGAATTTGCAGCGAGCTCGGAATACCCGCTATCTCCACAGGAAACATCATCCGCGAAGCACTTTCAAACGGTACCGAAATGGGACTTAAAGCAAAGTCCTTTATAGAGGCAGGCAAACTCGTTCCCGATGATGTCGTAATCGGCATCATCAAGGAACGCCTTGCCGCCGACGACTGTGCCGCAGGCTATGTGCTTGACGGTTTTCCCCGTACAATTCCCCAGGCTGAAGCGCTTGACGCTATGGGCGCGGAAATTGACAGGGTTGTGGACATTGAAGTGCCCGATGAGGCAATCACAAGAAGAATGTCAGGCAGACGCGTGTGCAAATGCGGCGCAACTTACCACATGGAGTGGAAAAAGCCTGCGAAAGAAGGAGTTTGCGACCTGTGCGGCGGAGAGCTTTACCGCCGTAAGGACGACGAACCCGAAACGGTTCTTGACAGACTCAAGGTTTATCACGAACAGACAGAGCCGCTCAAGGACTATTACGACAAGCAGGGTAAGCTTCGCATAGTCGACGGCGACAAGCCTATTGATGAAATAACAAGGCTTGTACTCGAGGCTTTGAAAGGCTGAAATTCAGAAAAAAGGCAATGCGCCGGTCGGCGCAGAAAACGGTGGTCAGCATGATAGTGCTCAAAACATCAAGAGATTTGGCTGTGATGCGTGAAGCTTGCAGAATCTCTGCCGGAGCATTACAGGTAACGGGAAAGGCGGTTGAGCCCGGTATTTCCACTTGGGAGCTCGACAAAATTGCCGAAAGGTATATCAGAAGTCAGGGCGCGGAGCCCAACTTCCTGAATTTGTACGGTTTTCCCGCCTGCGCATGCATTTCCATAAATGATGAGGTTATTCATGGTATACCGAGCAAAAAGCGCGTACTTAAGCAGGGCGATATTGTAAGTATAGACTTAGGAGCGAAGCTCGGGGGCTATAACGGCGATAATGCCGCCACTTTTGCCTGCGGCGATATAAGCGACGAGGCAAAGCGGCTGATAGACACCACGCGTGAAAGCCTTTACGAAGGCATAACAGCTGCTGTCGTTGGCGGCAAAATCGGAGATATAGGCTCTGCGGTTCAGCGCTATTGCGAGCAGAGAGGCTACAGTGTGGTTCGTGAATACACGGGGCACGGTGTAGGAAAGGCTCTCCATGAGGATCCGAGTGTACCGAATTACGGTACCGCAGGCAGAGGCCTGCGCCTGTTAGCGGGCATGACACTGGCTATTGAGCCCATGATAAATATGGGAGGTGCCGCTATCAGACAGCTCAGTGACGGATGGACCGTCAAGACAAAGGACGGCAGCCTGTCCGCCCATTTCGAACACACGGTCGCCATTACAAATGACGGACCGAAAATACTTACCCTCGTATAAGGAGATAAGCAATGCAGTTTGAAATAGGTCAGGTGGTTCGCTCAAAAGCGGGTCACGACAGGGACGAATATCTGCTGGTCACAGGCTTTGACGGACAGTTCGTTTTGCTGTGTGACGGGAGGCAAAGACCTCTTGATAGGCCTAAAAGAAAAAATCCCCGTCATCTGGCGGCAACGAATATTAAATTGAAAGCTCAGGCAACACAGACAGACCGTTCTGTCAGAAAAGCGTTAACGGCTTTGCAAAACGGTCATGCGCAAGGAGAATAATGTTATGTCAAAGCAGGATATGATAGAAGTAGAAGGTGTCGTTATAGAAGCCCTTCCAAATGCAACATTTCAGGTAGAGCTTGAAAACGGACACAAAATTCTTGCCCACATCTCGGGAAAGCTCCGTATGAACTATATCAGGATTCTTCCCGGCGATAAGGTTACGGTCGAGATGTCGCCATACGACCTGACCAAGGGACGCATAACTTGGCGATCAAAATAATTCAGGGAGGTAAATACAATGAAAGTCAGACCTTCTGTAAAGAAAATTTGCGAGAAGTGCAAGATAATCAAACGCCACGGCAAAGTCATGGTAATATGTGAGAATCCCAAGCACAAACAGCGTCAGGGCTAATCTGACTAAACAGAAATTGGAGGTGCAATTGATAAATGGCACGAATTTCCGGTGTTGATCTTCCCAGAGATAAGAGAATCGAATACGGTCTCACTTATATCTTTGGTATCGGTCATACAACAGCATTAAAAATTTTAGCGGAAACAGGCGTAAATCCCGACACAAGAGTTAAGGATTTAACAGAAGACGATGTTTCCAAGCTTCGTGAGTACATCGACCACAATGTAAAGGTGGAAGGTGACCTCAGAAGAGAAACAGCATTCGACATAAAGAGACTTGTAGAAATCGGCTGCTATCGCGGTGTCCGTCACCGTAAGGGTCTTCCCGTAAGAGGTCAGCGTTCAAAGACGAACGCCCGTACACGCAAGGGTCCCAAGAAGACGATAGCAAATAAGAAGAAGTAAGCATAGGAGGAGTAATTATGGCTAAACAGGCAAAAAAAGCCACCGCCATCCGCCGTCGCCGTGAGCGTAAGAACATAGACCGCGGTGCGGCCCATATCCAATCCACCTTCAACAACACGATCGTTACCATTACTGATGTAAACGGCAACGCAGTGTCATGGGCAAGCGCAGGCGAAATGGGCTTCAGAGGCTCAAGAAAGTCAACACCCTTTGCGGCACAGACCGCCGCAGAGACCGCTGCCAAGGCAGCCATCGACCACGGCATGAAGACTGTTGAAGTATTCGTTAAGGGTCCCGGTCAGGGACGCGAAGCCGCTATCAGAGCGCTTCAGACCGCCGGTCTTGATGTAACTCTTATTAAAGATGTTACACCTATCCCGCATAACGGATGCCGTCCGCCCAAGAGAAGACGTGTATAACCTATAAAAATTGGAGGTGCAATAACACTATGGCAAGATATACCGGAGCGGTATGTAAAATGTGCCGTCGTGAGGGCAAGAAGCTCTTTTTAAAGGGCGACAGATGCTACACGGGCAAATGTGCCCTTGAGCGTCGTTCCTATGCTCCCGGTCAGCACGGTCAGAACCGCAAAAAGACTTCCGAATACGGACTTCAGCTTCGCGCAAAGCAGCAGTGCAGAAGATTTTACGGTATTCAGGAAGGACAGTTCCACAAATATTTCCTTATGGCTGAGCGCAAGGCAGGCGTTACAGGTGAAAACCTGCTTCGTATCTGCGAAAGCCGTCTTGACAACATCGTTTATACCTGCGGCTGGGCAAGCTCAAGAGCAGAAGCAAGACAGCTTTGCACTCACGGTCATTTCCTTGTAAACGGCAAGAAGGTTGACATTCCGTCATACCTTTGCAAAGCAGGCGATGAGGTATCCATAAAGAAGGGCAGCCTTGACAGCGAAAAGTTCAAGGCAGTTCTCGAAGCAAATGCTTCCCGTCCCGTTCCCGCATGGATAACAGCAGCAGCGGAAGGTACTTCTGCAAAAATAGTTGCTCTTCCCGACCGTGAGCAGATCGCGGCTCCCGTTGAAGAACATCTTATCGTCGAGTTCTACTCGAAGTAATCCGTTTAAACCGCAACGCTCAGGATTTTTCCTGAATATTATAAGGAGGGTTTTGAATGATAGGTATTGAAAAGCCCAGAATCGAAACTGCAGACTTAAAAGCTGACGGAACCTACGGCAAAGTTATCGTTGAACCGCTTGAAAGGGGTTACGGTATCACTCTCGGCAACAGCCTCAGACGCGTACTGCTTTCCTCTCTCCCCGGATATGCGATCACCTCTGTCAAGATAGACGGTGTGCTTCATGAATTTTCCACGATTCCCGGCGTGAAGGAAGATGTGGTTGAGATTGTTCTCAATCTCAAGAGCGTTATCCTTAAAATACATGGCGACGGTCCCAAGACCGTTTATATAGACGCAAGCGGCGAAGGTGAGGTTACTGCGGGCGATATTTCACACGATTCGGAAGTTGAAATTTTTAATCCCGAGCAGCACATCTGCACACTCGGTGCGGACGCTCATGTAAGCATGGAGCTTACGGTAGACAAGGGACGCGGATATATTTCCGCCGAACAGAACAAGAAGCTCATGCAGCCGGCAATCGGTGTAATAGCTGTTGACTCGATTTATACTCCGGTTTTAAAAGTAAACTATACTGTTGAGAATACGCGTGTAGGACAGGATACCGACCTTGACAAGCTTACGCTTGAGGTATGGACAAATAAAACGATTTCCGTTACGGAATCCGTTTCACTTGCAGCCAAGTTTCTCAACGAACATCTCAGCTTGTTCAGTGACCTTTCAACAGAGTCATATGAAACAGAGATTATGGTTCAAAAAGGCGACGATGGCAGAGAAAAGATCCTTGAGATGACCATTGAGGAGCTTGACTTATCCGTCCGCTCATTCAACTGCCTGAAGCGTGCAGGCATAAATACTGTGGAAGACCTTACCGCAAGAACGGAAGAGGATATGATGAAAGTCAGAAACCTCGGCAAAAAGTCGCTTGATGAAGTTATCAGCAAGCTTCGTTCCTTCGGTCTCGACCTACTCAGTGAAGAAGAATAATCTGTATCACAAGGTAAAGGAGTGATTTTTGTGGCAGGTACCAGAAAACTCGGCAGACCTACGGATCACCGCAAGGCAATGCTCAGAGGTATGGTAACATATCTGCTGGAAAACGGCAAAATAGAAACCACCGTTACCAGGGCTAAAGAAGTCCGCTGCATGGCGGAAAAGATGATAACCCTCGCAAAAGAGGATACTCTTCATAATAAGCGTCAGGCTCTCGCATATATCACGAAGGAAGACGTTGTTAAGAAGCTCTTTGACGAGATCAGTCCTAAGTACAAGGAAGTTAACGGCGGCTATTGCCGTATAATCAAGACAGGTCCCCGTCGCGGCGACGCAGCCGAGATGTGCATAATCGAGCTTGTCTGATTAACAAAGCATATATAAAATGAAGCGGTTGCCTGCGGGCAGCCGCTTTTTCGGTGTTTGACGTGTCAATAGGGACGGTTCTTGTTGACAACAAAGTTATTATCTGTTATACTTAATGCACCTAAAAAAGAAGGTGAGTATAATGTCACGGCAACCGAGAATCAGCGGTCAATATCAGCATATTATTGTTCGTGGAATAGGAAGGCAGCTTTTATTTGAAGATACTGCAGATAGGGAAAAATATATCTCTCTGCTGAAAAGATATGCACCTGAAACAGGCGTTTCGGTATTAGCCTATTGCCTTATGGAAAATCACATTCATATTTTAATACACGATGACAATAACGCCATTTCCGCATTTATGAAAAAAACGGGAGTCAGCTACGCGTATTATTTTAACATGAAATATGAACGCTCGGGGCATTTGTTTCAAGACCGTTACAAAAGTGAAGCTATATCGGATGACGCTTATCTGCTTTGCGTTTTTCGTTATATCCTGAACAATCCGGTAAAAGCCGGAATATCCGGAGCAGAAACATATCCGTGGAGCAGCTATCGCGAATACGGAAAAGAAAACACCTTCACGGCCACCGAAATTCTGCATGATTTAATCGGCAATGAAGAAAGCTTTCGCGCATTAATGCGGCAGCTTGATACTGCGGAATATATGGAAGCGGAAAAGCCGAAAAAAGATGATGAATGGGCATTGGAGGTTTTGAAAAAAACGCTGAATGTCGCAAGCGGGATATATTTACAGAAGCTTGAACGAAAACAGCGCGATGAAGCAATCAGACTGCTGAAAGCAAAAGGAATTTCGGTTCGCCAGATAGAACGGCTGACTGGTATCAACCGCGGAATAATTCAAAAAGCGTAAAAAGGTTGTCGTTAAGAACCGTCCCCATTGACACACATTGACACATAATTTAATGTGGAGGTAATCACATGAAAAGAATTATAAGCGTTTTATTGCTTGCGTTGCTTTGCTTTAGTCTTGCGGGATGCGCAAAGATATATCATGGAACCGATGAACTGATGGAAAAAGCAAGACAAGAAATACCGGTTTCCGATGCAAATACCATCGCAATGCAGTATGTAGGAATGTGCGGTGAAGATAATAAGGCAGTTGCTTGGTTTATTTCTGGAAACGAATATCAGGCACATTACTATTTGCCTATGGAAATTGAAATAAAGGGCAATGGTGCGAACTATACTTTTGTTCACACATATAAGCCAATGACGGATAGATGTGCTGATGTGGCGGTTGTAAATTGGCATCAAGGTTATGCTTTCCTGATAAACAACCCGAAAGTGTCAACAGTTCAAATTACTCTTCAGAGTGGTGAAGTTATCGAAGAAGTTGTTCGGGAAAATCCGTATGCATTCTATGTTTCATCTGTTCCGTCTGAGTATGCGTTCTTGGATGCAGAAGGGAATGAAATTCAGTAAAAATCCCAGTTTATAGGGGAGTTTTAAGGCTCCCCTATAAAAACGGCTATTTATCAACTGTTTGTTGT
>JAKSQS010000169.1 GCA_024404055.1 Clostridia bacterium | reverse complement strand
GGCATTCGGATGTTTTTCCTTATGATATTCGGATAAATATGGATTATAAAAAATGTTATAAGATATTTGAAAATTGCAGTCCGCTCAAGGCGGACTGCGGTCTTATCTGCGATAAACGGTGCTGTCACGGCGATGAAAATACCGGTATGCTGCTTTTCCCCGGTGAAGAAACAAGTCTCACCGTTAAAGAGATAAACGGCAGGCGGCTTGCCGTATGCGGCGGCATATGCGACAGAGCGCAAAGACCGCTTTCCTGCCGCATTTTTCCGTTTTTCCCGGTAATAAACGAAAAGGGCAAAATTGAGGTAACGCCCGATTACAGGGGACTTGCGGTGTGTCCGCTCATTGCACACACCGATGAGGTGATTTTTGACAGGCGTTTTCTGCGAATGGTAAAAAAGGTCGGAAGGCTGCTGCTGGAAGACGAAAAATGCGCTGAATTTCTCAAAGAAATCAGCGCGGAAATATCTGATGAAAAAAAGCTTCGCAATCTGTTTTAAATTATTTATGTCAGGGCTGCGCGGATAAAAGCTCATATTTCGGATAATTCATCCCCCAGATACAGCTCATAATCCAGTTCGCGCAGCGTTTTTGCAAGCTCAAAAGAATCTTTAATTCTGTGCGTACAGGCTATGCCGTAGCGCACCGCCTGGTTTTCTGCGTGTGCATCGGAGCCTGCTGAAACAAGCAGGCCGTGCTTTTCGGCATATTCGGCAGCCCTCGGATTTTCGCCCGGCTTGTTGCACACATTATAGGTCTCAAAGCCGTCTAATAGCTCAATTGACAGATTTTCATCCGGGTCAGCAACATAATCGCGGTCGCGGTACGGGTGCGCCTGAAAAACAAGTCCTCCGTATTCCCTTGTCAGACGGCTGACAAGCTCAAGTCCGCCGTCTCGCAAAGCCGGATTTTCATACAGAAATTCGGGCGTGATACCGTATAACAAAACCTCTTTGCCCTTTCCGATGTGCTCCTCGATGCCGAAAATCACATCGAAACCGATTTCATCCCCCGCCCTTTTCGCGGCAAGATAATCATCCTCATAAGCCTTTACAAATTCAGCCCACGGAACGCTTCTGTCAATTCCCGTGTTGCCGTGGAAAAAGTGATTTGTCAGCACCATGCCGGAAAACCCGGCTTCATGCAGTGCGTATGCCGTTTTCGCCGGGTCACCCCTGCCGCAATGGCTGCACGGCCATGTATGCTGATGCATTTCATAAATATATTTTTTCATTTTGCCTGTTCCCTGTCTGTTCTTTTGTTTCTGTAATAAATAATAATGCCGAAAAGCACCATAAAAAAGTTAAGTATGTAGAAAAACATAACATACCACGGGGTTGAAACACCCTGCGAAAATTTGATAAGCTTTGCCGCAATTCCGGCAACATATCCGATGTCGATAAAATAGTAAAAAAACACGCTTGTCCCTTTAGCGGTGCGGGACTTAAGCAGCTTATAAATATTCACCGGCCAAGAAAGACCGAAGCAGACAATCATAACCGTTTCAAGTATATTCGCCATATCCGTCAATCCTTTATTAATATTTTTAGATAATCCGCAAAATCGGCGGTGTCAATATCGTGGAGCCTGTGTGCGTCCGTTCCGACGGTGAAATGCACCCCGGCTTCTTTTCCTATGAAGAAAAACCGCCTGTAAAAATCCGGGAAATTCATCACGGAGGACTTGTGCAGCTCCCATGAGCAGCCCGCGTTTTCGCCTTTTTTCATAATGCCGTAAAGCTCTTCATCGGTGATGCAGGCAAGCATTGTTTTCTTCTGCTCCGGGTCAAAAAACTTCATTTTACAGGGTGAAAACGGGTGCGCGATATTGTCCGCCCTGTCCGTGTCAAAAAGTGCGGACAGAACAGCCAGCATATGCTTCGCATAGCCGTGAACGCTTCTGTCATCCGGCTGCTGCCAGAAATCAAGGTGGTAATGCACACATGAATAGCTGCAAAACTCAATCTCCTTATCAATTCTGTAAGGCTCGCCGAATTTGCCGACGGCATAGGCAGACATTTCCGCGCCGACAAGCACACGAACCGGGGTATTTATTTCCGACAGCCGTTTTTTCAGCTTTCTGTAATTTCCCACCGAACAAATACCGTCATGCAAATCCGAATGGTCTGTTATCGCAAGGGTTGAAAGTCCGAAGCTCTCTGCCGCCTTTATCATATCCTCAAAAACCATTTCCGGCTTTGAGCATTTTGAAAAAATCGAATGGGTGTGCATATTGCATTTGCAAAGCTCATCTATATCATAGGTTTTTTCGGTGTAAAACATTTATTTTTCATCTCCGAACACTTTTTTCACCGCTTCAAGATACCCGTAGCCATACAGGTCATCCGGCTCAAGATAGCTTGTCTCCGTCCACTCGTTCCAGCTGTTCACTGTGATAAGCGGCACAGGAAGGTCGTGCGTGTCAACAAATTTTTTCGCCTCGCGCAGTGCCTTTTCAAATGCATCCGGCGTGTTGTTTTTCACAATACCGCGGCGCAAATTATGAAAACGGGGATTGTTGTCCCAGCCCACGGAAACATGAGGAAAATACGGAATATCATATTTTTCACTCCATTTTTCCCAGTACGGCACAACATCCTTAATTATTTCACCGTAATCGCGGTCAATATTGATGAAATGCACAAACTGATAATTCGTCATGCTGTCAAAGCCGAGAGAGGAAAGCACCTGTGTGTCCGGCTTTTTGCTGCCGTCCACTCCGCTTAAATTCAGCACTCTTTCGCCCCATTGCGTAAATTGCAGATGAAGTCCGCCGAGACCTGCACGAACGCATTTTTCCCTGAACTCGCGGAGCTTTCTTTTCGTATTTTCAACACCGCCGAGACCCTTAATCAGGTTTTCCGTGTCGTAAATCATAAATACGGGCTTCCCGTCAATGCGATAATAATTGTCAAGACGGAAATATTTTTCAATCACCCTGTCACACACCGTATCGAAATTTTTTTCGTCCGCCGCGCCGTTCCATATCACCGTGTCCCCTGCCGGAGTATCGGAAATATCCTTATTCCACAGTCCGTTAGCATCGTGATTAGCCCACATAAGATAAAACCGCATACGGCTGTTGTTTTTCGCTTTGAGAAAACCGTTGTCAAGGCACTGCTCAAGAAACGGACGGGAATCGAACCAATACCAGTCATAAATAAACACATTTACCCCGTGGTCTGCCGCCGCGTTGATTTCCGTTTCCATGATATACGGGTCAGCCTCGTTCACATAACCCCAAAGCGGTTTTCTCGGCCATGTGTCGCCGTCATATTTTGAAACGCTGTTTTTTACGGACTGCCATTCGCCCATGCCCTCTCTCCAGAACATACGGGTGCGCGGCTCATCACCTGTGTATGCAGGCCATATATATGCCGCTATGTCATATTTTCCCATGGCTGCCTCCTGTTTTTTTCTTTATTATATCACACAAAATCCACACATTCAATGTGAAACTATTGCAAATTAAAACTTTGCTGTGATATACTTAAAAAAAACAAAAAAGGAAGTGCAGCTATGGAATTTCCCGCAAGCTTTTTCCGTGCGACGGATGAAATGAATACATATGAAAAGCACATTAATGCGCCTTATATCAGAAAAACCTTTACCCTCCCCGAAATAAAAAAAGCCGATATTTTAATCAGCGGTCTCGGCTTTTATGACCTGTGGATAAACGGAAAGAAAATCACAAAGGGTTTATTAGCCCCCTATATTTCCAACCCGGACGACATTGTTTATTTTGACAGCTATGATGTGACAGACCGGCTTAATGAAGGCAAAAACGCTGTGGTTATCATGCTCGGAAACGGTATGCAGAACGCACCCGGCGGCAGGGTATGGGATTTTGACAAGGCAAAATTCCGCAGCGTACCGCGCTTTGCCATGCGTATGGAGCTTGAAAATGCGGATGGCAGCAAAACGGTGCTTGAAGCGGACGAAAGCTTTCGCTGTGCCCCCTCACCCGTTATTTTTGACGATTTGAGAAGCGGCGCGTTTTATGACGCGACTATGGAGCAGCCCGGCTGCTTCACGGCTGAATTTGACGATTCGGACTGGGATTATGTAAAAAAAGCGGAAGCACCGCGCGGAGAATACAGACTTTGTGAGGCTGACCCTGTTGTTATCACAGAGGAAATTGCCCCGGTTGAAATAAGAGAAGCCACCCTTTCCGCCTATTTCGGCAACCGCGAAAATATGCGCCTTGACACCGAATTTAAATTTGATTATCGCGGCAAAAAAGGCATTTTATACGATTTCGGCATCAACACCGCCGGTGTTTTCCGTCTGAAAATCAAAGGTGAAAAGGGACAGAAGCTTTTCATTCAGCTTTGTGAGCACATGACCGAAAAAGGCGAGCCGTCATATGAAAACACGGGCAGCTTTTATCCCGACGGCTACGGGCAGACCTGTTATTTCGTTTGCAGCGGAAATGAAGATGTTTTCGTGCCGCCGTTCACCTATTTCGGCTACCGTTACGCCATGGTTTTCGGACTTCTTGAACATCAGATAAAGCCCGAAACGCTGACGATGCTGCGTGCAAGCACGGATTTAAAGGAAAGGGGCGGCTTTAACTGCTCCGACCCGGTGATGAACGCCTTGAGAGATATTTCAAGGGTTTCCGACCTTGCGAACTTCTATTATTTCCCCACGGACTGCCCTCACAGGGAGAAAAACGGCTGGACGGGAGATGCGGCGGTGTCGGCTGAAAGGATGCTGCTCACCCTCACCCCGGAAAAGAGCTACCGTGAGTGGCTGCGCAACATCTGCGCGGCGCAGAAGCCCGACGGCAGGCTGCCCGGTATTATTCCCACCGGCGGCTGGGGCTTTGAGTGGGGCAACGGACCGGCGTGGGACAATGTGCTCACAGAGCTTTGCCGGCAGATTTACCGTCTGCGCGGCGACCTCACCCCGGCAAAGGAATGCAGTGAAAATATGCTGCGCTATCTCTCCTATATTTCACAAAACCGCCGTGATGACGGACTTGTTGCGCTCGGTCTCGGTGACTGGCTGCAGCCCGGCAGGGGCGCAGGCGCTCCCACCGCTCCGCTTTATGTGACAGACACCGTTATTTCCATGTATATTGCCGAAAAA
>JAKSQS010000168.1 GCA_024404055.1 Clostridia bacterium | reverse complement strand
GGTGTAGCCGCTGTTCTCACATCCTCGGGACAGGCTGCAAACTTCTATTCGATTTTCAACATCTGCAACGCGGGCGACCATGTTGTTTCATCCTCCGCGATTTACGGCGGCACATTCAACCTTTTCAATGTAACCTGCAGAAAGCTCGGCATTGAATTTACTTTTGTGCGTCCCACCTGCTCCGATGAAGAGCTTGAAGCCGCCTTCAGACCGAACACAAAGGCTGTTTTCGGTGAAACAATTGCAAACCCCTCACTTGATGTACTTGATATAGAAAAGTTTGCGGCAGCGGCTCACAGACACGGCGTTCCGCTTATCGTTGACAACACCTTCCCCACTCCCATCAACTGTGATGTGTTCAAATTCGGCGCAGACATTGCAACGCATTCAACCACAAAGTATATGGACGGTCATGCAACAAGCGTCGGCGGCGTTGTAATTGACAGCGGTAACTTTGACTGGACGCAGAACGACAAGTTCCCCGGTCTTACCACACCCGATGATTCCTATCACGGAATAACCTATACCGAGCGTTTCGGCAAGGGCGCATATATAACGAAAATAGTGGCGCAGATAATGAGAGATTTAGGCTCTATCCCCGCTCCGCAAAACTCATTTCTTCTTAACCTCGGTCTGGAAACTCTTTCCCTGCGCATGGAGCGTCACTGCGAAAACGCGCTTAAGGTTGCAAAATATCTCGAAAACAACGACAAAATCACATGGGTATCCTTCCCCGGACTTGAAAGTGATGAAAGATATGCTCTTGCAAAGAAATATATGCCTAAAGGCACCTGCGGCGTTATCTCTTTCGGCGTAAAGGGCGGCAGAGACGCGGCAACAAAGTTTATGGACAGCCTTAAAATGGCTGCAATCGTTACCCATGTTGCGGATACGCGCACCTGCGTGCTCCATCCGGCAAGCACAACACATCGCCAGCTTACCGATGAACAGCTTGCCGATGCCGGTGTCGGCAGTGACCTTATCCGTATGTCTGTCGGTATTGAGGATGTACAGGATATAATTGACGATATTGAGCAGGCTCTCGCACAGCTTTAAAAGAAAGGATATGCAAGTATGAAACTCGGTATTGTAGGACTGCCCAATGTCGGCAAGTCCACACTTTTCAACGCCATTACAAACGCCGGCGCACAGTCCGCAAACTATCCGTTCTGCACAATTGAGCCGAATGTCGGCGTTGTTGCGGTTCCAGACAGCAGGCTTGACGCACTTGCCGAAATGTATCATCCCGTAAAGTACACACCCGCATCCATAGAATTTGTCGATATTGCCGGTCTTGTAAAGGGCGCAAGCAAGGGTGAGGGTCTCGGAAATAAATTTCTTTCCCACATCCGTGAGGTTGATGCCATTATCCATGTTGTCCGCTGCTTTGAAAATGACGATATTACCCATGTTGACGGAAGCATAGATGCGGCAAGAGATATTGAAACCATAAATCTTGAGCTTATTTTCTCCGACATTGAAATGATTGAGCGGAGAATAGACAGAACAAGCAAGGCAATGAAGGGCGACAAGTCCCTTGCGGCAGAGGTTGAGTTTTTAAAGAATGTCAAAGCTCATCTTGAAGACGGCAAATGCGTCAGAAGCATGGAAATGACAGACGAGGAAAAAGAAATTATCGATTCATGTGCTCTGCTCACTTCAAAGCCGGTTATTTATGCCTGCAATATGTCCGAAGAAGATTTTTCAAACGGAATAGACAGCAATGAAAACTATAAGGCGGTGTGTGAAATTGCCGCAGCGCAGGAAGCGGAGGTTCTGCCCATCTGCGCAGAGCTCGAGGCGCAGATTTCCTCACTTGATAAAGAGGAAAAAGAAATGTTCCTTTCCGATATAGGTGTTGACAAAGGCGGACTTGACCTGCTTATTCAGAGAAGCTATGACCTTTTAGGGCTTATATCATATCTCACAGCCGGACAGCCGGAGGTAAGGGCATGGACGATTAAGAAGGGCACAAAGGCTCCGCAGGCAGCGGGAAAAATCCATTCAGACTTTGAAAGGGGCTTTATCCGCGCCGAAATCGTTTCATTTGAAGATCTTATGGCAAACGGGAGCCTTACCGCCGCAAAGGAAAAAGGGCTTGTACGCTCCGAGGGCAAGGAATATGTTATGAAAGACGGAGATGTTGTTCATTTCCTTTTCAATGTGTAAAATCATTTAAAATAAAGGGCTGAACAATTCACTTTTTGTTCAGCCCGTTTTTTACAGATTATTAAGTATTACACTGCCTTTTTTAGCTACCCACAATGTAAAGCCTGCCGCTGCGGCAGACAGCACCGCAAGACAGATAATAAGAAATATCAGCGGAGAAACCAATGTATTTAACAGCAGATATAATGCCGCAAGCACAACAATCACTCCCCAGCCTCCGAAAAGCGTTATTACCACTCCGGCACTCTGCTTTATCGGTGCTATTTCGTTTGTCCATGTAAAATTCGGTTTTTTCAGATTTATAAAAAGTCCGAACGAACCGTTAAGAACCGCAAACGCAGCGGAAATCAGGCATATGATAACCGATTCCGCTATGCCTAATTTCATTGAAGCACCTATACAGGCACTTGCGAAAACGCCCGGTATAACAGTCATAATAAGATGAACCTTAAGCTTTGCAAACAGAACCTTTTTCATATCAACGGGATATGACCTGATTATCCACAGGCTTTTCCCCTCAAGCGAAACGGACGGAGCGGTTATATCATTCATGGATGTAAGCATACAAACGGAAGCGGCAGCGGCAAGCGGCAATATATTGCCGAGCTCCGGCGCAGCCGTGCTCAATTTTTCAACAAGCTGTTCGCCTTTTATCAGCGAAATAATACCGAGTGCAGGCATCATCACCGTACCGAGAGCACAGTTAAGCATATAATTGGGGCTTGAAAAAAACTTAGCAAACTCCTTTTTCAGCAAAGCCGTCGATTCACTTTTTCTCGATGCAGTTTTTTCCTTATATACGATTTTTGCCGCCGCTTTTTCATTCGTTGTTATTTTTATAAATGTGCGCGACATAACAACCATAACATCCGCAAAAGCAGCCGCCGTAAACACCGTAACAATCAGCATGGAGAGAACCTTTCCCTCTGCCGCCATACCGAGCTGATAAATCAGAAAAATATATGTTTTAAAAAACGATGATACCTTATCCGCGTTTTGTATTACCATGCCTATATATTCATACGCACGCATATAAACAATATAATAGCACGCAAGAAAAACAAGGGAAAGTATTACCGTTGCGATGCTCTTATTTTTCCGCTTACCCGAAATCAGGGCAACGACCCAGCCGAGAGCACAGCTCAGAACAAGCACGGTTACTGACATGTCCAGTACCGCTAGCACCGAAAAAACAACCGAAAGCGCGGTCTGCTTCACATTGATATAATAAACTATCAGTGCGGGCACCATAACAATAAGCTCATAAGCAGTGCCCATTATCCATGTCCCTGTCATACGGGAAAATAGAATCATACGCGGCGGTATCGGCATTGAAAGAAGTATATCGTTATCCTTCGCCTTATACAGTGCCGAAAATGTATTGAAAACACTGCCGAAAACGCCGAGCGCAAGACCGATAAGGCTCATTATTGCGAAATAAAGCCACGACAGTCCCATTTCGGACAGCGGTGCGCACAAAGTGGCTGCCGAATTGAAAAAGACAACGCCAAGCATGACGAACAGGAATATGTAAATAACTATATATCCTATAACGCCGTTTTTGGCGCGGCTTTTTCCTGTCTTTTTATCAATGAAAAACCCGGCAAAAAATTCATACATCTGTTTTTTCAGTAAGGTTTTAAACATCTCTGTCCTCCAGCTCTAGGAAAACGTCCTCAAGTGTCTCATCGCCCTTTACCTCTTCCATGGTGCCGCTTTTGATTAATGCTCCGGATTTGATGATTGCGATTTTGTCACACAGCTTTTCAGCCACCTCAAGCACATGGGTCGAAAAGAAAATTGCGCCTCCCCTGTCGCAAAGCTCACGCATCATGGTTTTCAGCGTATGCGCCGCCTTCGGATCAAGTCCGACAAACGGCTCATCCATGATTATCAGCTTCGGCTCGTGCAGCCATGCGGATATTACAGCCAATTTCTGCTTCATTCCGTGCGAATATGATGATATAGGCTGTGCAAGGTCTGCTGTAAGCTCAAACATATCCGAATATTTTTTTATTCTTTCCTTTCTCTCCCCGGCACTGACACCGAAAATATCCGCGGTAAAATTCAGGTATTTTATTCCGCTCATATAGTCATATAAATCCGGATTGTCCGGTATATACGCTATTTTCTTTTTACATTCAATCGGAGAAGAAAGCATTGACATTCCGTCCACAAATATTTCACCGGAGGTGGGCATAAGCACACCGGCACACGCCTTAAGAGTGGTTGTCTTTCCCGCGCCGTTGTGACCTATAAAGCCGTAAATTTCACCGGGCTGTATATTCAGCGAAAGGTTATCCACTGCTTTTTTATCACCGTAGATTTTTGAATAATTCCTGATTTCAAGCATAAAATCACCTCTTTCAGCGGCATTATATTACCTGTTTTTTCTTCTGTCAAGTCTTCTTACCGAAATGTAATTTTTTTGCAACATTTTAATTGAACTGTTACAGGCTTTATGCTATAATCAAACAAAAAATAACAGGAGATGTTATTATGTATCCGTTTGTCGCTTCATTAAGACAAAAATTAAACACATCAGCACTCAATATATGTGATACCGTTTATCCGCTGATGAATGACAGGCAAAAAAGCTGGCTGTTTGAAAAAAGTGTTGCTTTTACACCGGTAAATTCAAAAATCACCGTTATACACGAGGATGAGGAAAAAGCGGTAATTGTTAAAAAAGAGAAAAACGGGCAATTCAGTAAAGAACCGTTTAAAATTCTCTCCACATCCGATATTCACCTCGGTGATGACCCGCAGTTAAGAAAGAAAGCCATGCAGATGCTTGAAAATCAGATTGCCGAAAGCAAGCCCGACCTTGTTGTGCTGACAGGCGACATAGTGCTGACAAAATTTCAGCAGCTTGATGCCGTTCAGTTTGCAAGGTTTATGGAGAAAACAGGCGTTTACTGGGCTATCGTTTTCGGCAATCACGAGGTAA
>JAKSQS010000167.1 GCA_024404055.1 Clostridia bacterium | reverse complement strand
TACTAAAAATAAAATTATTTATTTTAACCAACAAAATTATTTATATTATTATTGAAAGGAAACATAACCATGAAAAAATTAATTGCCTGTATACTTACTTTTGCTATGCTTGTATGCTTTGCCGCCTGCGGCACTCCTACAACGGATGAATCAACTTCGGCAAGTGCGGATGTGAAAACCTATAAAATCGGTCTGTGCAATTATGTTGACGATGCTTCGCTCAATCAGATAGTCAGCTCCATAGAAAAACAGCTTGAAAAGCTCGGAACAGAGAATAATGTTAAATTTGAAATCAACAGTGATAACTGCAACGGCGACTCCAATGTGCTTTCGCAGATTATCAGCAACTTTGAGTTTGAAAATGTTGACCTTATGGTAGGTATCGCAACTCCTGTTGCTGTTGCAATGCAGGCAGCAACCGAGGAAAGCAAAACACCTGTTATCTTCTCCGCTGTTTCCGACCCCGTTTCCAAGCAGCTTGTTAATTCACTTGAAGAACCCGGCGCAAATCTTACCGGCACATCGGATTATCTTGATACAAATTCCGTGCTTGACCTTATTTTTGCCCTTAAGCCGGATGCAAAAAAAATCGGTCTGCTTTATGATGTGGGTCAGGATTCCTCCGAGACACCCATTGCGGCTGCCAAAGAATATCTTGACAAAAAGGGCGTAGCCTATGTTGAAAAAACCGGCACAAATGCGTCTGAGGTTGCTCTCGCGGCAAATGCGCTTGTTGACGAAAAGGTAGATGCCGTATTCACTCCCACGGACAATACAATCATGGAAGCGCAGCTTTCCATATATGAAATCTTTAATGAAGCGGGTATTCCCCAGTTCACGGGTGCGGATTCCTTTGCTCTTAACGGTGCTTTCCTCGGCTACGGCGTTGACTATGCAAATCTCGGCAAAGAGACCGCAAACATGGTTTATGATGTTCTTGTAAACGGCAAGGACACCGCAACACTGCCTGTTATGACCTTTGATAATGGCACTGCGACAATAAATACCGATACCTGTGCTGTACTCGGCTACAATTACGATGAGCTTGCAGAAAAATTTGCCCCCTTCTGCACAGCCGTTAAATCAATTACAACGGCGGAAAGCTTTGAAGAACTGAACTGACGGGAGAAATCTTATGTCTTCAATTTTAACTCTTGCACAAACCGCCCTTGAGCTCGGGCTCATAAGCTCACTTACTGTGCTTGCGCTTTTTGTGAGCTATTCCATGCTTAATGTTTGCGATTTATCAACCGACGGCTGCTTCACTCTCGGAGCAACCGTCGGCGCGGTTGTTGCTATCGCCGGTCATCCTTATCTTTCTGTGCCTGCGGCTATGGCGGCAGGTATTCTTTCCGGATTTGTAACAGCAATATTACAGACGAAAATGGGCATTGACAGCCTTTTAGCGGGAATTATCGTCAATACTGCGCTCTATTCAGTGAATATTGCGGTGATGGGCAATTCCTCACTGCTTAATATGAATAAAACGGACACGGTTCTCACACAGGCAAAGGCTTTGCTTGAAGGAACATTTTTATCCGAGCATTACAAGCTGATTATTGCCGTAATTGCTGTTGCGGCTGTTGTGATTTTTATTGCCGTTTTTTTCAAAACAAAACTGGGACTTGCTATCAGAGCCACCGGCAATAACCCGGATATGGTTCGTTCCTCGTCTATTAATACGGCAGTGATAACCGTTATCGGTCTGTGTATAGCGAACTCTTTTACAGCTCTGTCGGGCTGCCTGCTTGCGCAAATGCAGAAATCTGTCAATATTGATATAGGTACAGGCATGGTTACCATTGCGCTTGCGTCTCTGCTTATCGGCAACATTTTCAGCTCGCGCAGCGGTATAACGGGAAAAGCTGTGTTTGCAGTGGTTGGCGCGTTTATTTTCAGGTTGGTTTATACAATAGCACTGCGATTCAATATGCCGGCATTTATGCTAAAGCTTGTTTCTTCGGTGATTGTTATTATCGCTATTTCCGCTCCGTATCTAAAAAAGCAGTTCCCTGTTTTCAAAAGGCGCTTCCTTGCCAAAAGAAAGGGGGAAAATGTGAATGCTTGAGCTTTTAAATATATCAAAAACATTTAACGCGGGTACTCCTGACGAGAAAAAAGCGATTGATAATCTTTCACTGAAAATAGAAAACGGAGATTTTATTACTATAATAGGCGCAAACGGCGCGGGAAAATCAACCATTTTCAATCTGATTGCAGGAACTTTTCTTTCGGATTCCGGCAGAATACTTCTTGACGGAGAAGATATAACTCTTCTGCCCGAGCATAAAAGGGCGAGAAAAATCGGCAGACTTTTTCAGGATCCCATGAGGGGTACATCACCAGGAATGACGATTGAAGAAAATCTTGCTCTTGCCGCCGGACACGGAGGATGGCTTTCAAAAGTGTCCAAAAACGATAAAAAAATGTTCAGAGAAAAGCTTTCTCTTCTAAATATGGGTCTTGAAGACAGAATGAATCAGAAGGTAGGGCTTTTATCCGGCGGACAGCGGCAGGCATTGACGCTGATGATGGCAACCATATGCCCGCCCGGCGTGCTTTTGCTTGATGAGCATACGGCGGCACTTGACCCGGCAACGGCGCAAAAGGTTCTCGAGCTTACAAAGCGAATTGTAAGCGAAGGAAAGCTTACCTGTCTGATGATAACGCATAATATGCAGTCTGCGCTTGAGCTTGGCAACCGTACGCTTATGATGGATGCCGGTAATGTCATTTATGATGTTTCGGGTGAAGAGAGAGCGGACAAGACAGTTGAAGATTTGCTTGTGATGTTCAAGAAAAATTCCGGCAAATCAATGAATACGGACAGAATTCTTCTGTCATAATAAGATTTACCGTAAAACCCTTGATTAAATCCCTTTTATGTGATAGCATAGTATCATAATGATGTTAGGAGCATTTACTATGCAGGACTTGTACAATGAATCCTTTGATAATCTTATGAAGGTAATTTCCATGATAGATTCACAGGAGGAGTGCCGTAAATTTTTTGAAGATTTATGCACTATAAAAGAGCTTCAGGATATGGCACAGCGTTTTGAAACCGCCGTTCTCCTTGACAAAGGGTTAAGCTATTCAAAAATTTCACAGCAGGTGGGTGTTAGCACGGCAACAATTACGCGTGTTAACCGATGCCTTTCATATGGCAGCGGCGGATATGAAAACGCGATAATGATTTATAAAGGAGAGAAAAAATAATGACATCTGTATCTTTTGAAAAAAGAAACGGCACGCTGTATTTAATAGTTGAAGGAAGAGTTGATTCAACCAATGCCGACAGCGTTGAAAAAGAAATAAACAGTATTATCAACTCCGAAAATGAAAAAAATGTTGCTCTTGATGCCGATAAGCTTGAGTATATTTCAAGTGCCGGACTGCGTGTGCTTTTGCGCCTTCGCAAAAGCATTCCGACATTTTCTATTATTAACGCATCTCCCGAAGTGTATGAAATATTTGAAATGACAGGATTTACGGAAATACTTCCGGTTGAAAAGGCATACAGAAAGCTTTCTGTGGACGGCTGTGAGGTAATAGGGCAGGGGGCAAACGGAAAGGTTTACAGGCTTGATGCCGATACTATAATCAAGGTGTATTACAATTCGGACAGTCTTCCCGATATTCACCGTGAAAGAGAGCTTGCGCGTAAAGCGTTTATACTCGGCATACCCACTGCCATACCTTATGATGTTGTAAAGGTTGGCGATTCCTACGGCTCGGTTTTTGAACTGCTTAATGCAAAGTCGTTTGCAAAGCTCATAAAAGCGGAACCGGAGAATCTTGATAAGTATACTGCTTTATACGCTGATTTACTTAAGAAAATCCATTCAACAAAGGTTAAGCCTGATGATATGCCGGATATGCGGCTTGTCGCGCTTGACTGGGTCAAGTTTTTAAGTGATTATCTCCCCGGTGATACTGCGCAGAAGCTTGTTTCCATGGTTGAAGCTGTACCGCAGGATTTCCATATGATGCACGGTGATTATCATATAAAAAATGTTATGATGCAAAACGGAGAGGTTCTCCTCATAGATATGGATACTCTTTGCTTCGGGCATCCCGTGTTTGAGCTTGCCTCCATGTATAATGCATATATCGGCTTTTATATTATTGACCGTGACGCGATTAAAGAATTTTTAGGCATATCAAACGAGGAAGGTGAGTATATCTGGAAAAAGACCCTGTCACTCTATCTTGATACGGATGATGAAAACAGGATTACACAGGTAGAGAATAAGGCAAAAATAATCGGATATTCGCGCTTGATGCGCCGCCTGATACGCCGCGGCGGACTTGAAAATGAGAAAAACAGGCAGGAAATAGAATATTATAAAGAACAGATTATCAAGCTTGTCGGCGAAACAGACACTCTTGTATTTTAACAACAGTCTGCCGCGCTGTTTTTATATGGCGCGGCAGGTTACAATTATGAAAATAATAATATAAAATTGTTAAAATATTAAATTTTGTTGACAACCTTAATTTATAATGTTAACATAGCATTATATTAAATGAGAGAAGGGGAAGCTGTGACTGAAAAGCTGAAAGCATTTATTTGCGATTTTTTATGCATAGATGCCGCTGTTCTTACGGATAAAACGGATTTCAGAACGGATCTTAACCTTGATTCACTTACACTTATCGGTTTGGTTGTGGCAATAGAAAATGAGTTTGATATTGAAATTAATGAAGAAGATATGAAAGAGCTTACCACAATCGGTGAACTGATTGCATATGCTGACAAATTTTATTCAAATAAATAAAAATTTTTTTATAAAAAGGCTTGACATTTTTACAGCTTTGGTGTAGAATAACTGAGCACTTGAGAAATATCGCGGAGTGGAGCAGATGGTAGCTCGTCGGGCTCATAACCCGGAGGTCGTAGGTTCAAGTCCTGCCTCCGCAACCAAAAAAGGCAGTAACTATAAAGTTACTGCTCTTTTTTTGAAATAAATATCTGAAAGGACTTGAACCTACCTCGCCGAAGGCGAACACAATTGTTGCGATGACGGCGTTATCGCCGTCAAGTCCTGCCTCCGCAACCATATCGAGTGGGGCTGTGACGAAACGATAAAAGTTTCATCGCAGCCCCTTGTTTTATTTTTCA
>JAKSQS010000166.1 GCA_024404055.1 Clostridia bacterium | reverse complement strand
GAAAATAAAAATGACGATTCAGACACAAAAGCCCTGTACGGGAGATAAAATCGCAATAATGAAAACGAACCACGGCGATATTTATATAAGACTTTTTGAACAGGAAGCACCGAAAACGGTGAAGAATTTTGTCACATTGAGCGAAAACGGATATTATGACGGGCTGATTTTTCACAGAGTTATAAATGATTTTATGATACAGGGCGGTGACCCCACGGGAACGGGCTGCGGCGGAAAGAGCATATACGGCGAAAGCTTTGAGGATGAATTCAGTGAACAGCTTCATAATTTAAGGGGCGCTCTTTCTATGGCGAATGCCGGACCCAATACTAACGGCAGTCAGTTTTTCATTGTTCAGGCAAAGGAGGTTTCACCTTCACTTATCGGGCAGATGAAGCAGCTTGAGAACAGGGGCTTTCCGCGTCATATAACCGAGGCTTATGAGAAGCTCGGCGGCACTCCGTGGCTTGATTTCAAGCACTCTGTTTTCGGTCAGGTGTATGACGGGATGGATGTTGTTGATGAAATTGCAGGGGTAAATGTTGACCCGTCCGACAAGCCGTATGAGGATGTTATTATTAAGGAGATAATCATAAAAACAGCCGAATAAAGCGCATAATACATAGAGAGGTTGATGGATGTGGATTCCCAGTATAAGTTCAAATCATCTTTTGCAGGCTTCAAAAGAGAGGATGTTATTTGCTACATTGAAAAAATCAGCAACGATTTTTTTGATTACAGAAAAGAAAGCGAAGCAACGGTGAAGGAGCTTCAGCAAAGAATAGAATTGCTTGAAAACAGAATAAACGAGCTTGCCTCATGTGCTGACAGGCAAGCTGAAGAGCATACGGTGCGCGAAGAGAAGACGGAAGAACCCGTTTCTGAAAATAAAGAGGAAAATAAAGAGAAAAAGGATGAGCTTCTCGATAATTTTGATATTCAGTTTATTGAGCAGCTAAAAAATATTTTGGCGGATTATTGATATGAAAGAATATAAAATAAATGTTGAAAATTTAAGAAGCTTTTGCGGTACATTGAAGGCGGGGGACAGAGTTCTGCTTTCGGGAACCGTATACACGGCAAGAGACGCGGCGCATAAACGCTTTATGCAGACGATAGCTCAGTGCGCAGAGCTGCCTATTGATATAAAAGATGCGGTGATTTATTATGCGGGTCCCACGCCCGCGCCGGAAGGGCTTCCCATAGGAAGCTGCGGACCGACAACCTCATCGAGAATGGATGCGTTCGCGCCTAAGCTGCTTGATATGGGTTTATGTGCCATGATAGGAAAAGGACCGCGTTCACGCGAGGTTAACGAGGCAATAATTCGCAACAGGGCGGTTTATCTCTGCGCCATAGGCGGAGCCGGGGCTCTTGCGGCTAAAAGCGTGAAAAGCCTTGAGGTTGTTGCGTATGATGAGCTCGGCTGTGAGTCTGTAAAAAGACTTGAAGTGGAAAATTTTCCGCTTACAGTTGCGATAGACTGCACGGGCTCAAGCCTTTTTGACAGATAAAAGAAATGAAAGGACAACCCCGAATTGTTATGAAAAAGCACAGAAGACTGACGGCAAAAATCACTGTACTGATACTGTCGGCTGTATTGCTTTTCGGTTCTGTTCCCGTGAATGTATTTGCGGCAACGGGCTTTGAACAAAGCATATCGGCTTTTCCCGAAAGCTATAAGGTGAAATTGAGAGCCCTGCACGAAAAATATCCTAAATGGACTTTTACTGCGATGAACACCGGGCTTGACTGGCAGACCGCAGTTGAAAAAGAGTGCGAGGATGACAGAAATCTTGTTGAGGAATACTGTTCAAGCTATATTTATAAAAGTCACGCATCCGGTGACTTCAATTCCTCAACGGGTAAATACATATATAAAGACGGCGGCTTTGTAACGGCGAGCGAAATTGCAGTGGCACAGTTTATGGATCCGAGAAATTCACTCACCGCAAGTACGATTTTTCAGTTTGAGGATTTGAAATTTTCATCAAGCTGTACGGTTGACACAATTGAAAGCATTCTTTACGGCTCGTTTATGTACGATACGGTTATAACATATTATACATCGGCAGGTAAAAAAGTATCTGACACGGTGACATATTCGCAGGCGATTTATAATGCCGGAAAGAAAAATAATATCAATCCCTGCTTCCTTGCTTCAAAAATTTTAAGTGAAGTGGGCAGCTCCGGCAGTTCCGCGGTGAGCGGCAAATATTCCGGATATGAGGGAATATACAATTTTTACAATATAGGTGCTACCGACGGCAGCGGTGCGATAGGCAGAGGACTTAAATGGGCAAGAACCGGCTCAACTTATTCAAGACCGTGGAATACACCTGTGCGCTCCATTGAAGGCGGTGCCGAATTTCTTTCGGCGCAGTATGTAGCCGAGGGTCAGTATACGGGCTATCTGCAAAAATTTCAGGTGAATCCGAAATCGGGATATGAGCTGTATAACCATCAGTATATGACAAATGTGTCCGGCGCATATATGCAGGGCTATCTGACATATCAGGCCTATTTAAGCTGTTCGGTGCTTAACTCGGCGCACAGCTTCGTTATCCCTGTATATAAAAATATGCCGGGTGAGAAAACGCCGTCCCCGGTACTGAACATAGCTGATACAATCCGTCAAACGGGAAAGACTAACAAAACGGTGAGTATGAGAACGGGTCCGTCGGAATCGTATTCAAGGGTTAATGTTTCGGTTCCGTCAGGCAGTACGGTGACAATTTTTTCAAAGGAAAGAACGGACGCAAGCTATTATTTAAGTCTGCTTAAATACCCGTACTGGTACAAGGTACAGTATACGGTAAATAAAAAAACATATACAGGATATATTTACAGCGGATATGTTGAAGAGGCGTCAACTACGGTGGTAAAGACAGGCAGCTACACGCTCAACTGCTTTGCTTCGGTCAGCGGACACGATGATTCGCTGAAAATAGTTTCTTCTGACACATCGGTAGCATCCGTATCAGGTAAAAAGCTTACAGTAAAAAAGACAGGCACGGCAACTCTTACGGCATATTCACCGTGCGGCGGATTTGACACAATGAAAATAACAGCCTCTTCCTCAGGCTCGAGAAAGATTTCATCGTTAAATGTTAAAGACCGCACAACTTCATCAGTAACCCTTTCATGGAAAGCTGCCGACAAAGCTAACGCATACAACATCTGTGTTATCGATACGGGCGGAAGGCGTGTTAAAAGTATTAATACCTCTTCGGATGAATATACGGTTACAGCTCTTTCTTCAACGGCAAAATATAATATGTTTGTAAGAAGCTATACATCCTCTTCGTCTGTAAAAACATACGGAGTATTTTCGGCTGTCAAAGCCGTAACAACACCGGCGAAGGTTGTGGGTGCAAAGGCAAGACAGGGAGATAAAGGTCTTGAGCTTTCATGGACGGCTGTCGGCAATGCGGACGGGTATGAGATAAGCACTGTTACGGCAGGAAAATATACGGTTGTTGCGAAAACCGAAGACACAACATTTTCCGTTGCGAAAAAAACGATAAACGATGCATCCGTATACCGTGTCAGGGCGTATATAACCTATGATACTGCTGTTTACGGCGCATACAGCGGTAAATTTTCCGTTGATTACAGCCCTATGCAGGTGGACAAGCTGTCGCAGAAGGATACGACTGCCGCGGGATACACTCTTACATGGAAAAAGGCGGGCGGTGCAGCCGGATATTTGGTTTATGCCGCCGATAAGGACGGGAAATATTCGTTAATATGCGATACAAAAAATAATTCGTATATTGTTGACGAAGTATCTTTCGGTGAAAAAATCTTATATAAGGTGAAAGGCTATTCGGTAACGCCGGACGGAGTTAAGCTGTATGCCAACGCGAGCGCACCGTTTACGGCGGTAACCTTGCCGGGAAAAATCGGGAAAATTACATCGTCAACAGACGACGGCAAAATCAAACTTAAATGGAACGCAGTGAAAAACTGTGACGGATATAAAATATGCACTGTTGAATCAGACGGTGCTTATACCGTTATTGCAGATACGGACAAAACGGAATATACCTTACCGCAATTTGAAGGGAAGAGAGTATTTTCCGTTTGTGCTTACAGTGCGGGAAGCGTCGGAGACCTTTGCTCTGCTTACAGCAACAAATGTACCGTTGCATACAAGGTTGATAAACCGTCATCAATAAAAGCGGAAGCTCTTGATAACGGAATGCGGATAACATGGAGCAAATGTAAAGATGTCAGCGGTTACAGTGTGGAGCTTTACAGCGAGGATATGGGTATTTATATACCGATGCTCGACACAAAAGGAACTTCTTATACTGTCTTCGGAATTAAAAGCGGAAAATTCAGAGTTCGTGCGTATATGAAGCTTTCCGGCGGAACAAAGTATTCGGGATATAAAACAGTCAGTGCAAAATCGAAATAACAGCGTTTTCAAAAAAAAAAGCGACAGTTTTTTTGCTGAATTTTACAATTAATTTTTCTTTTATATTGACAAAGCATTTTTATACGGATATAATATATAGATGTCGGGTCTGAATGTTTTGCCGTTCAGTACCTCGTGAGGTGAGCATATGATAGTCGCGCTTGAAAGTATTTTTGACAACGGAATAAGCAATATACCGCTCGACTTCAGCTTTGATTTCAGCGATGTGGAATTTGACGGGGCGTTCCCATTCACAACGCCTGTTACGCTCAAAGGCTGTATCAAAAATGAAACCGATATTGTGTATATTGATGCTGTTGCGGGTGTTGACTATGACGGGCAGTGCGACAGATGCGCTGCCGCCATACACAGGCATTACACCGTTCCCGTAAACCATGTGTTGGTGGCTGACCTTAACAACGAAGACAATGACGAATACATTCTTGTTGAGGGTATGCGTCTTGACATTTATCAGCTTACGCTGGAGGATGTTTGTCTTTTCTTGCCGAGTAAGCTCCTTTGCAGAGAAGACTGCAAGGGTATATGCTTTCAGTGCGGTAAGAACCTTAATGAAGGTGTCTGCGGGTGTTCCGCTCCCGTTGACCCGAGGCTTGCTGCCTTGCAGCAGCTTTTGGATAACTGAGAAAATATTAAATTCAGATAAGGAGGTGCTGGCATGGCAGTACCCAAGAGAAGAGTATCAAAGGCAAGAAGAGATAAGAGACGTTCAAG
>JAKSQS010000165.1 GCA_024404055.1 Clostridia bacterium | reverse complement strand
TCGGCTTTTCGGGAGATACGGTTATCACATGGAAATCCCTGAATTTTCAACCGTATTTCACCGCAAACGCGGCTAATGCCGGTTATTCATGGTGGAGCCACGATATAGGCGGTCATTGCCTTGGAAACCGTGATGACGAGTTATATATCAGATGGGTTCAGCTTGGCGTTTTCAGTCCTGTTATGAGACTGCATTCCACAAGCAATGAATTTTCGGGAAAAGAGCCGTGGAAGTACAATGACAGTATCGGCAGATGTGCAAAGGATTATCTGAGCCTTCGACATAAGCTTATTCCTTATATTTATACTATGAACAGACGCACTAATAAGGACGGCATTGCCTTATGTGAACCGATGTATTATTCATACCAGGAAAACAGTGAAGCCTATTGTGTGCCTAACGAATTTTTCTTCGGCAGTGAAATCATATGCGCTCCCGTAACGGAAAAAGCGGATAAAAAAACAGGACTTGCTCCCGTTAAGGTATGGCTGCCGCGCGGCAGATACACGGATATTCTCACGGGTCGGATTTACGAAGGCGGAAAATATTATACTATATACAGGGATATTACAAAAATACCGCTGTTTGCGCGTGAAGGTGCGATTATCCCGCTTTCAAGTGACGGCCATTCAAACAATTCGGACGCTCCTGCGGCGTTTGATATACTCATATACAGAGGTAACAACACATTTACTTTATATGAGGATGACGGTGAAACCTTTGAATATAAAAACGGTCATTTTGCCGAGACCGATTTACAGGTCAAACAAATCGGCACTGATTTAAGATTTACCGTAAACGCGCTCAAGGGCGATAAAGCTGTAATTCCGGCAAAGCGCGACTATAAGCTTATGTTTAAGGATATTGTATACTGTGAAAAGGTGTTTATAAGCTATTCGGGTAAAACGCAGGAGGTCAATGCGGAATACGAAAACGGAACGGTTATTGTCAATCTGAAAAATATCAGTCCGTCACGCGAGGTTCAGGTTATGCTTAAAAGGTGCACTCCCCTTTCAAATGTACCGTACAGACAGGCTGCAATTGAAACCGTTTCCAGATATCAGCTTCCGCCTGATGCAAAAATGGCTGTTTTCGGAAAATTTATTGATGAAAATGCGTCTTTGTTCGGTCCTGCAAGATATATTAAACCGCTGCAAGAGCTCAGAGAGTTAAAATATTGAAATGAATAAAGAATTTAATTTAGGTATAGATATAGGCGGAACCAAGTGCGCCGTGGTTCTCGGAAGAACTCAAAACGATATTTCCGTTGACAGCATTGTAGCGGACAAAATATCTTTTCCGACAAATCAGCCGCGAGGCTGGAGAAAAGTCGTTGATGAAATGCTTATAAGTGC
This sequence comes from Clostridia bacterium, assembly GCA_024404055.1. Taxonomy (GTDB): domain Bacteria; phylum Bacillota; class Clostridia; order Oscillospirales; family Acutalibacteraceae; genus UBA6857. The sequence goes on along the minus strand of JAKSQS010000165.1, from coordinate 3,847 downwards.
ACGGAAGCTTATAAAACGCAACTCAAATCCCGTTATCAAAGCTGTTGGTATAAGCTGCGGCGGTCCGCTTGACAGCAAAAAAGGTATTATCTGCTGTCCGCCCAATCTGCCGGACTGGGATAATGTGCCGATATGCAGAATATTTGAGGAAGAATTTCATTGCCCGGTTATTCTGCAAAACGATGCAAACGCCTGTGCGGCTGCCGAATGGCGTTACGGCGCGGGAAAAGGGCTTGAAAATATGATTTTTCTTACCTTCGGCACCGGGATGGGCGCAGGACTGATTCTCGGCGGAAGACTTTACAGCGGTACAACAGACCTTGCCGGTGAAGTCGGCCATATAAGACTTGAGAATGAAGGTCCTGCCGGTTACGGCAAAGAGGGCTCATTTGAAGGCTTTTGCAGCGGAGGCGGAATAGCGCGTCTTGCACAGTATATTCTTGAGCGTGAAAAATGGGATACTCCGTTTAATCTGGACAAGAATAATATTACCGCAAAGGCTCTTGCTCAGGCCGCCTTTGACGGAGACGAATTTGCCGTTCATGTATATGATATATGTGCGCAAAAGCTCGGAAAAGCTCTTTCGCTGCTTATTGATATTTTAAATCCGCAGGCGATTGTTATAGGAAGTATATATCAGCGCAGTCGAATGCTTTTTGAAGAAACAATCAAATCCGTAATTAAACAGGAGGCACTGTCGGGTGCGGCTGAATGCTGTAAAATTTTGCCTGCAGCTCTCGGCGACAGCATCGGAGACCTTGCCGCGTTAAGTCTGTGTCTTTGAGGTAATGAATATGAAAAAAGAAACGACAGATATAATTAACAGCCTTTTTATGCGTTGTACAGAGCTTGAGACCTGCCGTGAAAGTATAATGAAAGCTCTTGAGCTGCTTATATTATGTGCAAAAAGCAAGGCCACGGTTCTCACCTGCGGAAACGGAGGCAGTGCGGCTGACAGTGAGCACATAACGGGCGAGCTGATGAAAGGTTTTTTATTGAAAAGAGAGCTTACCGACAGCCAGAAAAAGCTTTTCGGAGAAGAAAGCAATATACCCGGTCAGCTTCAACAGGCAATAAGGGCAATTTCTCTTGTCAGTCAAAGCGCAATTATTTCGGCTTTTGCAAATGATGTCGGTGCGGATAATATATTTGCGCAGCAGGTTTTTGCCTATGCGCAAAATGAAAACGATGTGCTTATTGCAATGAGTACATCGGGTAATTCGGTTAATGTTTTAAACGCGGTAAAAACGGCAAACGCCTGCAAAATCAAAAGCATTGCTGTTACAGGTGCAAACGGCGGAAAAATAAAGAATTTTGCGTCTGTCACCGTTACACTGCCTGAAAATGAAACATACAGAATACAGGAATACACTCTTATGGTTTATCATGCGCTGTGCGCGGCGGTTGAATTTGAAATGTTCGGCTGAACTATGGAAAAACACATAATAATGTGCTAAAATAATAAAAACAAAATCAGGAGGAAAAAATAATGAAACTCGGCGTTATGAATCCCGTACTCAACCAGTATAAATTTGAGGATGCACTCAAATATCTTAATTCCCTCGGTGTACAGTGCATAGAAATCGGTGCGGGCGGCTATCCCGGCAATGCGCATCTTAAGCCGGAAGAAATAATCGGCAAGCCCGAAAAGGTCAGCGAATACAAGGCTCTGCTTGAGAAATATAACCTTACTATTTCTGCAATAAGCTGTCACGGTAATCCCCTTCATCCGAATAAGGAAATTGCCGAAAGCTTTCACAATCAGTTTGTAAACGCAATGCTTGCGGCAGAGGAGCGCGGCGTTACAACTATCATCGGATTTTCCGGCTGTCCCGGCGACTGCGAAAATTCCGAAAATCCCAACTGGGTAACCTGTGCGTGGCCCGAGGATTATCTGAAAATCCGTGACTGGCAATGGAATGAAAAGGTTATACCCTACTGGAAGAAAATGGCTGCATTTGCCGCAGAGCACGGAATAAAGAAAATAGCATTTGAAATGCATCCCGGCTTTTGTGTATATAACCCGGAAACGCTTCTCAAGCTTCGTGAGGCGGTCGGTGATATAATCGGTGCAAACTTTGACCCGAGCCATCTTTTCTGGCAGGGTATAGACCCCTGCGCAGCCATAAAGGCTCTTAAAGGCGCGATTTATCATTTCCACGCAAAGGATACAATTATTGACGAACGCAATACCGCTGTAAACGGTGTGCTTGACACAAAGAATTACGGTGATGTGCTTGAACGCTCATGGGTTTTCCGTACCGTCGGTTACGGTCACGGCAAAGATATATGGAACAACATCATCAGCACACTCAAAGCCTGCGGATATGACGGAGCTATCAGCATTGAGCATGAGGATTCTCTTATGTCCCCGGAGGAAGGTCTCGAAAAGGCAATAGCATTCCTTAAGGATGTACTTATTTTCCAGACTGCCGGCGAAATGTGGTGGGCATAATTTATTGAAACCGAAAGGTGTGTGATTTAATGGGCAATATTCAGACCGTTCAGAGCTGTCCGTCCCGTCAGTGAGAAAGCAGCTCAGGTTGCCGCTCTTCCCTATGATGTTATGAACAGTGAGGAAGCGCGTAAAATGGTTGAGGGCAAGCCGTATTCATTTATTCATGTTGATAAAGCGGAGGTTGACCTTGACCCTGACACAGATATTTATTCACCCGAGGTATATAAAAAAGCGGCGGAAAACCTGAAAAAATTATCCAATGACGGTATTTGCGTAAAGGACACTGCTCCCTGCTTTTATATATACAGACTTACCATGAATGGCAGAAGTCAGACAGGACTTGTCGGCTGTGCCGGAATAGATGATTACATAAATAATGTAATAAAAAAGCATGAGTTTACCCGTGCAGACAAGGAGGAAGACCGTGTGCGCCATGTGGATACCTGCAACGCAAATACGGGACCTATTTTCCTTGCATATAAGAAAAATGACGCTATTGCGGAAACGGTCAGCACGTGGCAGGCATCAAATGAGCCGGTATACGATTTTACAGCTGATTCTGATGTAAGACATACGGTATGGGTTGTTGACGACAAAGCCGTGTGTGAAAAAATAAACGGACTTTTTGCTGCCGTGCCTTCACTGTATATTGCAGACGGGCATCACCGCTGTGCTTCTGCCGTCAGAGTAGGCAAAAAAAGACGCGAACAGTTTCCCGATTACAGCACAGCGGAGGAATTTAATTTCTTCCTTGCAGTTGCTTTTCCCGAAAATGAGCTTGCGATTATGGACTATAACCGCGTTATCAAAGACCTTAACGGATATACCGTGGACGGTCTTATCGAAAAGCTTTCGGAAAATTTTGTTGTGAGTGAACAGGCATCTGCCGTTCCTTATCGACCCGTTAAAAGGCATACCTTCGGTATGTATACGGGCGGAAAATGGTATTGTCTTGAAGCAAAGCCCGGAACCTTTGATGAAAAAGACCCCGTTCTTTGCCTTGATGTTTCCATTTTGCAGAACAACTGTATTTCCCCTGTTTTCGGAATTGATGACCCGAGAACCGACAGCCGGATAGACTTTGTCGGAGGTATAAGAGGTCTTGAGGAGCTTGAAAGAAGAGCAAATTCGGATATGGTTATAGCCTTTTCCATGTATCCGACTTCTCTTACGGAGCTTATGGACATTGCTGATGCGGGTATGGTAATGCCGCCCAAATCAACATGGTTTGAGCCCAAGCTTCTCAGCGGACTTTTTATACACGAGCTGAAATGATGCTTAATACTCAAAAGCTTTACTATACGGAAAGTTACCTTGCCGAATTTTCGTGCAGGGTAATTTCTGTAAAAAAAACAGATAAAGGCTATGATGTTATATGCGACAGAACTG
>JAKSQS010000164.1 GCA_024404055.1 Clostridia bacterium | reverse complement strand
TTGCCCTTTCGCTGGGCATTCTCGGGCAGGAAACCACGGGCGCGGCAGGCTTCAGCTTTGCAATGAGGAGCATACCCGCACTGAAGGAATACTGTGAGCTTATTAAAAAATACGCAAAGCCCTGTGTTAAGGTTTTCAATTTCACAAATCCCGCCGGTCTTGTTTCACAGGCACTGCGCGATATGGGATATGATTTTACATACGGCGTGTGCGACGCACCAAGCGGAATGCTGCATTCGTTTGCCGCCCTCCTCGGCGTTGAGCCGGAAAAAATGAAGGGTGAAATATACGGGTGCAACCATCTTTCATATTTCAAAAGCATAACCGCAAACGGTGAGGATGTTACAAAGCAGCTTATAGAAAACGATGCCGCATATGCCGACACCGATATGCGCTATTTTGAAAAAGACCTTCTGCGCGAATATAACATGATATTCAACGAATATCTTTATTACTATTATTACCGTGAGCAGGCGGTTGAAAACATCATAAAAGCGGACAAAACGCGCGGAGAGCAGATTTGTCAAATTAATAAGCTTATGACAGCGGAGCTTTCCGGAATGGATATTGAAAACGATTTTCCGTCCTGCCTTGCCGTGTTTGAAAAATATTACGGTATGCGCGAAAACTCCTATATGGCAAGCGAAACCGGCATTGTCAGGCAGAACAAATGGAAATTCGACCCGTTTTCAAGGGATGCGGGCGGCTATGCCGGAGTTGCGCTTAAATATATGGATATTATTAAAAGCGGCAAAAAAGACAGCATGATTCTCTGTGTGCCGAACGGAAACGCCGTTGACGGGCTTGAAAGCACCGATGTTGTTGAAATTACCTGCGATATTCTGCCGGATGGGAGAGCTGTACCTCACCGTTTTGAAGCGGTCAACACCGACAGCCTTGAGCTCATACGCCGCGTGAAGCTTTATGAAAGGCAGGCAGCAAAAGCGATCGTCAACCGCGACAGGGCACTTGCCGTGTCCGCGTTCACGCTTCATCCGCTTGTTGGCTCATATTCACTTGCCGTAAAGCTTGCGGACGAATATATTTCTCTCAACCGCGAATACTGCGGCGAATGGAGGTAAAAAATGAACAATACCGTTTCCGGCTTCGGAAAAGTAAATGTCGATATGATATTCCGCGATATGCCCCGTCTGCCGAACCTCGGTGAAGAGGTGTATACGGATAAGTTTTCCCTGTGTCTGGGCGGCGGAATAGCCGCTACATTGCTGAATGTCGGCAGGCTCGGCGTTGAAACAAATATCGTCACCATGCTTTCAGACGATATGTTTTCGTCCTTTGCCCGTAATGAATTTATAAAAGCAGGTGCAAATCCCGTTAATCTGTACACAGGCAGCAGCATACCCGTAAACCTTACAAGCGTCATTCTGACGCCCGGAGAGCGCACCTTCGTTTCCTACGGCATGGCGGAGGACGGTGCCGACGAACAAACAATTTATCAAAGCCTTAAGGGCAGTACCATATGCGGTATGCAGGCTGAATATCTTAATGTATACAGGCGTCTGCATGAAGACGGAACCCTTCTTGTTCTTGATACGGGATATATTGAGGATATGTCTGTTGAAAGCATGGAGGAATATTTAAAAATTGCCGATTATTACACGCCGAACCGCAAGGAGGCGCTGAAAATAACCGGCTGTGACAACGAAAAGGACGCTGCAAAACGCCTTTCGGCTTATTTTAAGGATGTTATAATCAAGCTTGACAAGGACGGCTGCCTTATTTATAACGAAAAAGGCTTTACCCTTGTCAAAAGCATAGATGAATATGAATGTGCCGATGCCACCGGCGCGGGCGACGCATTCCTTTCCGGTTTTCTGGACGGGCTTTACAAAAAAGCTGATATTGAGCAATGCGTGCTTTACGGCAACCTGACCGGCGGAAAATGCGTAAGCGCGGTCGGCTGTACCACGGCTTATCTGACAGAAAATGAGCTGCTTAACCTTGCGGAAAAATACAGCTCACAGATTATCAGAATCCGGTGAATGCTTCCACTTTCCGTTCCTCATATGCCTACGGAATATCGGCACAGCGGTTTTTTTGCGGATGTTTACAAGTATGGGGAAAAGACGAGGGAACGAGCCCGCCCTCTCAGTCAGCCTTACGGCTGACAGCTCTCCCGGAGGGCGAGCCCCTTTCAGCCTCTCACCGGGGAGAGGTGGCACGGCGCAAGCCGTGACGGAGAGGGGCAATATAAAATTTGAAAAAACCGAAAAGCTTTCGGATATTTACCCAAACGGGGACGGTTCTCGATGGGTGAAGCCCTCTCAGTCAGCCTTACGGCTGACAGCTCTCCCAAAGGGCGAGCCCCCTTTCAGCCTCTCACCGGGGAGAGGTGGCGTGGCAGTACGGAAAAGTGCAAGAAAGCAAAAGGGACACTGCCTTATCCCTTTTGCTTTCTCTCCTTGTAATAGCCTGCAAGCGTGATAACAATAAACACAGCCACAAGTATCACAACAATGCCGGCAACTGCTTTAAAAACAGAGGATGAAAAAACGGAAACAAAAATATTTCCCACAAACCTTGCGCCGCTTCTTTTGACAGTCTCCGCAGCCGCAAGGTCAACTCTTGCAATCTCCTTGCCTGAATAAATAATCTTTGCCTGTCCCAACACATCCCCTTTGTATACGGGAGCTGTCACATTATCCTTGACAGAGCCCTCAATAGGCTCAATAAGAACCGAGGAATAATCTGCATTTGCAGGCACAAGCGCCGTCACCTCATCTGCAGGCACAAGCCCCACATGGTCTGCATCCTTGCCCGATTTAACATTAACCACGGTAATTATCTGTGACGGCTTTGCAACGGTTTTCAGCCTTATATTGGCATATGCCCAGCGGAACATCGTCTGCGCGTCAAGAACGGCAAGATTTTTTTCTTCTCCTGCGCTTGTCAGTGCTTTTCTTTCGCCCTTCATAACGATGGCAAGATATGTATATCCGTCCTTCGTTGCGGTTGCCGCGATAACACGCCCCGCCTTGTCGGTTGCGCCCGCCTTGCCGCCGGTAACATATTCATAATAATATTCACCGTTGGTGGAAAAAACCATGCTGTTGCCCGTATAATAGGTTCTTTCGGAATGCTTGTTCGTCTTCGGAATATCAATGCTTGACGCATTGAATATCTCCTTGAAAACAGGCAGAGAAAGCCCGTAGGAAATGATTTTAACCATGTCCGCCGCCGTGGTATACTGACCGTCCGCGTCAAGCCCTGTCGCATTTTTCAGCACCGTGTTTTCACATCCCAGACTTTTAACAAGGTCGTTCATCTTCTTTACAAAGTTGCTGACCTTTCCCGAACCGAAATGCCATGCCAGCACATTGGATGCATCGTTGGCACTTTGCAGCATACAGCAGTAAAGCAGGTTTCTGACGCTCATGCTCTCCCCTGCCGTAAGCTCGCTTGTAACCATACCGTATTCATAACCGACAATATTGAGTGCCTCATCGTTTGCGGTAATCATCATGTCAAGGTCTTTGCAGTTTTCTAAAACCGTTATGGCGGTAACTATTTTTACAAAGGTTGCCGGAGGGCATTTTTTGTTTTCCCCTTTATTAAAAATAACCGTGGAATCGTCAAGACTGACGAGCATATAAACCGGCGAATACATATCGCCCTTTATTTCGCTGTTATATTGAGCGCATACAGGCATAACCGCCGTCAGTGCAAGCAGCAGTACAGCAATCAAGAAAGCAGCCGTCCTTTTCATTTTCCTGTCCTTTCAACAATGTATTGCAAATTCTTATAAAATATGATAACATAGAATTGAGCAAAAATAAAGTTCTGAATGAAAAAAATTTAATAAAAAAGAGGAATTATAATGATATATGTAACCGGGGACACTCACGGCATATATGACAGGTTCAGTGATCCGCGACTGAAAGGGTTGAAAACGGGAGATACGCTGATAATATGCGGTGATTTCGGATTTATATGGAATAACGGCAAGCAGGAAGCGGCGGCATTGAGAAAGCTGTCCAGAAAGAAATACAACATCTGCTTTATTGACGGAACGCATGAAAATTTTGAAATGATTGAAAAATATCCGACTGAGAAATGGAACGGCGGAAAGGTTCACCGTATTTCAAAAAATATTTTTCACCTGATGCGCGGTCAGGTGTTCAGCATCGAAGACCAGACAATATTCACCATGGGCGGCGGAGAAAGTCCGGACATTGAAATAAGATTTGAACAGAAAAACTGGCAAAGCCGTGAAATTCCCGACAGGGATGAGCTTGTGGAGGGTGTTGACAACCTTTCACGGTTAAACGGCAAGGTGGATATTATCATAACGCATGAGCCGCCCTCAACCATAAAGGACTTTCTTCTGCTAAAAGAAGAGCATCCGGCAGCGATAACCGGCATTAACTCATATTTTGAGCAGTTGAGCAAAACCTGCGAATACTCGCGCTGGTTTTTCGGAAGCCTGCACATTGATAAATTTATTTCATCAACTCATATCTCGCTGTTTCAGAATATCGTAGATGCCAAAACAGGAGAGCCGGTAAGAAAATAAATTTTCTTTTTGTAAATAAAAATGCTTTCGGTATTGACTTTTCCATTAAATGGTATTAAAATATATTAAAAATAATTAGGAGGAATTACAAATGGTTAACAGCGGCATGCTAATATGCAGTTTTTTCCTGAAAAAACGTTTTCAAAGAGGAGATGAAGAACTGCTTCCATTAAATGCCGAATATGATTATGAGGTGGAAAATGATTGCAACAACCATTTCGGCAGTGCTATAGACCTTTTTAAAAAGTTTTGTGAGGAAAGTGTCCAAGGTTCTGATGACGAAAAAGCTATGAAGCTTTTCGCCATTGAAGATAGTTCGTTTATCACATATCAACACGCTTCGTATTCTGCACTTTCATTTGTAGTAAACTCTGGGTCGTATGGCATTGAATCGGAAATAACTGACCGAAAAACAGGAAATGTAAATTATGTCTGCACAGAAAATGATGCACCCGGTATATATTTTTCCGAGTCAGTTTTATCTTTTAATCCAATACCATAGCCACTCAGACGATAATAATTTACTCTTTTGAGAATCTCAATTGCAGACTTCGAGTTATTGATTTTTAAATTATGAACTGATTCCAAGCGGTTTATCTGTTCTTCGTAGGTCAGCGCAGGCTTTAATTCCATTGTTGAAATCCTCCAGACATAAAAATGTCCCACCGTGGTCCGCAG
>JAKSQS010000163.1 GCA_024404055.1 Clostridia bacterium | reverse complement strand
CCGATTTAAGGCGTGGTTCGGATTATCCGTGTCACGCTAAGCAAAGCGAAAAAACGGCGCATAACGCGCCGTTTAGGTTAAATTCGCTGTTGACAAATCCCTGTTTTATTTTATAAGGCTTTCGCCGGTCATTTCCTCAGGCTGTTCAACGCCCATTATTTTCAGCATTGTCGGAACGATGTCGGCAAGTCTGCCGCCCTGCTTAAGCTCACAGTCATAGCCTACAACACAGAAGGGAACAGGGTTTGTTGTATGGGGTGTAAACGGATTTCCGTCCTCCCCTATCATTCTGTCCGCGTTTCCGTGGTCTGCGGTTATGCATACCGCGCCGCCCATTGAAAGTGCAGCATCAACAACTCTGCCAACGCATTCATCAACCGCTTCAACAGCTTTTACCGCAGCGTCAAACACGCCCGTGTGACCTACCATATCGCAGTTTGCAAAATTAAGAATAACCGCATCGTACTTACCGCTCTTTATTTTTTCAACGACCGCGTCGCATACGGGATACGCGCTCATTTCAGGCTGAAGGTCAAAGGTAGGAACATCGGGAGACTGGATAAGGATTCTGTCTTCGCCCTCAAAGGTCTTTTCCTCGCCGCCGTTAAAGAAAAATGTTACATGGGCATATTTCTGCGTTTCGGCAATGCGAAGCTGTTTCATACCCTTTGATGCCAAAAGCTCTCCCATGGTCATTTTAAGCTCTTCGGGAGGAAATGCAACGCTTACATTGGGCATGGTTTCATCATATTGTGTCATGCACACATAAGTAAGCGGGAAAAAGCCGTTCTTTCTTTCAAAGCCGTCAAAATCGGGGTCAACAAAGGTTCTTGTAATCTGTCTTGCGCGGTCGGGTCTGAAATTAAAGAACACAACACTGTCGCCCGATTTTATCATACCGTTTTTATCAATAACAGTCGGAACAATAAATTCGTCTGTAACATCATTTGCATAAGACTCTTCAATTGCTTTAACGGCACAATCCGCCTGTATGCCTTCGCCGTATACCATGGCGGCATACGCCTTTTCAACTCTGTCCCACGCAAAATCTCTGTCCATGGCATAATATCTGCCCATAACGGTTGCGATTTTGCCCGTGCCGAGCTCTTGCGTCTTCTTGTAAACATCCTTGAGGAAGCCTGCACCGGAGGTAACGGAAACATCTCTTCCGTCCATAAGGCAATGTACATACACCTTGTCAAGCCCGTATTGCTTTGCCATTTCAAGAAGACCGAAAAGATGCTCAATATGAGAATGAACGCCGCCGTCCGAAAGAAGACCGATAAGGTGAAGCGCCGTACCGTTCTTTTTGCAGTTTTCCATAGCGTTTTTGAGCGCGTCTATTTCAAAAAAGTCCCCGTCCTTGATGGACTTTGAAATTTTAACAAGCATCTGATATACCACTCTGCCTGCGCCGATATTTGTGTGACCGACCTCACTGTTGCCCATCTGTCCGTCGGGAAGACCGACATCAAGACCTGACGCGCCAATGGTGGTAAAGGGATTTTCACTGAAAAGCTTTGTCAGATTAGGCGTTTTTGCGGCTTTGATTGCGTTTCCGCTTGCATCGTCTCTGATACCGAAGCCGTCCATTATACATAAAACTACAGGTTTTTTCATCAATAATACCTCTGTCCTTAAATTGAGCCAAGGGCTTATGCCCCCGGCTCATAATTGTTGTTTATTTGCTTGCCGCTTTAACAATAGCCGCAAATTTGTCTGCCTTCAGGGATGCGCCGCCGATAAGTCCGCCGTCAACATTCACCTTTGAAAGAAGCTCATCCGCATTGCCGTCGTTCATGGAGCCGCCGTACTGAACAGTAACCTTTTCGGCAGCTTCTGCGCCGTATGCCTCGGCAATTGCCGCACGCACAAAGCCGTTTCCTTCATCTGCCTGGTCTGCGGTTGCCGTAACGCCGGTACCGATTGCCCATACGGGCTCATACGCGATTATAACATTGTCAAGCTGTTCTTCCTTAACATTGGTAAGAGCCATCTTCGTCTGGAATTTAAGAAGAGTTTCGGTATAACCAAGCTCTCTCTGCTCAAGAGTTTCACCAACGCAGATGATTGCCTTAAGACCTGCGTTAAGTGCCGCAAGAGAACGAAGATTAACAGTCTGGTCTGTTTCACCGAAATATGTTCTTCTTTCGCTGTGACCGATAACCACATATTCAACGCCTGCCGCTTTAAGCATTTCCGCGCTTACCTCACCCGTATATGCGCCGGATGCCTTGAAATGTACATTTTCCGCGCCAATTTTGATGTTGGAGCCCTTGGCCGCTTCAACCGCTGCGGGAATATCAATGAACGGAACGCAAAGAACAACATCACAGTCAGCCTGTGCAACAAGCGGCTTCATAGCGTTGATAAGCTCCGTTGTCTGTGCGGGCGTGTTGTTCATTTTCCAGTTACCTGCGATAACTGCTTTTCTTACTGACTTTTTCATAACTATATCCTTTCTCTGCAAAAAGGGGCGGACACCGCCCCTTAATTATTTTTATCAGTCTTTATCGTTGAGTGCGCATACACCGGGAAGGTCCTTACCCTCAAGGAATTCAAGTGAAGCGCCGCCGCCTGTTGAAATGTGGCTCATCTTATCGGCAAAGCCGAACTTCTTTATCGCAGCCGCGCTGTCGCCGCCGCCGACGATTGAAATAGCACCTGACTCGGCAATAGCTGTCGCTACCGCAATTGTGCCGCCTGCAAAGTGCTCCCACTCTGAAACGCCCATAGGTCCGTTCCAGATAACCGTGCCGGCATTCTTAATGGCATCGGCAAATTTTGCGCGTGTTTTGGGTCCTATATCAAGACCCATCCAGCCGTCGGGAATATCATCGGAATCAACAGTCTTATATTCCGTATCCTTGTCATATTCAAGACCTACAACATTATCAACGGGAAGAAGAAGGTTAACATTCTTTGCCTTTGCATCGTCCATAAGCTTCTTTGCAAGGTCAACCTTGTCAAGCTCTACAAGAGAAGTGCCGATGGTGTCGCCCATGGCAACAAAGAATGTGTATGCCATACCGCCGCCGATGATAACGGTATCAGCTTTATTAAGAAGATTTTCAATAACGCCGATTTTATCGGAAACCTTTGCGCCGCCGAGAATGGCAACAAGGGGTCTCTTCGGATTTTCAAGTGCGCCGCCCATGTATACAAGCTCTTTCTGGATAAGATAGCCGGAAACAGCGGGAAGATAATCGGCAACACCTGTGGTGGAGCTGTGCGCTCTGTGTGCGGAACCGAAAGCATCGTTTACATAAATCTCAGCAAGAGAAGCAAGTGCCTTGCTGAATTCGGGGTCATTCTTGGTTTCTTCCGCATGGAAACGGACATTTTCTATAAGCATACATTCGCCGTCCTGGAGAGAAGAAGCAAGAGCCTGTGCGCTTTCACCGACAACATCCTTTGCCATCTTCACTTCAAAGCCGAGATACTCTGATAGACGGGCTGCAACGGGAGCAAGAGAAAATTCAGGCTTAAATTCACCCTTGGGTCTGCCGAGATGTGAGCAAAGGATAACCCTTGCGCCCTGTGAAAGAAGATATTTAACCGTGGGAAGAGAAGCAACTATTCTCTTGTCATCGGTAATAACTCCGTCTTCCATCTTTACATTGAAGTCACAGCGTACAAGAACCTTTTTGCCCTTTACATCGATATCTTCAACCGTCTTTTTGTTGAGAACATTCATCATTTGAGTTACATCCTTTCAAATTTATCCTATTATATTTTAACCAAAGCATATTTTATAATAAGAGGAAAAATTTTGCAATTGACAAATAATCTAATTATATTTTTCCTGCGGTACAGGTTTTTATAAAAGACAGCCAAACTCCCGGAAAAAACATTACTTATATCAAGGGAAATTCTTGACATCAACAGATAACTTGTATATACTTATATGATAGTATTATAAGAAAGGCGATGATTTGTGTGGATTTTGATTTCTTTATGCCTTCAAGGGTAGTCAGCGGTAAGAGCTGTCTGATAAATAAAGCCGAGCTGATGAAACAGTTCGGCAGTAAGTGCGGTATTGTAACAGGCGGTACCTCCGCAAAGAAAAGCGGAGCTCTTGACGATATGAAAAAAGCCCTTGACAGCGTTGGAATAAGCTATACGGTGTTTGACGGCATAAAACCGAATCCGCTGACGGAGGACTGCACTGCGGCCGCAAAGCAATTCATTGATTTCGGCGCGGATTTTATTGTCGGTATAGGCGGCGGAAGCGCACTTGACGCGTCAAAGGCGATAGCCGTTATGACTGCCAATCCCGGCATAGAAAATGACGACATTTATATAAAGCCTTTCGTCAACTCTCCCCTGCCGATTGTTCTTGTCGGCACTTCCTCCGGCACCGGAAGTGAGGTCAGTGCAGTTTCGGTTCTCACAAACAAGTCGGGCAGAAAAAAGAGCATAAAGGGTCCTTCGCTTTATGCAAGCCTTGTTTATGCGGACAGCACTTATACCTGCTCCATGCCGTATTCCGTTACGGTTTCCACCGCGCTTGACGCGCTTGCCCATGCGGTTGAAGGCTTTTTCACTGAAAAATGCACGGATATACCGACCATGTTTGCTTATAAAGGAATACCGCTCATATGGAAGGGACTGAATTTCCTGCTTGAAAACCGCGATATGCTTCCCGACGAAAAGCTTCGCGAGGAGCTTTATATGGGGTCGCTTTATGCGGGAATTGTTCTCAACGCCTGCGGAACCGCATTTCCGCATCCTATGGGATACATTCTCACAGAGCATTACGGTATTCCGCACGGCAAGGCGTGCGCCGCATTTACGCCCGCCCTGCTTGACAGAGCCGCTGTTTACTGTCCCGAAAAGCTGAAGCAAATTGAAAAAATGACAGGAGAAACGGCAGAGGAGATAAAAAGAAAGGTTATTCTGCTTGCCGACATTCCGCAAATAAAAATGACTGATGAACAGCTTGAAAGATATACGGAAAGATTTTCTCCGTCAGTACCCGGAAATTTTCTTGCAACACCCGGCGGCTATACATATAAAGAAGCAAAAGATCTTCTCAAAAGTCTTTATCAATAAATAATTAAAACTGAAAGGAACAAAAAAATGAGCAATTACAGACCCGACACAAAATGCGTACAGTCCGGCTACACACCGAAAAACGGAGAGCCCAGAGTTCTTCCCATATATCAGAGCACCACATATAAATACGATTCCAGCGTTGAAATGGGCAAGCTTTTCGACCTTGAAGCGGACGGCTATTTTTACACAAGGCTTGCCAATCCCACAAATGAT
>JAKSQS010000162.1 GCA_024404055.1 Clostridia bacterium | reverse complement strand
TCACCGCCGCCTGTTGCAGCATTTCCTGCTAATTCAGCATAGTGCGCAATGTTATTTTCTGGTTCGCCATAATACACCTCGACACTAACGGCACCGTCACCCGCTGTAATTGTACAACCGAATTCTCCGTCATCGGAGGCTGATTCTGTTTCAATGCCAAGAGCATCAGTATCAACATCAGCTTCAGTCTTGATGGATCCATCAAGGATACCGACTGTGATGGCTGCCTTTGCGGAACGAAGGTTGGATGCGTCAGTTGCAGCCTTTGCCTTTGTGGTTGAGGAGGATACGGTGGGGATAATGATTGCTACAAGGATAGCGATGATAGCAATAACAACAAGCATTTCGATAAGCGTGAAGCCCTTTTTGTTCTTCAGCTGTGTTAATTTGTTCATTTTAAAAACATCCTTTCAGTTTTATTTAATATATCGTAAAGCTGTGGTTGGTGCAGCATTTACAAACAAAATTTAAACAGTGCCGTACATTGTGAACAGCGGCAGATAAACGGAAAGAAGAATGAATACAACCAGAAGTGCCATAACCACGGTTATGCACGGCTCCATAATTCCGAGGGCGGTTGTGACGGAGGCTGCCACTTCCTTTTTATAATAATCGTTAACGACCTCCAGCGTATCGGTCATGTTGCCGGTTTCTTCACCGACAGCGGTCATTTCAACAAGCATGGAGGCAAGCCATTTGCTTTCACGCAGTCCGTCTCCGAGGCGTTTGCCTTCAATAACGCCGTCCACCGCTTTGTTGATGTCGTCTTTTATCATAACATTGTCGATAACCGCGCCGGTGATTCTTGTTGCCTCTGTCAGGGGAAGACCTGCGGAAAGCATAATGTTCATGGTGCTTGCAAACTGGCAGCAGGCGTTCATTTTATTGACAAGACCAATGCCGGGAAATAGCAGGGCAATTGTGCCGAATATGTGCTTTCCCTTGTCTGTTTTGCCGAACACCCTTAAGCCGATAGCGATAATGGCAATAATTGCAATGATAACAAGATAGTATTTCTGGAAGAAATGGCTTGATGAAATAAGAAACTTTGTAACGCCCGGAAGCTCGTTACCGAGACTCGCGAAGCTCTTTTCAAACACAGGCACCGCCTTAATCATAATAATTGCGACAACTACCACCGCCACGGCTATAAGCATAACGGGATAAATCAGCGCGCCCCTTACCTTGGAGGACACCGCCGCCGAATCCTCATAATAAACCTTCAAATGCTCAAAGCATTCATCAAGCTTACCGCTGCTTTCACCTGCGCGCACGGTTTCAATAAAGGTTCTCGGCAAAAACGAGCCGCGCGACTCAAAGCTGTCTGCAAGAGAAACGCCGCTGTGAACATCCTCCGCAACCTCCTTAAGCATACGCTTAACACGCTTATCCTCTTCATTTTCGCCCGTAAGCTCCAACGAACGGACAAGCGGCAGACCTGCTTTCAATTCAATTGCAAGCTGGCTGCAAAGAACGCTGAGCTCTTTCGGCTCTATTCTGCCGCCGGAAAGCAGAACGCCGATGTCACGATTCATCCCCTCGTCCATTTTTCCGGCACTGACAGGCGAAACCTCCGTAATAATACGGCAGTTTTCACGCGCCTTTGTAACAGCGTCTTTTTCATTAAAGGCTTCAACAACGCCCTCAACCTCGGCACCGCCGGAGGTTAAACCGCGATAACGGTATGTTTTCATATCTTCACCCCGAAAATTTAATATATTAATATGTATTATCTTATAAGCTTCAACAGATAGTCCGGATTGTGGGCATAAACCAGTGCGTCATCCCGGCTTATCCTGCCTTTTTTGTAAAGGGCGGCAATGGAATTATCCATAAGGTGACTGCCAATATCCGCGCTTGTGGCAATGCTGTTTTCAATCTGCGGCGTTTTTCCCTCTCTTATCAGGTTGCGTATTGCGCCGTTCATCATCATAACCTCTGTTGCAAGCACTCTGCCCTTGCCGTGTAAAGCGGGGATAAGCTGCTGACAAAGCACGGCATTGAGCGTCATGCTCAACTGCACCCTTATTTGCGCCTGCTGATTTGCAGGGAAAACATCCACAATTCTGTCAATGGTGTCAGCCGCGGAATTTGTGTGCACGGATGCCAACACAAGATGTCCTGTTTCGGCAAGGGTGAGAGCCGCTTCAATTTCATTAAGCCGGCGCAGCTCACCAACCATAACAACATCCGGGTCTTCTCTCAGCACGGAGGCAAGTCCGTGCGCGAAGGAGGCGGTGTCAATGCCGACCTCACGCTGATGAACCGTGCCTTTTTCGGAACGGTGGACATATTCTATCGGGTCTTCAAGAGTTACAATGTGCTTTGCGCTGTGCTGATTGATGTCATTTACCAGACAGGCAAGCGTTGTGCTTTTTCCGCTGCCGGTCTGCCCCGTGACAAGCACAATGCCGCGCTTATATTTTGTAAATTCCCTTGCAACAAGGGGAAGACCGAGTTCGTCATACCCGGGTATGCCCTTATTGAGAAGCCTTATCGCTATTGCGGTATATCTGCGCTCGCGATATATATTTACACGGCAGCGAACACCGTCCGCGCTCGTATACGAAACATCTATTTCGCCCATGGAGCTGATTTCGCTTGTACGGCTGCTGATTTCATGCGCAAGGCAGGTACAGTCATCCCCGGTGAGCGGTTCACTGTTCATATCGTACAAGGCACCGTCCACACGCATTCTCACGGGGATACCGGCTGTAATGTGAATGTCGCTTGCGCGTTTTTCATGCGCCGTAGAAATAATACTGTCAATTTTCTGCATAGTGTAATCCTTACTTTTGCTGTTATACATCGGTTGAGTTAACTGTTTTAAATGCCTCGTCCACGGTGGTTGTGCCGTTGAGCACAAGCTTTGCGCAGTCTTCAATCAGCGGAACAAAATCGCTTTCATGCACAAGGCGCATAAATTCACTTTGCGTTGCCCCGTCCGCTATGGCGTGCTCCATAGCCTTGTTCAGTGTCAGAATCTCGAAAACGGCTGTTCTGCCCTTATAGCCCGTGTTGAAGCAAAGGGGACAGCCCTTGCCGCGATAAAATTTTCTGCCGGGAACATAGGGCAGACCAATCATTGCCTGTTCTTCTTCACTTGCGGTGTATTCCTGCCGGCAGTTCGGGCAGATGCGGCGCACAAGACGCTGACTGATAACACCCTTCAACGCGCTGGAGATTAAAAATCCCTCAACACCCATATCAAGCAGACGGCTTATGGTGCTCGGCGCGTCGTTTGTATGAAGCGTTGACAAAACAAGGTGTCCCGTTATGGCGGCGCGCATGGCAATATCCGCGGTTTCACCGTCTCGGATTTCACCGACGGCAATAATATCCGGGTCCTGACGCAGAATACTCCTCAAGCCGTTTGCAAAGGTCATACCGACCTTTTCGTTTATCTGAACCTGATTAACGCCGTCAAAGTTATATTCAACAGGGTCTTCAAGCGTAACAAGGTTTACCTGTTCTGTGTTAAGCTGACCGATCATGGTGTACATGGATGTACTCTTGCCGCTTCCCGTGGGACCGACAATCAGAATAACGCCGTTGCTGTTTTTCAGCAGATTTTCAAACTTTTCAAGGTTTTTGCCTTTAAGACCGATGCCGCCCGTATTCATCAGATTGCCCGACTTATAAAGCAGACGGATAACCACCTTTTCACCGTAAACAGTGGGAAGCGTGGAAATACGAAGGTCTATATCCTTATCGCCGACACGGGCGTTGCTGCGTCCGTCAAGCGGTATTCTGTGCTCCGCAATGTTCATATTGCCCATAACCTTTATACGGGCGATAACCGCGCTCTGCGTTTTTCTCGGCACGGTGAACACCTGCCTCAGAACACCGTCTATTCTCATTCTGACCGCCATAAAGTTTTCTCTGGGCTCCAGATGAATATCGGAGCAGTTCTGGTTTACGGCGTATTCAATAAAGCTGTTTACAAGTCTTATCGTCGGAGCGGCATTTTCATTGTCCGCACCGTCTATATTTTCAGCCGCTGTCTCCAGCGCGTCATCCTCACCGTCATTTTTCAAATCCTGCAAGGCTTTTTCGGCAGTTTCAGAGCCGTACAAATCGGTTATGGCGCGGGTTATGGCCTCCTCGGTTGAAAGCACGGGGATAACCTTGCGCTTTGAGGCGAGGCGTGCCTCATCAATAGCGACAAAGTTGCGGGGGTCTGCCATGGCGATTTTAACTGTATTACTGTCAGACTCGATGGGAACGATCTGATGCTTTCGCGCTATGGAACGGGGAAGAATGCGCGCAAGCTCCTTGGGCAGGACGAGAGCCGACAAATCCACAAACGGCACATTGCACTGACGCGCAATGGCATCATACACCGCACGCTGCGAAACATAGCCCAGCTCATAAAGAACATCACCGATTTTTTTACCCGTTTTTTTCTGCACATCGGCTGCGTGCCGAAGCTGTTCTTCGGTTATATCGCCGGATATAACCAGCATCTCTCCCAAACCTTTATATGCCAACTGACACACCTCCGTAAAAATTGATTTTAAACTGATGCTGAACAGTTAAAAACCGTCCGGCACGGAAACAGCAATTTTTTGTCAACATAATTATTATTATGTTGCTTATTTGAGAAATGAGTACAAAAACATATACTCTTTATTTACTTTACCACATAAAATTCAATTTTTCAACATTTTTAGATATATATTTTCAAAAAATTTTTTACCATAAAAAAGCTTCACGGGTAAGCGTGAAGCTGACTGTTTTATATTTGGTTCGCCTGCTGTACAACATAATAATAATTATGTGATTAACCTCATTTTTTCCATTCTGCGCCTGTGCTCGCTGCCGGTTGAAATTATATATATTCTTGTTGTATTTATGCTGCTGTGGCCGAGAATATCGGCAAGCTTTGCAATATCCTTTTCAATATTATAAAATACCCTTGCAAACAGATGCCTGAGATTATGCGGAAAAACCTTTTGCGGATTAACATCGGCCTCTTTGCACAGCACTTTCATTTCACGCCAGATGTTTGTTCGGCTCATTATTTTACCTGTACGGGTGACAAAAACAGCCCCGGAGGTTATGCCCTGCTCCCTTGCGTAGCGGAGCAATTTTTTTTGCAGCTCTTTCACGATAAAGACAGTTCTGCGCTTGCCCTTGCTTCTTACTGCGGCTTCACTTTTCTTCACCGCCTCAACGGTGATAAAGCGCAGCTCGCTGACGCGGATTCCCGTTGCACAAATCGTTTGCAGAATAAGGCTGAGCCGCTCATTGCCCCTTTTCTCGGCAGTACGGCAAAGGCGCAGATACTCCTGCTTTGTCAGCCCCTTTTCCTCAGGACA
>JAKSQS010000161.1 GCA_024404055.1 Clostridia bacterium | reverse complement strand
TGTCGAAAAGACCGTCAAAATAATAACCGCAAAGCTCCCTGACCGCTTCATCAACTTTATTTGAAACAATGCCGATTTTTATATTTTTGTTTTTCAGTTCCTTCAAAAGGTCGGTTATACCGTTATACGGCGCGGTTTTATCCTTCATGTGAACCGCATAGTGTGCCTTAAAATCATTAAACAGCCTGTCGACGGTTTCACTGTCGGTTGAAAAGGGTACAGAACGCTCTACAAGCTTTTTTATTCCGTCACCGACAAAGCTGCGTATTTCATCCCGTGTTCTTGCGGAAAAGCTGTTTTTGGCGAGAATGTAATTCATTGTATCCGTAAGGTCGTCAAGGGTGTCAAGCAAGGTACCGTCCAAATCAAATAATACAGTTGTTATCATATAATAACCTCCGGCTGTTTTTTCAAGGTATTATAGCATATATGAACCGGACGGACAATAAAATTGCTGTTTTTCTTAAAAAAAAACAAAAAAATTTAAAAAAAGTATTGCAATTCAAAATCCGTTGTGGTATAGTATACGAGCTGACCGGGTGTGGCGCAGTTGGGAGCGCGCTTGACTGGGGGTCAAGAGGCCGTGAGTTCAAGTCTCGCCACTCGGACCATTAAAAAAACGCTTATATATCAAGGCTTTTGATGTATAGGCGTTTTATTTTTTTGCCTAAAAACATCCCGGGTGACTAATAAGTGACTAATAAGATTTCCGACCCCGCCGGCACGGCGGCATTATTATTGCCGACAGTATTGCAATGCGGCTTGTATTATGATATATTTATAAAAGAATAAAACCAATGGGGGACAGCTGTATGGAATTTAATGATTTTATAAAGCAGGCGGCGCGGGTAAAGCCTGATGAAAGGCAGCTCAGAATGTTGAGAGAAACGCCGTTTTATCTGTTTGTGCATTTCAGCCCGAATACATATACCGACCTTGAATGGGGTGACGGGACGGAAGACCCGGCAATTTTCAACCCGACGGAGCTTGACTGTGAGCAATGGGCGAGGGCGGCAATTTCCGCAGGCGCAAAGGGCATAATACTCACCGCAAAGCACCATGACGGATTTTGTCTTTGGCAGTCTGCTTATACGGAGCATTGCATGAAAAACAGTCCGTATAAAAACGGAGAAGGGGATGTGGTGAGAGAATGTGCCGATGCCTGCCGCAAATACGGCTTGAAATTCGGCTTTTACCTTTCACCGTGGGACAGAAACAGCAAATATTACGGCACAGATGAATATAATGATTATTACTGCAATCAGCTGACGGAGCTTCTGACAAATTACGGCGAAATTTTCCATGTCTGGTTTGACGGAGCCTGCGGAGAAGGTCCGAACGGCAAAAAACAGGTGTATGATTTTGACAGATACCTTGCGCTGATTGAAAAATATCAGCCGCAAGCCACTTATTTTAACGATGCCGGGATTATCCGCTGGTGCGGAAACGAATCCGGCACAGCGGCTCACGCCCAGTGGGCTGTTGTTCCCTCGGAGCTGTGCTTTCACAATAAGAACATACAGACGGGGGCGGGTCCGTTTGCCGGTACGCTTGAGGGAATTTATAATTCAGACGGGGATCTGGGCGCACTTTCAAATATTTTGTATTCAAAGGGGCTTGTTTTTTCCCCGGCGGAAACCGATATGTCAATAAGACCCGGCTGGTTCTGGCACGAACAGCAGCAGCCTCACAGCCTTGAAAGGCTTTTTGACACATATCTCGGCACTGTGGGCGGCAATACAACCTTTAATCTGAATGTTCCGCCGATGAAAAACGGCAGATTCGACAGCCGTGATGTAAAGCGGCTTGCCGAGCTCGGAGAGCTTATAAGAAAAAGCTTTGAAAAAGATATTTCGGCAGACGGCAAAATTGAGGAAGCCGCTTTGAGTGACACACAGTCTGTTTTCACACTCACTCTGCCCGAAAAAAGGCATATATCCTTTATTGAAATAGCCGAAAGAATATCCGAGGGTCAACGGGTTGAGGGCTTTAAGCTTTTTTTTGATGACTGCGGAATTATAAAACAGCTTGCGCAGGGCACAACAATAGGCAGCAGAAGAATATTGAAGGTTGACCGTGATACGGACATAATAAAACTGAAAATCATATCGGCGCGTGACAGGGCGGATATTGAATGGATAAAGCTGTATTGATTTCGGAGGAATTGAAATGACAGAAGCTTATATAAAAATCGGCATTGCGGCGTTGTGGCCGTCCGTCGCGTCTGTGGTGCTGTATGCCCTTGACAGATATACGAAATTCGGCAAGATAAAGAATATATATAAACAGATAATATTCGGCGTTGTTTTCGGCGCACTTGCCGTAATGGGTACGGAGCTCGGCGTACCCATTAACGGGGCGCAGATGAACGTGCGTGACGCGGCAGTGCTTTCGGCAGGTCTGTTTTTCGGCGCACCGGCAGGCATTATTGCAGGTGTTATAGGCGGAGTTGAACGCTGGATTGCGGTTGCGTGGGGCGTCGGCACATTCACAAGGCTTGCGTGCAGTGTTTCAACCTTTATTGCCGGTGTGTACGCCGCACTGCTGCGCAAATTCATGTTTGAAAACAAGAAGCCCGCTGTTTTCATTTCGCTTGCCATAGGCGTTGTTATGGAGGTTTTCCATATGACTATGGTATTTTTAACCAACATGGCAAACCCCGAGGCAGCCATGGCGGCGGTTAAAAAATGCGCGTATATTATGATACCGGCTAACGGTCTGTCGGTGATGTTTGTTGCGTTTCTGCTTATGCTCATGTCGCGCGAAAAAGGCAGAAGGAAGAACAGTCAGACAAGAATTTCGCAGACGATACAGCGGTGGCTCCTTGTTACTGTTACGCTTGCGTTTTTTGTGACCTCGATTTTTGTTTTCAGCTTTCAGACAAAAATTGCCGAGGCACAGGCTGATAATCTTCTCGTTCAGGCGATTGTCGATACCTCTGCGGATATAACGGACGCGTCTGACGCAAATCTGCTTAATATCACATACCGGGTCGCGCAGGAGCTTGACGAGGGGAATATAGATGAAATCGCGCAGAAATATAACCTTGCCGAAATCAACCTTGTTAACAAAAAGGGAATGGTATATAAAAGCACGGTGAAAAAATATATCGGCTTCGACATGAGCTCCGGCAGGCAGTCCAGGGAATTTCTGTGTCTTCTCGGAAATACGAAGGAATATGCGCAGGACTACGCAACAAGCTTCTTTGACAGCTCTGTAATGCGCAAATATGCCGGAATAAAGTCGGAGGACGGCTTTATTCAGGTCGGCTACGATGCAAAAGCTTTTGAAGAGGACATCAGCGAGCAGGTGGTCGGCATCACCCGTAACCGACATCTCGGGCAGACCGGATATGTTTTGATTTTGGACGGTCAGCTTAATGTTGTAAGCGCACCGAGGACATTCGGAAAGAAAAATCTCGGTCAGGCTGCAACGCGTATGGAAATACCGGAGGATGACATAACATTTTCCATGGAAATAAACGGCTGCGAATGTCTGTGCAGACACCGTATGTCGGAGGGCTATTTCATTTTATCCGCGCTGCCTGCGGAAGAGGCAATGCAGATGCGCAATATTGCCCTTTACATCAACACATTCATGGAAATTCTTGTTTTCGCGGTGCTGTTCGCGCTCATTTATCTGCTTATCAAAAAGGTGGTAGTAAATCAGATAAAGTCAATAAACCGGTCTCTCGGAAAAATTACGGGCGGCGACCTTAATGAAATTGTGGATGTGCGTACAAGCGAGGAATTTGCCTCCCTGTCGGATGATATAAATTCCACGGTGGATACGCTGAAGAAATATATTGACGATGCATCCGCACGCATTGACGCTGAGCTTGAATTTGCCAAAAACATACAGGCATCGGCTCTGCCGGATGTTGTGCCGTCCTTCAATAGGCGCAAGGACTTTGAGATTTACGCGAGTATGCACCCGGCAAAGGAGGTCGGCGGAGACTTTTACGATTTTTATATTACAGACAGCGATACGCTCAATTTCCTTATTGCCGATGTTTCGGGAAAGGGTATCCCGGCGGCAATGTTTATGATGAGAGCGATGACGGAGCTGAAAAGCCTCACCGAATCCGGCAGAGGCATAGACGATGTTTTCACCTACGGCAGCGAAGCACTGTGCGAGGGTAACGACGCGGGTATGTTTGTAACCGCATGGCAGGGCGGAATTGACCTTACAACGGGTCTTGTGCGCTTTGCGAACGCCGGACACAATCCTCCGCTTGTAAAGCATTCGGACGGCAGATTTGAGTATCTTAAAACCCGCGCAGGCTTTGTTCTTGCAGGCATGGAGGGCGTTAAATACAGAAAGCAGGAGCTTCAGCTTGAGCCCGGAGATATAATATATCTTTATACCGACGGTGTTACCGAGGCGACAAACTCCGAAAATGAGCTGTACGGTGAAAACAGGCTTTTGTCCGTGCTCAACTCACGCAGCTTTGAAAGCATGGAGGAGCTTTGCAAATATGTTAAAGCCGATGTTGACCGTTTTGTGGGCAGTGCTCCGCAGTTTGACGATATTACAATGGTTGCGCTGAAATATGTGGGCATTCCTTCTGTAAAATTTGAAAAGGCGCAGATACAGGATATAGTCACTGTGACCGAATTTATCGAATCGGAGCTTGAAAAGCTTGACTGTCCCATGAAAGCGGTTATGCAGCTTAATGTTGCCGTGGACGAGCTGTTCAGCAACATTGTGCGCTACGGCTATCCGGATGAACCCGGTCCCGTTACCGTGAAGTTTATTGAGCATGACGACCCCAAAACAGTGTACATCAGGTTTGAGGACGAGGGCATACCGTATAATCCGCTTGCAAAGGAAGACCCCGATATAACCCTTGCGGCGGAGGAACGCTCCATTGGCGGTCTCGGCGTTTTTGTTGTCAAGAAAACCATGGACGATGTTAAATATAAATATGAGGACGGAAAGAATATACTGACCATAAAGAAATATATCTGATAAAGAAATAAGCGGATTTGCCTTGAAAAGCAAATCCGCTCATTTTCCTTCTTTTTTGTGTTGCTTTTTTTCTTATGAAATCTTTGCGCCAAACGGCAAAAGGGCCACTTTTGCGATTTTGAAATATTGCTTTGCCAAAGGAATACCGACGATGGTACACGCACAGATAATGCCCATGACCGCCGCCTCTGCTGCAAGCTCAATGCCTCCGAAAACTATCCAGCATATATTCAGAATCAATGAGCTTGCTTTGCCGGACAGGTCAACATCTTTTCCGAAAGGTGCAAGACAGATTTTGGCGATTTTAAAGCACTGCTTTCCGACAGGTATTCCGACAATGGTGACGCACCACAAAAGCCCCACAATAAT
>JAKSQS010000160.1 GCA_024404055.1 Clostridia bacterium | reverse complement strand
TCATATTTCGGCAGCCAGCTCCCGTGAGAAACGATAAGATCGTCCACCATCTTAATAATTGTATCCATATCAAGCTCACTGCCCGTATGCGGATCCATAAACGCCGCCTGATAAATATGCTCCTTCTTTTTCGTGACTGCCGCCTCAATTGTCAGAAGCTGAACATTGATATTGGTCATATTCATCGCCGCACACTGCACGGGAAGAGCACCCATAGCGCAGGGAAGAACGCCGTTGCCGTTGACAAGGCAGGGAACCTCAACACACGCCTCCCTCGGAAGATTTGAAATAACGCCGTCCTTATTGAGCACATTTCCGCCTATCTGATAAGTATTGCCGGTAACAACCGCTTCCATAATTCTTGACGCATATTCATGCGAACGGGTATGCTCAACCGTCTTTTGCGTTTTAAGCTTTTCATATTCCTCTTTCCAGCCCGCTATCTGGTTAACACAGCGGCGCGGATATTCATCAAGCGGAATATTGAATTTTTCTATACGCTCCGGGTATTTATCTTTTATATAGAACATATTATATTCGGCGTTGTGCTCACTGGACTCTGTGCAGTAGTAACCGAATTTATCAATATAATCAAACCTGACCTTATCGCTGAAATCCTCTTCAAGTAATTTCTGTTTTGCGATTTTCTTTATTTCGGGATAAAGGTCGTTTCCGTTTTTATCCTTTATTTCAAGCAGCCACGCCATATGGTTGATGCCCGCTATGCGGTCTACTCTGCCGTCAAGCTTGTCATCCATTCCGCATTCCCTTAAAAGCGTTTCGGAGCATACCTGAACGCTGTGGCACAAGCCGACCGTTTTTACCCCGGTATATCTCTGCATATATCCCGAAAGCATTGCCATGGGATTTGTATAGTTAAGGAAAAGTGCGCCGGGGCAAACCTCCTCCATATCCCTTGCAAAGCCCTCCATAACGGGAATCGTGCGCAGAGCCCTCATAATGCCGCCGCTGCCGCGGGCGTCGCCTCTCGTCTGCCGCAGGCCGCACTTTTTCGGCACTTCAAAGTCAATTCTCGTGCACGGATCATAAAGACCGACCTGTATGGCATTCACAACAAAATTCGCGTTTCTCAAAGCCTCCCTGCGGTTCTCAACGCCGAGATAAGCGGTTATTTTTCCGTATCCGCCGAGGGTCATCCTCATAGCCTCGAGAATTTCATAGCTTTCCTTAAGACGCGCCGCGTCAATATCATACAGCGCAAATTCACTGTCGCGCAGCACCTCACTGCACATACAGTCGCCTATAACATTTCTTGCAAACACAGTGCTTCCCGCACCCATAAAAGTAACCTTTGACATAATATTGACCCTTTCTGTTTTTTAATTTTCAAAATCCTTCAGAATATAAGGCAGCTCATTTATCATATCGGACGGGAGCATTCCCCTTAACGAAAGCTTGTCGGAAACATTTTCGCCCGTATATCCGTGGATATACACCGCAGCCGTACACGCATCCCTTACGGGCATTTTCTGCGCTGTAAAGCCGGCGACAAGTCCTGCAAGCATATCGCCGCTGCCGCCCTTTGCCATACCGCTGTTGCCGGTGGAATTGACAAACACGGGACTGTTGGCACCGCAGGCCACAAGAGTATTTGAGCCCTTGAGAATAAGCGTCAGCCTGTTTTCGGCGGCATATGAGGAAGCTACCCCCAGCCTGTCGGTCTGCACGGCATTTATGCTTATACCGGTCAGCCTTGCCATTTCGCCGGGATGCGGAGTAAAAATCAGCGGAGAAGAGGCTCTCGCGATTATGTCATGCTCTTCGGCAATTATATTCAGCGCGTCCGCGTCCGCCACCACGGGGCAGTCCGCGTTTTCTATTACAGCGCGTACTATTTCTCTTGTGTCCGCCGAAATGCCCAGCCCGCAGCCTATGAGAATTGCATCCGCTTTTTTCATTTCCTCAAGCAGTACGGGAATACAGCTTACACTCAATGTGCCCTGCAAATTGCTGTTCAGCGGCAGCAACAAAGTCTCCGTAAGCTGTGAGGCAACCGGCGCATACGCACAATCGGGAAATGCGACCTGCACAAGTCCCGCTCCGCTGCGCAGTGCCGCCTTAGCACTCAATACTGCGGCACCGACCATATTTCTGCTGCCGCATATGCAAAGCACCCTGCCGAAGTCGCCCTTGTTGCCGGTGACAACTCTTTTTGAAAACAGTGCCTTAACCTCGTTGAATGAATAGGTATACATCGAATTTTCACAAACGGCAAAGCTTTCGTCGGGAATGCCGATGTTTGCAACTATTATGTCTCCGCAGCAGTCGCAGGCGGGATGAATAATATGCGCAGGCTTGAGTGCGGAAATCGCAACCGTATAATCCGCCTTTACGCAGGCATTCGCGCAAAAGCCGCTGTCGCAGTAAACTCCGCTCGGTATATCAACTGAAAATTTCAGTCCGGGTGCCGCCGATATTTCATTGAACAGCTCCGCAAGAGGACCGGGAACCTCTCCGTAAAAGCCGAAGCCGAAAACCGCGTCCACAACAATGTCTGCGCTCTTTATCGTCTGTATGCTTCTTAATCTGTCCGCATCGTACCACACTGTCGGTATGGCAAGGTCAATGACCATTTTATACATATATACGGCTTCCTGACCCATTGGATAACCCGCCGCAAGCACAACGCTGACATTATATCCGTTTTCGGCAAACTTTCGTGCCACAACAAATCCGTCGCCGCCGTTATTGCCCTTTCCGCACACCACCGCAACGGTTTTTGCGCCGGAGCCGTTTTTTTCAATTATATTCCTTATATTTCTTGCACAGGCGGCACCGGCATTTTCCATCATGCGCTGATAGCTTAAGCCGAATTTTGCCGTATATTGCTCCACCTGCTTCATTTCATCCGAGCTGAGCAATCTCATATCCGTCACTCCCTATATAATAGATAACAGGATTGTAACATAATAATACTCTAAAATCAATCATTCTGCCGATATTTTTTATTGCAATTATACAGGCATTTATCTAAACGGATTTTTTCATCTTAAAATTTGAATTTTTTTCATTTTTTTCAAATTCGCTATTGACAATTGAAGAATAAGTGAGTATTATAATCTTAACAAATTATGAATTTGGTAAAAAAAATTATTCGGAGGAACTAAGCATGGAAGAACTTAAAGCAAAACTCGTGGAATTATTCAAGATGTATATTGATCTTATGATCAAGTTCATCTCAATGGCAACTGACGGCGATATTGATTTCACCGACATCCTTGCAGAGGCAGAAGAAGTAATCAATTCATTAAAGAAATAATTTTAAAGAGGAGAGATAATCATGTCACTTGAAAAATTCAATGAAATTTTTATGCTTTTCGTTAAGATTATTCTCGGCTTAATCGAAACAGCTACACGCAAGGAATTTGCTGCTGAGGTTGAAGAATACGGTCATGTAGCCGATGAGCTTGTCGGTATGATTGAAAACGACATAGCTAACAACTGATTTGTTATGAAAAAACAGAGCCTCTGAAAAAAGGGGCTCTGTTTTTTTGCAAAAAGCTCTTGCATATTTTGCGTATAAATGATATGATAAGGTGTTTTATTATACATTTAATTTAAGGAGAAGATAAATATGAAACAGCAGCTTGAACAAATCAGGCAGGCGGCACTTTGCGAGCTTGACGGCTGTGCCGCATTGCCGGAGCTTGATGCGGTAAGAGTAAAATATCTCGGCAAAAAGGGTGAGCTTACAGCCATTCTCAAGCAGATGGGCAAGCTCTCCGCAGAGGAAAGACCCGTTATCGGTCAGCTTGCCAACGAAATACGCGCCGGACTTGAGGAAGCCATAAGCGCAAAGTCGGAGCAGCTTAAGGCGGCGGAGCTTGAAAAAAAGCTTGAAAATGAAAAAATAGATGTAACTCTGCCCTCAAAGAAAAACGCACTCGGACACAAGCATCCCCTTTCCGTTGTCCTTGAAGAGGTTGAGGATATTTTCATGGGAATGGGCTTTGATATTGCGTCCGGCCCCGAGGTGGAATGGGATTATTATAACTTTGAGGCACTGAACATTCCCAAGGAGCATCCGGCAAGAGATACGCAGGATACATTTTACATTACGGAAAATATGCTTTTGAGAACGCAGACCTCCCCCGTTCAGATTCGCGTTATGGAAAAGCAGCAGCCGCCTATAAGAATAATATCACCCGGCAGGGTTTTCCGTTCGGACGCAGTTGACGCAACCCACTCCCCTCTTTTCCACCAGATAGAGGGACTTGTGGTTGACAAGGGCATCACAATGGCTGACCTCAAGGGCTGTCTTGAAAGCTTTGCAAAAAGGCTTTACGGTGAAGATACAAAAATAAGACTTCGCCCTCACCACTTCCCGTTTACGGAGCCATCATGCGAGGTTGATGTTTCCTGCTTCCGCTGCGGCGGCAAGGGCTGCCCCATGTGCAAAAACGAAGGCTGGATTGAAATACTCGGCGCAGGTATGGTTCACCCCAAGGTTCTCAAAAACTGCGGTGTTGACCCCGAGGTTTACAGCGGCTTTGCGTTCGGTATGGGCCTTGAAAGACTGACCATGTTCCGCTTCAGCATCGACGACCTTCGTCTGATGTATGAAAACGACATGAAGTTCTTATCCCAGTTTTAAGGAGGGTAATAAGTATGAATTTATCGAGAAAATGGCTGCTTGACTTTGCAGATATAACAGGCGTAGACGACAAAAAATTTGCTGACGAAATGACGCTTTCCGGCTCAAAGGTAGAGTCCTTTGAAAAAGAAGGAAACGGACTGAAAAATATTGTTGTCGGCAAAATCGAAGAAATTGAGCATCATCCGGACAGCGACCATCTTTGGGTCTGTCAGGTCAATATCGGAGAAGCCGAAAACATTCAGATAGTAACGGGCGCACAGAATCTCAAAAAGGGTGACTATGTTCCCGCGGCACTTGACAATTCAGTGGTATACGGCGAAAAAGCCATTAAAAAAGGCAAGCTCAGAGGCATCGAAAGCTGCGGTATGCTCTGCTCACTGGGTGAGCTCGGACTGACCGTTCACGATTTTCCCTATGCCATTGAGGACGGCATTTTTGTTCTCGGTGATGACTGCGACAAAACGCCCGGAGCGGATATTCACGCGGCAATCGGTCTTGACGACACGGTAACGGAGTTTGAAATCACCTCCAACCGTCCCGACTGCCTTTCGATAACGGGTCTTGCAAGAGAAGCGGCGGCAACCTTCGGCGTTCCGTTTGTTCCCCATATTCCCGAGGTCAAGCCCGGTGAAGGCGATGTTAACGAGCTGCTTAAGGTCAGCATCCTTTCACCCGAAAAATGTTACAGATATTGCGGCGCGGTGGTTAAAAATGTCAGAGTAAAGCCCTCTCCGCGATACATCAGAG
>JAKSQS010000016.1 GCA_024404055.1 Clostridia bacterium | reverse complement strand
GCCGGTGCTTTCAAAATCAATATGATATGTGATGTTTCCGCCATAGAACGGGAAATCCTGATTAACCGGAGACGAGAACGAAATTCTCTTCGGCTTTCTGCAAATTACGGCGTGTGAGCCTTTCAGACGAACACCGAATTCGCCGATGATATAACACCATTCGGTGTTTGAACGCGGACCGAACGGAATATCAATAAGCAGCTCATTATAGCCCATGCATATGTCGGGCAATTTAACGGTCTTTATTGATTTATCCACATACCAGCCGCAGACGGTTGAAGCAACAGCCTTTCCGTTAAAGGTGATTTTTGCTTTTTCAGGCTCCTCCACCGCAAGCATCGCGCCGTGAACGGTGATGTCGCTTTCAATAATAAAGCGCAGAGTAAGGGTGTCCTTTTCTTTTTCCTTTTCTATCACCCACGGCTGAACACTGCTTCCGCAGCGTCTGGGAAGACCCGCTTTTTTTCTCCATACATTGTCGGCGCGAAGCAGCTCCTCACGCGGCAGCCATTCACCGCCGTTAACCTTTGTTTCAGCCATATCAAGCAGCAGCACATTCGGCTCGCTCAATTCGTATCCGACTCTGTCCGGGATATATATGACATTTTCAAATTCCGGCTGTCTGTATGCCGGTATGCTCTCGCTCTTAACCGGGTCAAGCCTTAAAAGAATGCTGTCATACCCGTAAACGCGGCGGTCAATAACCGTATTGCCGTTCAGATAGCTGAAATGCACGGGGCTTATATCGCCGTTTAATGTGTTATAAAGCACGGGCGTATATTCACCCTTCACCGTGATATTTATATCACTGTAATCCGAAATATCCTTGTTATACGGCTCGGCGCAATGTGCGACAAACAGCCACTTGCAGGTTTTGTCCGCCCTTAACTGATAAATAAGGTCGTCTGTCAGTCTGCCGTCCGCATAGCGCAGAGTTACCAGCCTGTCGCTGTCAAGCTCCGTCAACAGAGCAGCCCTGTCATAGCTTATGCAAACGCTCTTTTCAAACAGCTTTCTGCCCCTGTCGGACGGTACGGCATCCGCATATTTCGGCGCATCGCCCATAAATATAAGTCTGCCGCCGTTTTCACGGAATTTTTCAAGTCTTTCAAGCGTTGTGCCGCGCAGCGTTTCACAGCCGGGAACAACAATGGTGTCATATTCCATTTTGCCCACCTTAAGCGGAGCAGTTGCGTTTTCGCAAAGCTCGGGCAGCAGGGATTCACTTATGAAATTGAAGTCGATACTGCCCTTGAGCAGCCATTCGGTCATATCAAGGAACCTTTTATCCATGGAGCTTCTCATAAGCGCGGTTTTGTCGTTGGGTCCCCAGTGCAGCCAGAAGCTTTCAACGGGATGAATAACGCCCACCTTGATTTCCGGCTTTCCCCTTGTCATGGCAGTGTTCACCCTGCCGAAATGGTCTTCGACAATGCCGAATTTCTTATACCACGGAGACTGATAATGTATGGATGCCGGATAATCCCTCTTTGCCGCGCCCTGCATGGAAGCCCATGAGAGGTGGGGCACTCTCACCGTTACGCCGAGAGCCGCCTGCCAGTCTCCGTGAAGCTTGTAGCCTCTGAAATCATATTCCCAGCCGGTAACGCCGTAAAGCTCACTCAATACGCCCTCTCTGCCGTACTGGTGCGCGGCGGACTGCGCCTGTTTAGCCGTTGTAAACTCAAATCTTGCGCACAGCATATCAATGCCGGGGAGCTGGAAGCCCTTATATGAGCGCATTGCTTCACCCAAAGCCGCCGTCTGACTTGTCAGTGTCGGCTCCTCCATCATGTGCCCCGTCAGCGCAATGCCGTTTTCGCCGCACCACTTGCCGCAGGTCACGGCAAAGCTTTCTGTAAAGCGTTCGGCAATATGGTCATGATAATGATACCTTGTAACGGAAACCTGTCCGTCCGGCTTTTCCCAGAAAAGCTCCGGCAGGGAGTCGAGAATATCATAACCGTACTGTGCTTTAAATGTTTCGGGCACATCGTCCGTCCACGGCAGAGAAACATCCTTTTTATCGGTTGAGTTGCCGAACACCCTTTTGCGGCTGAACTGCGGCTCATCCGTGAATATGGCAGGCACGGCTTCCCCGAAATCGCCGCCTACTTTATTTTTATATTTTTCGTGAGTGACCTCGATAAATTTCTCAATCGCCTTTTTGTTGAGCGTATCGGCATATGCCTGCCCGTTATACCATGTGTCATCGCCGCTGATAATAAGATAAGCATACCACTTATCGCCCTGCGCCGCGTCATTTTCTTCTATTCTTCTGTATGACGAAAGAAATGCATTCCCGTCAAGCACAACATCATAGCAGGCAACAAGCTTTGCGGCATCCTTTTTTTCGCTTGACATAACAAGGCTGCGCTGCCTGTATGCGTGATTTTTTGTCACGATTCCGCCTGCCGCGCCTGAGGGCCACCTGTCCTCATCGTAAAGCCACGCCAGCATTTTTTCGTTCTTTGCCTTTTCCACGCAGCCCTTTATTATATCCATGTATTCATCGCTTAAATATTCGGTGTCAAGACCGGTGCGCACGTGCATATGAAAGCCGCCAAGACCCATTTCCTTAAACACTTCAATCTGCCTTTTCAGCTCATTTATTTCAAGCTTGCAGTTCCATGCCCAGAACGGTGTTCCCCTGTATTCGCTTGTGGGATTTTTAAAAAGCTCATCGGAAAGACTTTCGCTGACATTCTTTTTGTAAAGCATATTTATTTCTCCTCCGCAATAAATTCATATTTTACACCGGCGGACGCATCAAAGCTGATAAATCCGTCCTGTGTTTTGATAATATTTTCACCGTTTTTCACGGCTGACACACCCTCAAGCTCGAGCTTTACGGTGCTGTCCGTGTCTGAAATTACCGAGAAGCCTTTAACTCTGCCGTTTTCAAACTCCGCCGAAACAGTATAACCGCCCCTTGCGCGAAGTCCTTTGAAATATCCGCCGAAGCTCTCCGGCACCGCCGGCAGAAGCGAAATAAAGCCCTCGTGACTTTGAATAAGCATTTCGCATATTCCCGCCGCGCCGCCGAAATTTCCGTCTATCTGGAACGGCGGATGGTTGTCAAACATATTGTCCTTTGTGGATTTTGTGAACAGCAGGCGCAGGTTTTCCCCGGCTTTTTCGCCGTCGCGCAGTCTTGCGAAAAGATTTACAAGCCATGCACGGCTCCAGCCCGTGTGACCGCCGCCGAACGAAAGCCGTCTGTCAAGCGTTTTTCTTATTGCCGCGTAAAGCTCCGGCGTTTCGCGTGTGATAAGGCAGCCGGGATAAAGACCGTAGGCATGAGAAATATGCCTGTGTCCGGGCTCACTTTCCTCATAACCCTCAATCCATTCCTTGAGCTGACCGTATTTGCCCACGCCGAGCGGCACAAGCCTCGAAAGCATATTTTTAACCTTTTCCCTGTACTCGGGGTCAATGCCGAGAATATTTTCCGTTTCTATGTATGCGTTGAACAGGTCGCTGATTATCTCGGTATCCATTGTGGGGGAAACGCCGAGA
Source organism: Clostridia bacterium (assembly GCA_024404055.1). GTDB lineage: Bacteria > Bacillota > Clostridia > Oscillospirales > Acutalibacteraceae > UBA6857. The sequence goes on along the minus strand of JAKSQS010000016.1, from coordinate 20,829 downwards.
TAGACCTTCTTTTTGTCCTTGCCGAAAAGATAGCTGTTTTCGGGCGAAGCGGCAGGACCCGAAAGCAGTCTTCCGTTTCCGTCCTCAAACAGATAATCCTCAAAAAACATTACGCAGTTTTTGATGTAATCATACGCCTCGTTCTTTAAATATTCCCTGTCACCGCCGAAAAGATAATGCTCCCACAAATGCCGCGCAAACCATGCCGCAGACATCGGCCACTGCCCCCACAGTCCGTCACCGGGTGCGGTGAAGCCGTAAATATCGGAAATATGGTGCGCCACCGTTCCCCTCGCGCCGTAATTGATTTTCGCGGTTTTCTGTCCCGACGGCAGAAGAATATTGTTGAGATAGCCGAATAACGGCTCATGACACTCGGCAATGTTCGCCTGCTCACACTGCCAGTAATTCATCTGAATATTTATGTTTATAGTGTAATTCGAGTTCCACGGATTTTCGTATTTTTCAGCCCAAATTCCCTGAAGATTTGCCGGCAGACAGCCGGGGCGCGATGATGAAGCAAGCAGATATTTTCCGAAATCAAAATAAAGGCTTATAAGACCCGGGTCAAGCTGAGTTTTTCCGTCTCTCAGCGCCGCAAGCCTTTCACCAACAGGAACAGCGGAAAAATCCTCCCCCCTGAGACATATCTCGCTTCTTGTCATAAGCGCGGAAAAATCTTCTTCATGCCTGCCGAGGATTCCGTCAAAATCCGCTTTTTCAAGGTTATCAATTTTTTTAATGCGCTGACGGAAATCATCGCCCTTAAACGCGGTCTGAATGTCAATATATATCACCGTATCGCGGGCGTTTTTTACAGAAAAGCCGTTATCAAACGACAGCTCCCCGTCCGTACACACCTTGATGCCGACGCAGAACAGATGCTCTCCGAGTGCCGTTGAGCAGGTATATACCGCCGCCGCATTTTCATACCGGCAGTCCGTTATGCGCAGTCTTTCAAATTCAACACGGAAATCCGCCGCGTTTTCGGTTTTCACACAGTAACACATAATATCGTCCGGCTTTGAGCAGAAAGCGGTGTACCGTGTTTTTCCGTATACGCCGTCATAACCGACAGCCGCAACGCCGTTAACAAGGTCAATATCCCTGTAATACCCCGTATATTCTCCGCTTTTCGCAAAATCAATAACAAGCCTGCCCGCCGTTTCATAGGAATGTATTCTTGAAAAAGAGCCGTCAAGTATCTGCTTTGCAAGCTCCTCACCCTCATCGTTTCTGCCCTGCAAAAACAGAGCTCTGATTTTATCAAGCTTGCCTCTGAAATCCGGGTCGTGCCCCTCGTTTCCGTCAGATGACCAGACAGATTCCTCATTAAGATAAATATATTCTTTTTTCGTGCCGCCGAAGATGCACATTCCCTGTCTGCCGTTGCCGACAGGAGAGGAATTTTCCCACTCACAGGCGGGATTTTCAAGATGCAATATATGAAAAGCCATAAAAATTCTCCTGTTCTGTTTTATTTAATAAATATAATTTCAACCGTCTTCAAGCAGCCATTGGTAGTCGCTTCGGCAGTCAATGACATACTCCACATAGACGGTATCATCTTTGATTTGGTAAAATTCTATCTTCATTATATCCGCAAGCTGCAACAATGTCAACCGAAAAGTCAATTTCATCTGCGGTTGACATTTTCCTGTATTTTGTGTTATTCTAAAGAAGACACATACGAGGGAGAAAGCCGTGACTTATGGCACAGGAAATAATTGATAAAGAGCTGATTTTTGTCCGTCACGCCCGTTCGTGGGGCAACGAGGAAAACAGGGAAAACGCCCCCGCTCATCATCCCGACGACCCTCCGCTGTCCCCTGTGGGGCAAAAACAGGCGCAGCTTCTTTCAAACAGATTTTTCACAGGAGGTATTGACGCGATTTATTCAAGCCCCCTGCTTCGTGCCGTCGGCACAGCCGTACCCACAGCCGAAAAACTGAATTTAAGCATTGAGCTTGTCCCCTTTCTTGTGGAAACGGACACAAAAATTTCCGGCACGGACGAAAAAACGCTCGCTTCCATGTCGGATAAAATCATTGTTCCGTATTCTCATTATACACCCATTGCGGACACCGAAGAAAACCGCCGTCTGCGTGCGAAAAGAAGCATGGATTATATACTTAAAAAAAGCAAAAGCGCAAGGCGCATCATGGTCGTTTCCCACGGCACATTTCTGAAATATGTTTATGAATATGTGCTCGGAATTGAAAACGGCGGTTTATTCCGCTGGTCTAACGACAATTGCAGTATAACCAGAATAATTCTTTATAAAAACGATACTCCGAAGCTTAAGCAGCAAAATGACAGGCTTCATCTTACAGGCATTGAGCCCGACTATTTTATTTTCAAAGGAGATATATAAATGGCTGATTCTTCACTTCCCTCCGTTCTTAAGCATTATCCCGCGGTTTTCGCCGTAGGCAACAGCTACCGCATATCCGTATACACTCAAAAGGAAGCGTTTTTCTCCGTAAAGGTCGGAAACACGGAATATTCCGACCATTCAAACGGTATTCTGCGCTCGAAAGACCCCGTTCACAGCGTTACCGTGCCGATGAAGGAGCTGAATTTCTACAAGGAATACACGGTGTGTATCCGTCCCGTTATAAAAAGGCTTCCGTATTTCACCAAAACCGCGTCTCCCGTCAGCATAAAAATACCCTTCAAGCCGGTTGAAAAGCTTGAAGGAATAAAAATATATCACCTTTCGGATACACACGGGCACGACAAATATTCAGCCATGGCAGGCGGATATTTCGGTGATGAGCTTGACCTGCTTGTGCTCAACGGCGATATTATCGACCACAGCGGAGATGTGAAAAATTTTGAAATTATTTATAAGCTCTGCTCCGATATAACAGCCGGTCAGCATCCATGCGTATTTTCAAGGGGAAACCACGATTTACGCGGCAGTGCCGCCGAGGAGCTTGAAAAGTATACGCCCACGGACGGCGGAAAATCATATTTCACCTTCCGTCTCGGTGTGCTGTGGGGCATGGTGCTCGACTGCGGCGAGGACAAGCCCGATGACCATGAGGAATACGGTCATTCAATAAGCTGCCACGAATTCAGACTTGAAGAAGAAAGATTTATTGACAGAGTGATTGAAAATGCTGCTGATGAATATGCGGCTCCCGGCGTTAAATACCGCATTATCATTTCACATAACCCGTTCACATATCTCCATGTTCCGCCGTTTGACATTGAACAGCCCCTTTACAGGTCATGGATATGGAAGCTTCGCCGTGAGGTAAAGCCGCAGCTTCTCATCAGCGGTCATTTACATCAGACGGCAGTTGTCTTTAAGGGTGAAAAGCTTGACAATTTTGAATATATGTGCCCCGTGGTAATCGGCTCAAAATATATAAGGGATGCTAAAAATAATGTAACTGATTTCATCGGCTGCGGAATCGCACTTTACAGCAACTATGCCGCCGTTGACTTTACCGACAGCGAAAGAAAATGTGTTGAAAGGCGTTCGGTAAATATCATAAAATAAAAACTGATTTTTCTTTACTCCCTATAGCTGCCTCTGAATAAATCGACCGCAAACGCGACATATTCACGCATGATATAATGCGGCGTGAACGCACTTATTCCTGAGGATGAAATTCCGTATACCTTAAGCGGTGTCAGCGCACGCGCAATGCATTTACCCCTGAAAATATGAAAGCCGCTTGTTACCACTGCCGCCGAATCGTATTTCAGCAGATAATCCCTCGAAAACCGTATATTTTCCACCGTGGTTGAAGACTGCTCCTCGCGGATTATCCGGCTTTCGTCTATACCCATATTTATAAGCGCGTCCGCGATACAGCCGCCCTCGCTGACAATATCCTCCGCGCTCTTTCCGCCCGTGCAGATAACATCCGCATCCGGGTTGGCGGCAAGGTATTCATAAGCCGCGTCTATCCTGTCGCGCAGCATATCGGATGGCTCATCGTAAACCACAGCCGCGCCCAGCACCACAACACAGTCACATCCGGCAGGCGCGGTAAACGCCATGGAGCCGAACACGCATATATAAAATACCGATGCGGTAAGTATATATACCGCAAATACAGCGTTAAAAGCGGATGAGAAAATTTTCGGCATCCGCTTTTTTATTTTGCCCGAAACGGCAAAAATTGCCCCCTTCAAAAAGAACACACTGCCTGCCGCCGCCCACAGATAAACAAAGTCGAGCCTTGCACCGCTGCGGTTAAGAAAAGAAAAGTAAAACAGAAACACGAGACCGAAAAGCATTTCTGCCGCGTCGAAAAATTTTTTCATCCGTTTTCTGCCGCCTGCTGTGAGTCAAGAACCGCGTCTATTATCAGCACAACGCACAGTGCCTCTATCTCGTTTTCTTCTGACAGTATTTCTATCTCATAGGTATCGCCCCATGTGAACCACTGCTTGCTGATAACAGCCACCGTGCTGTAGCCGTTGTCTATTTTATAGTCGTGACACCACGCTTTTCCGCTTACATTCCAGCCCAGCCCGTCAATTGTATACTTCGGCTTTAAAAAGGTAAATTCCTTTCTTACCGCCGCAACATCCTCTCCGTCTATGCTGATAATGTATTTCGGGTGCAGCGACATGGTTTTCTGATGTATAAACGCCGCTTCGTCCCCGTTTTCATCATATACATGAAGCTTTTTACCCCATGAAAAAACCTCGCCCTTCACCGTGTAAACGGTTCTGCCGTCCCCGGTAAAAATATTGAATTTGTCACCCCACGAAAAAACCTTTTGTTTAATATAATATTTCATATTCATTCTCCCCGATTTTGTTGATTTGACGGATGTATCAAAAGAATCCTGAACACATCCGAAAGAGTTTCAAGCGGTGAACGGTCATCCAGCTTCACCGATATATACGGCTTTGCCGCAGCCGATACCATAACTCTGCCGCGCATGAAGGTGCTCAGCCTCGCCACAGCCTTCATATCTATGCTGTTGCAGAAAAGCAGCAGCGTGTTGTTTCTTTGGTTTACCTCGTAAATGCTTAATTCCTGCGCGGTTGCGCGAAGAAGCGAAACACGGATAAGCCCGTTTACGGACTCCGGCGGCTCACCGAAGCGGTCTGTCAGCTCGTCAAGAACATCGTCCGCGTCCTCCTGCGTGCGTATCTCGGCAATGCGGCGGTACATGGCGATACGGTGCTTGACGGTGGTGATATATTCCTCCGGAATATGCGCGTCAATCTGCATATCAATAAGGCACTCATTTTCGTCCTTTTCCGGGTCCTTTTCGCCCTTTTCCTCTTTTACCGCCTCATTGAGAAGCCGGAGATACATTTCATATCCCACCGCCTCCATATGTCCGTGCTGCTGTGCGCCGAGAATGTTTCCCGCGCCCCTTATTTCAAGGTCGCGCATGGCAATCTGAAAGCCGGAGCCGAACTCCGTGTATTCCCTTATGGCTGAAAGCCGCTTTTCGGCAACCTCCGACAGCTGCTTGTCGCGTTTAAAGGTGAGATACGCGAACGCCCTTCTTGAGCTTCTGCCGACCCTGCCCCTTATCTGATGCAGCTGGGCAAGGCCCATTCTGTCCGCGTCCTCAATAATCAGCGTGTTGGCATTAGGCACATCCACACCCGTTTCTATTATGGTGGTGCAGACGAGAATATCTATTTCGTGCTCAAGCAGCTTTCTCCATACCTCGCTCAATTCGTCCTCGCTCATCTGACCGTGCCCTATGCCTATTTTCGCATCCGGCAGACTTTCATGCAGCATATAGGCGGTTCTCTCTATGTTGTCAACGCGGTTATGCAGATAATAAACCTGTCCTCCGCGCCTTATTTCCCTGTCTATTGCCTCGCAGATAACCTCCATATCATGTTCAATAACATAGGTCTGCACGGGATGTCTGTCCGCGGGCGGAATTTCAAGTATACTCATATCGCGTATGCCCGTCATGGACATATTGAGCGTTCTTGGAATCGGCGTTGCCGAAAGGGTCAGCACATCCACAAGCGGAAACTTCTCTTTCAGCTTTTCCTTTTGTGAAACGCCGAAGCGCTGTTCCTCGTCAACAATAAGAAGACCTAAATCTTTAAATTCAACACCCTTTGAAATGATGCTGTGAGTGCCGACAACAATATCGACACTTCCCCTTTTCAGCCCCTTTTTGACAACCGTCCTGTCCTTGGTGCTTCTGAAACGCGAAAGCATTTCCACTTCTATCGGAAAGCCCTCAAACCGCTTTTTTATGGTCTGATAATGCTGAAAGGCAAGTATTGTTGTCGGTACGAGAATGGCGCACTGCTTGCCGTCCGCCACGCATTTGAACGCGGCACGCAAGGCAACCTCCGTTTTGCCGAAGCCGACATCGCCGCAAAGCAGTCTGTCCATAGGACAGGGCTTTTCCATATCGCTTTTTATCTCGTTAATGGCGACAAGCTGGTCGTCCGTTTCGTCATATTCAAACCGCCGCTCAAAGTCGCTTTGCATATCAATATCGGGCGAAAATGCAAAGCCGTTTGAGCCCAGCCGCTGCGCGTATATTTTCGTAAGCTGTGCCGCCATATCCTTAACAGCACCCTTAACCTTTTTGCGCGTTTTCTGCCAGTCGCCGGAGCCGAGACGGTTTATTTTAACCTTTGAGCCGGAGCCGTCGCCGGGAGCAATATATTTTGAAACAAGGTCAAGCTGCGTCACAGGAACATAAAGCACATCCTGCTTTGCATACCGTATTTTTATATAATCCTTCACAACGCCGGAGCTTTCAAGCTTCTGTATACCGTCAAACACGCCTATGCCGTGAACGGAATGAACGATATAGTCACCGGCGCTGATTTCTTCAAGCGAATGTAATCCCTTGTGCTTTTTAACCGCCTTTGCCGCAGCCGAAACGCGTTTGGACGAAGCACCTCTTATATATGTTATAAGCATCAGCGATGCATCCGTAAAAACCGTTCCCGAAGAAACGCCGCCTGAAAGCACGGACACACACGACGGCGAAAATTCACCCGGCACAACAGGGAAATAATGGTTGTTTATGCCGTGGGATTCAAGGTCGTAGCTGATTTCCTTTGCCGCCTTTTCCGTGCCTGCCATAACAACGCAGGCATATCCCCTTTTCATTGCCGGCTCAAGGTCGCCCGCAAGCTGCTCAAGGCTTCCGTCCCATGCCGGAAGCTGCTCGGTGCGCATGGTTGCAAGTGCCTTTACGGGTGTGTCAAAGCTGCCGCGCGCAAGATTATCAAGATACACCGCGCCCATGCCGCCGTATTTTTCAAGCACATCCGCAGGACTTAACATAAACCTGTCAAGTCCCTTTATGAGCACGCCCTCATCCGACAGAGCCCTCATATCCTGCATAAAAAGCTTTGAAACGCTTTGCAGCTTTGCGTGAACTGCGGAGCTTTCGCACACAAAAAGCAGTCCTCCGTCAAAATAATCGAAAACCGTTTCGTTATTTTCATATGCAAGCGGCAGATACCTGTCCGTAGCGGACGGTCTTATGCCGTGGGTCAGCTTTTCAATGTCCTCCGATACCGTGGCTTTCATCTTCACGGAGCCCTTGCCCCTGATTTGTGAAATAAAATCCTTCAGCCTCGACAGCAGCACCTCATCGGAGTCAAACAGCACCTCCGTTGCCGGAGTTATGCTGATTTCCTTTATCTGCTCGGTTCTTCTCTGCGTCTCGGTGTCAAAATAAGCTATTGAATCCTCGCTGTCGCCCCAGAACTCTATTCTGACCGGGCTTAAGGACTGCGGAGTGAAAACATCAAGTATACCGCCCCTCAAGGCGAACTGTCCCGTTCCCTCCACCTGCGTGTTTCTTGTGTAGCCCGCTCCGACAAGCTTTTTAATCAGCCCGTCAAGGCTCATTTCATCCCCGAGCTTCATTGTGACACAGCGTTTTTCAAGCTCGGCACGCGGAAGTGTGTACTGACACGCCGCTTCAACCGAGCACACCGCAACACCGCATTTTCCGCTTAACACCTTTTCGAGTACGCCTATCCTCTGCTGCTCATATTCTCTAGACTGCCCCTCGCTGTCTCTGAAACGGAACTCCCTTGACGGGTATATTGCCGCCTTCACACCGAGTGAAACCAAATCCTCCGTAAGCCTTGATGCCTGTCCGTCATCCGGACACAGCACCAGGGCTTTTCTTCCGCTGTTTACCGCGCCGCCAATACAGACGGCTTTGTTTATCTGACTTAACCCGAGCAAACCCATGGGCAGGCTGCCTGTTTCAATGCACCTTTGCAGCGTACTGTATGCCGGGTCTTTTTGAAGTGCTTTAATAAATGCGTTCATCGTCCTGCCTTCAATTGCAAATATTCATTGCTTTTTCCGTATTTCCGTCTAAAATATGCCGTAAGCCCTCTATTCCCGTGTCAACCGCCGTTCGCAAAGCTTTCAGCTCCTCGTTTGAAAAGCGTGAAAGCACCCAGTCCGCAAGGTCATATTCCGGGTTCGGCTTTGCGCCCACTCCGATTTTTATTCTCGGAAAATCGGTACTCGATAAATGGGCAATTATGCTCTTTATGCCGTTATGTCCCCCGTCTGAGCCGTTTCTTCTCACACGCAGCTTACCGACCGGAAGCGAAATATCATCAAACACAACAATTATGTTCTGCGGAGGTATTTTGTAAAAATCCGCCGCCTCTCGTACCGCCTCGCCGGAGTTGTTCATATATGTCTGCGGCTTCATCAGCAGACAGCGGTGCCCGTCTATATCAATATCCCTGCACACCGCATGAAATTTCAGCTTTGCGGTTTTCACGGGAAATTTATCCTCAAGCACGGCTGAAAACAAAAATCCCGTGTTGTGCCTTGTAAATTCATATTCCCTGCCGGGATTGCCTAAACAGGCAATTATGCAGTCATATGCAGAATCGCTTCTTTTGAAAAGTATTCTCGCGTTCATATTTTCCGTCCCTTTTTATTCTCTGTAAGGTGATTTTTTAATGACCCAGCCTTCCTTGTTGACCTGCCTTGCCCTGCCTATCGCAAGGCAGTCGTCCGGCACATCCTCGGTCACGGTGGAGCCTGCGGCAGTATATGCCCTTTCTCCGATTTTCACCGGGGCTACAAGATTTGTGTTGCAGCCTATAAAAGCTCTATTGCCTATTTTTGTGCGATGCTTGTTCTTCCCGTCAAAATTCACCGTAACACAGCCGCAGCCGAAGTTAACGCCGTTTCCCACATCGCTGTCTCCCACATAGGTAAGATGCGAAACCTTTGTCTTTTCACCGATAACGGAGTTTTTAACCTCAACAAAATTGCCCAGATGAACCTGATTTTTAATGACGCTGCCGGGTCTGATATGAACAAACGGACCTATATCCGCGTTTTCCCCCACCTCAGACTCAAAGCACTGCACGCAGTTAAGCGCTGCGCCGCTTCCGATTTTGCTTTCATAAATCAGGCTGTCAAAGCCTATTTTGCATTCTCCCGCAATTTCCGTGTTTCCGAGAAGCACCGTTCCTTTTAAAATGAGAGTATTCCTTCCGATTTTAACATCCTCGCCGATAATCACCCCGTCACAGCAGGGAATAAGCACACCGTTTGATATATGCTTTTCAATTATCGCCCGTCTTTTGCTTTCATTGATTTTCCTGAGCTCGGAATATACTTCATTTTTCAATACCTATCTACCGCCTTAAAAAATTCATTACATTATATTATGCCATTTTCAGCCGCAACTTTCAATAGAAATCAGAAAAAATAGTAATGTTTATGCTTCGTTTAATATTTTTAACTCTTTCGACGCAAAAAAATAAACCGCCCTATTGATAAGCTCAATGGCAGTTTATTTCATAAATCACTTCAAAGCTAACTCGCTTTCCGTCTTCAGGGACTCATTCTGTAAATGTGCGGCTTTTCTTTTCATAAGGCGTGAAATAACCGCAGTAGTGATTATCGCCGTGATAAGCCCCGCGATAACATCGGCAAAGGTGTCATACATCGCACCCGGAAGCTCCGGCTTAACGGCAAAGGAAAACCAATCAAAATAGAAAAACTTTTCATTGCCTGCGCCGAGGTCATAGCCCTGACAGGTGCTGCCGGTAAGAAAGTCCGAAACGAACTCGAAAATCTCCCACAAAAGAGAAACCGATACCGACATAAAAAAGCAGAACATGGCACAAAGCTTTTTGTTTTTATAAGGCGGCTCATTTGAATAATATTCATAAAGGTAATATGCGATAAAGCATACCACACTGCCCGTTACAAGGTGGGTTGCCGTATCGTAATTATCATAATATTTGTTCATTGTGATAAACTGACCGCCCACAGAGCCGAAAAGAACGATTATATCTATGTATTTCTGACATTTGAGAGACAGTCCTCCCGGTGCGCATTTCGGCGAAAAAAGGAAGTGGGTTATAAAAAGTGTGAGTGATGAAGCAATGTTCAGCCCGAGCTGCATCGTCGTTATACCGTCGTCCTTCAGTGCCGCCTGCAGCACCGTAACCGTAATCATAACGGCAACAACCGCAATGTCGAATATTTTATCAAAAAGTGGTAAAGCGCTAAAGTCATCTCTGACTCTCAGAAATCTTTTTTTCATTTCATGCCTCAAAAGCTCTTTGCCAGTCTGTCCATCTGGTCAACGCACATCCTGTGGTAATCCGTAAGCTCGCTTTCCTTGCGGCAGCGCGTTACCGTGGTAATGGGTATTCCGGCATTGTGAGCGATGTGATATTTTGCCGTAACGGGGTAAGCAAGTCCCTCCGTAAATGCGGCAATGCTTAAAAAGTCCGCAATTCTCTGTGCTTTTTCGTCATCCGCGTCCATAAGCTTCATCAGCTTTACATAAAGGTCGGGATGGAAATTTGCCATAACGCCGCAATAGCCCTTTGCGCCTGCCTTAAGTGACGCATAAAGTGTCTGCGCGTTGGCATTATAAAGATAAAATTCACTGCCCTCGGTCTGCTTAAGTCTTCTTTCAATTTCCTTTTCGTCACAGCAGGTGTCCTTTATAAAACGGAAGCGACCTGTTGAAAGGCAGAAGGCAATCATCTTTTCCGTAAGAAGTCTTTTGTAGGGATAAGGACACTCATAAAGACCGAGCGGCACATCCTCAGGCAGCTTTTCAATAAGACGGGAAAGGTCTTCAATCCATTTTTCATCGCCTGTATTTTCAATATCCATGCGGTTGGTAATGAGAATAAGTCCGTCAACGCCCGTTTCGCATATGCGGTTGAGCTCCCTTACCTGGTCTTCAAAGCCGTCGCTTACATGACCGGACGCAACAACCGTCATGCTGTCCCCCACGGTCTGCTTAACCGTTTTTGCAATATTTACTCTTTCATCCTCAGTAAGAAAGAAAATCTCACTTGACTGACAGGAAGCGAAAATTCCGTCACATCCGGCATCCTTATACCACAGTGCTATTTTTTTCACGGCTTCAAAATCAACCTCGCCCTGCGCCGTATATGGCGTTATCATAGTAGGATATGCTTCTCTCTTCATTTTTATTATTCCGGACTTTGCATTTTTATCAAAATCCTGTTCCTTTCTTAATAATAGACCACGGGACATAATACTACTTCCTTTTTCTTTTGTCAATAATTCCCCCTTGAGTTTCCGCACGGGATAAAAAAATAAAGGAAAAAAGAGGTTTTTACAGTATAATTGAGTTGCATAAAAACAAGCTTATCTTTTACCGTATTTCTGACCCGCACCGTGCAATGTGATATTTAAGGTCCGTAAATAAAATTACCGACAACCAAATCAAACAACGGTCTTAAATCAATAATCGCGTTCTGACCGAGTCCCGCGAGCTTGTAATTGCTTTCCACCTCGTGAAGTCTGCTGTTGCCGGTGGCTGCAAAGTCGGTCAGCAACTTTTCCCTGTTGACTTCAAATGATGATTTTTTGCTGAATTCAAGCACTTTTTTATACATTTTAACATAGCGCCAGCTTATTTCACTGCGTTTAACATTTTCGAGGGCTTCCCCTGTCGCGGTCTCCTTTGCGTGTTCAAAGTAACCGTCAAGCTGTTTGATTTCGCTTTTACTCAGTGATAATACATTTCGGGGATTTTTATATATATTCAAGTGTGTTCTGCCCGCGAATTTGTCGGCAAGGGTTATAAAATTAAAAATATCTCCGCCTGCCTCACCATAGTAAGCGTTACAAAAATCTTTTATTACCGCATTGTAATCGCAATACGGATTTTGCATAACCTTGCTTATAAGGTATGCTCTGAGCTCTGCAAATTCCGGGTCATAGCCGTCTTTATTGAGGGTATAGTTGCCCTCCTCATATAAGCCTTTAACATTATGTTCACTGAACACTCTGATGTTATGTGCCAGCACATTCAGATTCGGGAAAACCGTTGCGAAATATGAAAAGTCGGTACAGTAATCCCAGATATAAATTCTGTTGCAGATGTTGCTCCAATCGGCAAGATCCTTCATAAACGCCTTATTCGCAAGACATTTATCATCGTCTATATAATGCGAGCAGCAGCACTCTATTGAGCATAGTCTGATAATAACATTATCAAGGGGCACAATATCGGTGGGAGCCGGTCTTGTATATCTGTAAGCGAATGTATCTATTGCCACATTGTCGTAGCCGGCATCCTTTACAGCCTGTGCAACTTTATTTACAAATATAAGGTTTGGCGCGCTGTAACCGCCGTGTTCCCTGGCGCATTTTACACATTCGGAGCATTTGCAGCCTGTTAAATCATCGGACTGTGTAAGAGAAATAATCTGCAAAGGCGCATTCCTGTCATATCTCGCAGACAGTACCCTGTCGGTATCAGCCCGATTGTTCTCAAGAATATCGAAAACCTCCTGTGTAACAATCTCAAGCGTTCTCGGATTTGAAAGACAAAGCTCATCGCGCCTTCTGTTGCCCTTTGAATCGAGAGCGTAGCATTCGAGCTCCAGACCGTTATCGTAATATTTTTCCTTATTGAGAAAATCGGAGGTAAATGTATGAGCAAAGCCGGAAATGTACTGTGACCTGCCGCCGAGTGATAAGTAATATTCGTTTTCGGCGGTAATTCTTTTTTCGGCTTGTGCAGCGGTTTCGGCAGAAGCATCCTGATTTTTTACCTCATACCTGTATTCATCGGTATTAAAGCCTCTGAACCACGAATACTCATCATCCTTGGGGCTTATCCAGTCCGTATCAAGCATTTCAAAATAGCCGTTATAAGCTTTTGTGTAGCCTCCCTCTTTTTTGGGGAAAAAGATATTGTCTGAGGTAAATGTTATCATCTTTGAGGTATAGCATCTCACGCCGCCAAACTCCTCAAGAAATGCATACGCACCTCTCAAAAGGTGGTCTTTATTATCGGCGCAAATAGTAATATTCCTGTTGTCGCCTGAAAAAACACAGTCGTCCTTTAAACCGGGCTTTACAGTCAATTCAATATACGGACTGCCGTTTTTACCGGTCACCACATCCAGCTTTTTGCCGATTATTTTTTCTATGTAACCGTTAAATTTTTCGGCTATCGGCAGATTATCGCTGTCGGTTACAAGCAGCTTATAGCCGCCGTTTACCGTAAACCGTTCAAGGTCTGCATAATCTGCCGGCGAAATTTGGTATTCGTCTGCGCCGTATTCAACCTTATATGAGCTGATAATGAACACAGCAAATACAGCGATAAGCACTATGGCGATAAGAATAATCGGCACAAGCAGAATACCTTTAACGATTTTTTTCATAAGTGACCCTCCCACTCAACTTTTTGACATTTAAAATTATTCCGGCATATTTTCAATATTGTAATAACCAAACTGCTATTTTGATTTTCCGTTCATTTCCCGCAGAGCGTTATACAGCTTTGCGGAATCCGGATGACCGCAAAACGCGGAAGAGTCCGGCGCGTTTACAAGTCCTATATGCTGATAGCAAAGTATTTCGTCAACGAAAGGTGAAACTGCTTCTATCTGCCTTTTAATGCGCTCGATCGGCGCGGGCACAAGTGCGGAACGGTACACAGCGCCCTCAAATGTAAACAGCTCAATATCCGCCCACAGCTTGCTTTTGCCCGCTTTATCGTGGGCTTTTTTTAATCTTTTATAGTACCGCGCCGTCTGCTTCGGTGTGGATTTTTTAACGCCTACCTCGTCCTGATACGCTATAAAGTCCACATCCATTTCTTTTAACTGCTTAATGAATCTGCCGTTCGGTATGGCAATTTTTGTGCCGTACGGTGCAATCAGGGTTTTTGTTCCGGGAGCGATTTTCCGTGCTTCGGCACAATAGGCGTTCACATACTTTACAAAATCCTTGCCGAAATGCCCTATTATGCAGGTTTCATCCGGAAAATACCAACCGTAAAATGACGGATGTGAGCCGTATTTTTCCCAAAGCTGACGCATAGCCCTGAACGCCCTTTCGCGCACATCCCCGGATTTCATATTCTCCGCAGGTCTGGTCCAGTTACCGTAGAAGCCGCAGGAAACAAAAACCTTTATACCGTGTTCATCCGCCGCAGTCAGCAGCTCTCCTATCGGATTCCTGCACTCCATATCGGCAAACGGAAAAATATCGGTATCAAAATAGCAATATTCATCATCGTCATATACTATGGCGGTATTCATCAGCACAAGGTAATTAAGTCCCCATGATGCCGCCTCAGCCACCTTTTCACGCCATTGTGCCGCCGTAAAAGTACGGCAGGTATCGTTCCAGTATTTGCCCTCGGCGGGTGAGTGGTGCCTGAATTCAAACCATGCACCCGTAATATGCTTTTCCATTCTTTTCATCCTTACGGTTCAGTATTTTCTTGAAATTTTCTGCTCCGCTTCCTCGCGTGATATAAGTCCCGAGTTGCAGTCAGCCATAATCTGTACATCTTTATCCTTAAGACGGTAAAATTCCCATACTATCCATGCAAGTATGCAGCCGATTGTGGGAACAAACACATAGAAAAACCACAGTGAATCGAGCGCGTGCGCAGATTGAGTTACACCTGCTTCTTCAAGCTCCTTGAAGCTTTCGACCTCAACCATCTGCCAGCCGACTGATTTAAGTCCGAGCAGGAAAAGACCAAGTGCGCCCGAAATCGCGGCAGTAAGCTTCGCTACAAAGGTCTGTATTGCGAATGTGATGCCTTTTGCTTCGATTCCCGTTTTATATTTACCGTATTCGGCACAGTCGGGAGTGAAAAGAGCCATGGCAATTGCCACAACAGCAAGCGGAATACTGCGCAGTACCGAAAGGACAATAAAGCCGACAATCGTGTTGTATCCTACAAAGAACATTATAATACCGAGTATTGATACTGCCGCCATAGACGCACGGTAAAGCTTCATTTTGTCGTATTTTCTGATAAGATGCGGTATAAGAAGCGAAACTATCGCGGACGGTGCAACTCCGAGTGCCGAAACAACAAGCGAGAACAGTGAGCTGTTAAAAAGATAATAGGAAACATACAAATTCAGCGCACCCTGAATATTAAGCGCGGCATAGAAGAAATAGCCGAGATAATAAATAAGCAGGTATTTGTTGTGAATGAGATATTTGAACATCGCGCGAACGGTGAACGCTTCCTCCTCTTTTGAGTGATACCTCTCTTTAAGCTTAAACGAAGCCGGCTGCATTGTGGCGAATGCCATAACACAAAGCACCACCGCGACTACCGAATAGCTCGCCCCGACATTTTCGGAAACAAGTACAGTTGCCACAACGGTCGTAATGCCAACTCCGATATAAGTCCATATACTTTTATATGAAATAACGGTGTTGCGCTCGTCAAGGTTGTTTGTCATAGAAGTGATAATCGCGAAAATCGGCACATCGCAGAGCGTGTACGCAGCATCCCACAGAATATAGGCAACAGCAAACCAGATAAGCTTCGCGTTTTCACCGAACGATGACGGAATAAAGAATATAAGCACCGTGCAAATCGGTATGAGTATTGTAGAAAGCTTTATCCACGGCAGATATTTTTTGCCGCTTCTGAATTTCACCTTGTCGAAAATCACGCCGAAAACCGTATCGTTTAACGCGTCCCATATTTTTACTATGAGCATGACCGTTGCCGATTTTACCGGAGAAATTCCCTGAAACATAAGGTAAGTTACAAGGTATGTGGAAACAAGAGTATAAATAATATTCTGTCCCGCGAAATATGAGTAATATGTCATCCTTTCGCCCTGCGTGGTAGACCAGCCCGGTTTTGTTGCGGTAATTTTGTTAAAAAGATTTTTAATCATTCTCATACCCCTTTACATGAATGAATACGCTATGGTATTCGCTATATTTGCAGGCTTGAGCCTGTATTTCAACCTGAATTTTCCGCGTTCGCTTCTGCCGCCGCAAAAATCAATATTATTGGCGCAGGTTATTTTTATTTCATCCGTCAATTTGCCGAGAGCCACAAACCTCTTTTCACCTTTTACAAGGGAAAAATAATTGTCCGACAGTGTGCAATCGGTGTCAATAAACACATTATACGCAAATGTATCGGCAGTAAGGTAAATACCCCCGTCGGCTTTTTCAACTTCGATTTTTGCCTTCTTAAGCTTTGCGGCATAAGGAGGTATAAGCAGCTCCGTCAGAATATCATCACCGAACGCTATTCGCACAACCGGTTCATTTGCGTACACAGCAAAGCCGATTTCACGCGTAGTGTTTTTCTCAAGCTCCGCATTAAGTGTTGTACCGCCGAGCCTTACTCCGTCAATACCGTAATAATCAACACAAACCTCAAGCCTTTTATTTTCAAGTGTATCGTTATGAGCAAAAATACGCAGTCTGCCGTTTTCGCGTTTATATGTTACGGTCACAGGTGCAAAAAAACGCTTTGCATAATACATAAGTGCCTTGGGAACACCCTCAAAATCCACCGCCGACCAGCTCGGACAATTCCATACATCGTTATACTGCCAGAAAAGACAGCCGTTACACCTGCCCTTATTCTGCCGGAAATGCACCGCGGCATTTTTTACACACTCTGCCTGCACAATACCCGTAAGGTACGGCAGAGAGTCAAACGAAACGGGAAAAAAGAACATTTCCGTTAAATAATAAAGCATTTTTTCATTGCCGCCGCTGCATTTCTGGTGGCTCATAAACGGCTTTGAAGCCATGGAGCGTTCCCCGGTGCCCGCAAAGGCAGATATCGCCTTTTCACCTGGCAGCGATTCAAGACCGAATTCCGACATAAAACGGGTGTAGCGCTTCGCATAGTAATCAAGCGGCTTCAAGCCGTGCCATACATGCCACATATGCGTATCGCCCACACTGTCACTGCCTGTTTTTTTAAACGGAGCCTCACCAACCGGCGAAGACGGTATATATTTTATATCCGTAATCTCCGCTAAAACCGGCGGCAGGCGTTTATAGAAAAAGTCAATGTATGAGGAAACAAGCTTTGCCTTTTTCGGCAGATAAGAAAACATCTGTTCCGCTTCGTTGTTGCCGCAAAACAGCGCGGCACTCGGATGCAGTGCTATGCGCGAAACATTCAAAGTTATTTCATTCAGAACATTTTTTGCGAAGTCATCCTCATAAAACGGATAAAGCTGGCAGGCAAAGCAAAAATCCTGCCACACAAGGATACCGAGCTCATCACACCGCGAAAGGAAATATTCATCCGCATAACTGCCGCCGCCCCAGACCCGCAACATATTAAAGCCGCAATTCACGGCAAGATTCAAGTAATAATCAACTGTTTCGCGGCTGTAATCCTCAAACAAAGCCGCAAACGGAATCAGATTTGCGCCCTTTGCGAACACCCTTTCGCCGTTGAGCACAAAGCAGAAATTACTGCCGTAAGCGTCTTTTGAAGTATCGAGCGCAACACTGCGAAGACCTATTTTCTTTTCAATCCGCTCATCACCGCCGGTTAAAACGACAGAATAAAGCGGTTGCTTCTGTTTTCCGTTCTGCTCACGAATGTCCCACAGTACGGGAGCTTCCACGGTAAAAACACCGTTATCACCGGTTATTTTTTCACCCTGCGGTGAGTACAGCTCTATACTTTCCGCATTTTTTGCGGTTACGCTGACCACTGATTTTTCGGGCGTGGTATTTTGCTTTATTTTTATATCGGTTATTTCGGAATCGGTAAAATCTATATAAATATCGTCAAGTATTCCGCAGTACGGTACGCAGGGTCCCCAATCCCAGCCGAAATGACAGCCAGGCTTGCGAATATACGGAATGCCGTTCACGCCGTTCGGGTTGGGTAAAAGCGGATGCGCCTTGTACTTTTCTTTTATATATATGTACGCAGATGAAAAAACAAACGAAACGGTATTTTCACCCATGCGCAAAAAACCCTTAATATCCGCGTCGAGCGGTACAAAGGCATTATTGAGCGAAAGTGCTTTTTTGCCGTTTATATAAATCTCACAGAGCGTATCCACACATGAGCATTTAAGCAGTGCAAGCTTTTTACCGAGCAAAGCCCCGTTAACGGTAAAGCTGCGCGAAAATGCGTAATTATCGCTTGCTGTGGCAAGTGCTTCGTTTTCATCGCCTGAAATAAGCGGGTTTTTAATCTCACCGCATTTTATCAGCGCACCGAAATCAGTTCCGGGTATGTCCGCCGGAAACTGCTTGCCGTCGCGCTGTCTTATCATATTCCATTTTCCGTTTAATTCAACACGCATAGTATCACCTTGTTTTATCCGGGTTTTGAAAGCACTGCGGCTTTTCCGGTTCTTCCGGCAATTATATTACCACAATCTAAAGTTGACTGTCAATCGTCGGACTTTTCTTTTCGTTCTTTCTTTGCTGCACACACTTCCGGGCTGTCTTTTTTCTTCTGCATAATTTTAACCTCCGGAATGGTATTTCTATTCTATACCGTTCCGGAGGTTTTCACAAGAATTAAAAAAAGACCCGTGAAATTAAGACATTTCTTTTCATGTCTTAATTTCACGGTTTACTTTGACTGTTTTATTTTAATCTGATTGGTTTTCCGGACAGCCCCGGAATGTTTTTACTTTTTAACAGTTACATTCTTAACCGCACTTGCAGCCGATTCTTTGCTGTACGCGTTGACGGCTGTGACCTTAACATATATTTTCTTGCCGCCCGTAAGCTTTGTAAGAGTATATGTAAGCTTGGTTGTAGTTGTAACCTTTGTCCACTTCTTGCCGTCTGTTGATTTATATACAGCATATTTTGAAGCGCCTGTGACCTTCTTCCATGAAGCGACAGCGGTCTTTGACTTTGATGACTTAAGGGTGACTGTCGGCACGGCTGTGAGCGTGCCCGTCTTTAATACAGTGCTTACCTTGCCGACAAGCTTCTTTGTCGTGTCAAAAGCCGTTACTCTGAACTGATATTTCCTGCCTGCGGTAAGCTTTGAAACTGTGATTGAGTTTGTGCCGACTGTCTTTACAGCCTTCCATGTCTTGCCGTCTGTGCTCTGCTCAACCTTGTAGTACTTTGCACCCGTTACCTTCGTCCATGTGAGCTTAAGTGAAGTTGTCTTTTCGGCACTTGACTTAAGTCCTGTTACCTGTTTAGGTACAATCGTAAAGTTAAGTGTCTTTGTACCAGAGTAGTTTGTCTTGAACTTAACTGTTACGGTTGCAGTGCCCACATTTGTGTTGTCAGCGTATGTAATGGTGTAATACTTTGCATCAATCACATTGCCCTTGCTGTCCTTAACTGTTACTGTCGGCTTAATTGCTTTACCTGTATAAGTAGCCTTTGTTGCTGACAAAGTAAATGTTTTCGGCATGTAGATTGCAGTAGCTGTCTTCTTTGCACCGCATACGGAACATATCGGTGTAACCTTGCCGTTAGCTGTAAGAGTTGCTTTGGTAACAACATTCTTATACGAATGAGCTTTCTTTGTAACATCTGTCGGTGCAACGGTAAAGGTTCCGCATACAGAACACTTCTTGCCTTCGGTTTTACCAACCGTTGTACACGTAGCTTCAACCGCAGGAATAACCACGAGTTTATGTTCTGTTTTCTTGATTGTCTCGGTTTTGATTACTTCATCACAGGCTGTACACTTGTAGGTCTTTGTGCCGGTTTGTGTGCAGGTAGCTTTCTTTGTTACTGTGCCGCTATCGCTTGTGTGACCGAGTGCGGAAACTGTTTCTTGTGCCTCAATTATAACGCCGCAAGCCGAACAGTGACTTCCTGCTGATTTACCATTTGCTGTGCATGTTGCAGCTACCGATTTATCAGTTACAATACTCTTATGATTGTTTGCATTAACCGAACCGTATTCTGTGTTACATCTTGTGCATACTGCTTTGTCTGTACAGTTTGCTGTTCCACCTGTATGTCCGAGGGCTGAACCATTAGTATATGTAGTTGTTCCTTTTGCCGAACAATCAGCACATTTGTAATAATATACTGCTGCATTTGTGCATGTTGCATCTGACTTGAGATATGTTGCTGTCTTTGTTTTTGATGTAAAATTGTGTGCTTTCTTTGCGTCTGCAACGGTTACACGGGACATCTCTGCCGAACATATTGAACAATAAACCACATCGTCATGACTTCCTGCTGCCGAACATGTTGAAGCTATAACATTTTCTTTTACTGTTGCACCGGCAACATGTGAACATTCGCCTGACTTAACAGTAACGGTGCACATTTTTGAAAGCTTTCCTTCATCGTGCATAACGATGATAATTGCCATACCTTCCGAAACAGCTGTAACTTTACCGCTTTGGTCTACCTTGGCAATGCTGTCATTGGTCGATGAGAAGGTTACAGTCTGAACAGAAGCATTCGACGGTGAAACGGTAAACGAAACGGCTGCCGTTGTGCCGACAGTGATTGCTAAATCGGTTTCACCGAGAGTTAATGTCTTAGCCGCTGGGTTAGGATAACCGGGAGTGTTAGAGTAACCGCATGTTGTGGAGGACGTTTATTTCTGTTTTTCGTTATTTGTTTCCGTTTTCAGAAACTATATGTATGACATA
>JAKSQS010000159.1 GCA_024404055.1 Clostridia bacterium | reverse complement strand
CACCTCAACCGTTACGGTATCATAAAGGCTTACCGACTGCATAAGCATAAAAAGGGTATGATACCCGTTTTCTTTTTTGCCGGTTATATCAAGCATGAGATTGATTTTTGCATATGCTCTTACATTCATTTTGAAGCTCCTTTTCGGTTTCTCAAACAAATATAGCACATTTTTTTCTGTGTATCAACATATATATTCATACTTTATCGCATATTGTTTCATATATTAACAAATTCGTTACATTTATATGTTATAAAGTTCTTTTGGAACACATTGGAAAGGATTTTTACTATGAATAAAAAACTTCAAAGCGAAATCATGCATGATTTTACGGTAACAGGCATTTGGGCAGCCGTATTTTTTATCTTCACGGTAACGCTGAAATGGCTTGATGTAAGACCCATAGGTGTAAATTATACGGATGTAAGCTGGGCAGGCCTCAACGGCGGACTGAACAGGCTTTTCGGCACTCACCCGTTCTGGGATAAATTTACAAATATTCTGCTTGTCATTGCATTTTTGACTGCCGGATATTTTGCGGCAACCGGTGCAATGCAGCTTTTAAAAACAAAGGATTTTAAAAAGGTTGACCGTACGCTTTATCTGCTTGCCGCGTTTTATGTGCTTATGATATTATGCTTCCTGTTTTTTGAGTGCATCACGGTAAATTACAGACCTGTGCTCATTGACGGCAAGCCGAAAAGCTCTTATCCGTCCACACATACGCTTTTTGTGTGCTGTATCATGTTCACCGCCATAAGCCGCTTTAAACGAACGCTGAAAAACGAAAAGCTGTGCATCGGTCTGAACCTCGGCTGTGTCTGCGTTATCTTCTTTACGGTTCTCGGAAGAATGCTGTCCGGTATGCACTGGTTTACGGATATTCTCGGTGCCGTGTTTTTAAGCATAACTCTGTATAAGCTCTACATGACTTTTCTGAAATTAGTTGAAGCGGATTATAAATTTGAGCTTCCTTTTTCACTGCCGCGTAAAAAAGCAAAAAAATAAATTATTATATCATCAAACACAGGAGGACAAAAAATGACAGATGTACTGACCACCGCCAACTCACTGCCCATGTATCTGCTTGCGGGTGGAATTATCGCCATTGTGCTTTTGCAGGCGTTTATTTTCCTCATCCGTGCATGGAAGCAGGGCAAAAAACTCGGTATGCCCTCAAAGCAGCTTCGCAAGGTGGCAATTTCAAGCGCAACCTTCACCCTGCTGCCCTCGGTCGCAATACTTGTGGGCGTGCTTTCCCTTGCCCCCTCTCTGGGCATTCCGCTGCCGTGGACAAGGCTTTCCGTTGTCGGCTCTCTGCAATATGAAGCACCGGCTGCAAACAACATTGCCAAAAGTCTTTTAGGCACGGAGCTTCCCACAGACCAGATGACGGCTCCGGTATTCGCCTCCATTGCTTTCGGTATGACAATGGGCGTTATTTCCACCTCGGTTTTCATTTTCTTCTTCTATAAATCATATCAGAAGAAAATCACAAAAACCGCAACCAAGGACACGAAATTTACGGATGTTATTTTCTGCTCCGGCTTTATGGGCATGGTTGCCGCATATGTGGGTGATGCGGTAAGCAAGCTGCGCGTGCTGACCCTTGCAGACGGAACGGCGCGTCCGAAAAACATCCTTTATCTCATTGCCATGCTGGTTTCCGCAGGTCTTATGGCGGTTTTAACGCTGATAATCAAGAAAAAGAAGCTTGACTGGCTTGAAAATTATTCATTCGCCATAAGTATGCTGGGCGGTATGGCAGCTTCCGTTGTCGGACAGTATATCTTCCCCTCTCTTGCAACATTTATAGATTAAGGAGGTAAAAAAAATGAGCGAATCAAACGAAATGACGGCTTACACCGAATATGAAGAGTCAAGTCACCGCATGGGTCGTTTCTGGATAGGCTTCATGCTGCTTGTTATGTTCTGCCTGCCTTTGGGCATATGCGTTATTTTTAAAACAAAGCCCGATTTTTCCTCCGGCTTCTGGGCTGCGTTCATCCCGATACTGCTTGCGGACATTCCCTCCGGCATCGGTGAGCTTATCGCATACGCGCCGATTCTCGGCACAGGCGGCACATATCTTGCCTTTATCACGGGCAACCTTTCCAACCTTAAAATTCCCTGCGCCATGAATGCGAGAAAAATGGCGGGTACGGAAATCGGCACACCGGAAAACGAGGTCGTTTCCACAATTTCCGTTGCGGTAAGCGCAATTACCACCACGGTGGTCATCGCCGCAGGCGTTCTGCTTATCTCCTTTATCACGCCGATACTTGAAAATCCCACCTTCCGCCCCGCATTCAAAACGGTTATTCCGGCAATGTTCGGCGCTCTCGGACTGAAATACGCGTCTGACAATCCCAAGGCGGCTGTTTTGCCCCTTACCCTGGGCATTGTGACCTTCCTTATCGCGCCGCAGCTCACCTCAAGCGTTTCCATTATGGTATTTGTTATCGCCGCAGTTTCCATTGTCGGCACATTCTTCCTTTATAAGGCAGGTATGTTCAAATGATAATTCTTTATATTGTTCTTGCTGTTATCGCTGTTCTTGCCGCTGTAGTTCTCATCAGAACCGCCATGTGGAAAAACAAGCCGAACACAAATAAATCCGTTATTTCCTACACACCCGAGGAAGAAAAGAAATATGCCCGTTTTCTTTCCGAAATGATAAAATGTCCCACGGTGTCCCTGCGCGGAAACACCGACCTCACCGAATTTCACAAGCTGCATAAGGTGATGAAGGAGCTTTTCCCCCTCATTGACGAAAGACTTGAAAAAACGGAGCTTGAGGGCAACCTGCTTTACAGGTGGAAGGGAAAAAGGAGTGACCTTGACGGCGTACTGCTTATGGGGCATCAGGATGTTGTTACCGCCGATGAAAGCGGCTGGATTCATGACCCGTTTTCAGGCGACATAGCGGACGGTAAGGTTCACGGCAGAGGTGCTATGGACTGCAAATGCACCGTTATGGCTGAATGGGCAGCGGTTGAAGAGCTGCTTGCGGAGGGCTGGCAGCCCGAAAGGGATATTTATCTTGCCTGCTCGGTGAATGAAGAAATCGGCGGCACGGGCGCACCGATGACCGCAAAATATCTTCAAGACAAGGGTGTACGCCTTGCCCTCGTTATGGATGAGGGCGGCGCAATTGTGCAGAATGTCGTGCCCGGCATGGCTGCGGACTGCGCGGCTGTCGGCATTGTTGAAAAGGGATATATTGACATTAAATTCACCGCCAAAAGCAGCGGCGGACACTCTTCAACACCTCCGCGCAATAATCCCATGGCAAGGCTTGCGGCGTTTATGAATGAGGTTGAAACAAAGCGTCCGTTCAAAAAAACGCTCACCCCGACCGTCCGCGTCATGCTTGAAGCCTGTGCGCCGTATCTCTCCTTCCCGTTAAGGCTGATATTGAGCAACCTCTGGCTTTTCAAGCCGCTTGTAGGTCCCGTTATGCCGAAAATCGCACCGGCAGCGGAGGCATTTCTTGCCACGACCTGCGTGTTTACCATGTGCGGCGGCTCCAGAACTCCGAATGTTATTCCGGATGAAGCATATGTTATTGCCAACCTGCGCTCGTCCATTCATCAGGATACGGATGAAAGCATTGAAATCATCACGAAAATCGCAAAGAAATACAACCTTGAATATGAAATTATCCGCCGTGAAAAGGTATCTGATATTGTTGACATAAACAGTATGGAATTTTCATATCTGAAAAAGTGCGTGAAAGAGTGCTTTCCGGAAACCTGCTTTGTCCCCTATTACATCACGGGCGGTACGGATTGCAGAAAATATCAGTCCGTAAGTGCCAACTGTCTGCGCTTCACACCCGTCAGAATGACAAACGAGCAGGAAAAAGCCATGCACGCCGTAAACGAAAGCATCAACACAGACGCTATTTCCGAGGGTGTGAAATTCTACAAATATTTCCTGAAAAATTTCCCGGTATAAAAATCCACAGGGAACGGAAAAGCCACAACGGCAAATCCGTTCCCTGTTTTATTACAGATATTTGCTTAAATCATGTCAAAGCACATATTATTCGTGTCGCGCTATGTTTGGTTACTGAATAATTACTCCGGTGTTATTATATACGAGCGGCACAGAGGTGGGACCGGTATAGGATGAAGACTGTATATTCCCTTTATTGTATCCTGCAATTCCGCCGATATTTTTACCTGAAAATGTGCCATCTGCCTCACAATCAATAATTGTGCCGTCATTATCAGATGCTATTCCTCCGCTGCGGCTCCAGGTACTACTATTATTAGTGCATATCAAATCAACGTGCGAAACGCATGAAATTATTTTAGCTCCTGGAGCGTTATAGCGAGTATAGCCTGACGCTAATGTCGCATATCCATTTGATGTTACAGTCACTGTTCCATTCAATTCACAGCCGGATATTACACCGTAATTGTTAAAGGTAATAATACCTCCGCCTATATCACCATTATGTGAAATCGCCGCAGAACAATTAAAGGTACAATCCGAGATTTTCCCGTAATTATAATACGCAATTACCGAAATAGCAGACATTGAATTGGTAGTTGCAACACAGTTTTTGAACTTTGCGTTCTTAAGAACACCATTTTTGCCTATGCTTCTGAATATGGGCGCGGTGTTCGTTATATTTGAAATTGTTTTTCCGTTGCCGTCATAAGTTCCGCTGTACGGATTGTCGTCAGAAAACATGGTGCTGACCGCCGTATATCCGAAATCAAGATTTGCTGTCTGCTTAAAGCTTGCTGTGGGATATTTGCCTATCTTTCTGAACTGCGCCACGGTGTTTATCAAGAAAGGATTTGATTTAGCTCCGTTGCCGCCTGCAAAGGGGTTCACCTGCTCAAATTTCAGATATGCTGAATAGGAGGCTTTTGTTCCGATAACCACCTTAACACGGTATGAGCCTGTCGGTACATAGCTTCCGTCTGACTTCTTTCCGTTCCATGCAAATGTATAGGCGTTATCCTTGGCAAGCTTTGCAAAGCTCTTGGAATATACCTTTGTACCGGAGGCGTTTATAATAGTAACAACAGCCTTCGCACATTTGGCTTTCGGCTTTACCGTAACAGTAGCTGCGGTGCCTTTTACAAACACGCCGCCGTTGCTTGACTTAAAGGAAACAGATGCCGCCGCGTTTACATCAACAACCTTAACGGTGCATTTTGATGTCTTCTTTCCGACCTTCGCTGTAATTACCGCACTGCCGAGACCTTTGCCTGTCACAACGCCTTTGGCTGATACTGTGGCAATTGCCGTATCGCTTGATGTCCATGTCGGCGTTGCGATTGTATTTATAACCTTAAGCGTTTTGGTCGCGCCGTAGGTTACGCTTGCAGTGGAGGCTGTTATCTTGAAAGCGCCTGCTTTTGCCTTTGTGGTATCCCACTC
>JAKSQS010000158.1 GCA_024404055.1 Clostridia bacterium | reverse complement strand
GGTAGAGAGATGGCTTTTCGCGCAGAATAGTGGCAGCGTTGCCGACAAAGCTTGTGGGATACTGCACCGGCACTGTCATAACCTCACGCACCGTTACATATTGCGCTATTTCTCCCTCAAGAGAAAACGAGGTGCGGCGGCAGCCGTCCGGCTTTTCGGCAGGATTATATATGCCTATCTGAAAGGACAGCCTTTCGTTATGAAACATGACGAAGCGGTCTGTTTTTTTATGTGCTGAAAGATTTTCGTCAAGAAAGCATTTTTCAAGCGAGGTCATGGGCTTTAAAATTATTTTGCTCATAATATCATCTCCTTAGTGTCAATATATCATAAGCGAAAATCAAAGTCAATAATATTGCATAATAACATACTCTGTGTTATTATAAGTAATAACAAGTATGCGGGGGGTAAGGCAATGAGAAAAACGGAAAATATAAACGGGGACTGGACGCTGAAAATTAAAAATGAAAGTATGCAGGTGGATCTGCCGCACACATGGAACGCAGTTGACGGGCAGAACGAAAAGGATTATTTCAGAGGACAGGCGATTTATTCCAAAATCATACCGCAGTATGAGGGAAATGTATTTCTTGAAATCAACGCGGCAAACACAAAAAGCGCGGTATATATAAACGGCTGCTTTGCCGCAAAGCACAATAACGGCTACGGAATGTACCGTGTGGATATAACGAATTTTCTTACAATGAGCCAGAACGCGTTGCAGATTTATGTTGATAACACCGCAGACCCTCTGCTTTATCCGCAGGTGGCTGATTTCACATTTTACGGCGGGATTTACCGCGATGTGAATATGATTTCGTCCGTTTCGGACACACGCTTTGCCATGCTTGACAAAAGCAGAACGGGAATATATATCACCCCGAAAAACGACGGGTCTGTTTATGTTAAAAGCGTTCTTGAGGGCAGTACGCGCGGCGTGAAAAAGCACTTTGCAGTGCTTGACGCAAAAGGAAAAACGGTTGCCGAACAGACTTCTGACGGGGATGCGCAGGCGGTGAAGCTGACGGTCAGTGACCCCGTGCTGTGGCAGGGCAGGAAAAATCCCTATCTTTATACCCTTGTTTCGCAGGTAATAAAAAATGACACGGTTATTGACGAGGTAAAGGAAAAATTCGGCTTCCGCGAATATTATTTTGACAGCGAAAAGGGCTTTTTCTTAAACGGTGAGCATTTGAAGCTGAAGGGCGTTTCAAGGCATCAGGACAGGGAAAATATCGGCAACGCCCTGACCTTAAAAGAGCACAGAGAGGATATTGAGCTTATCTGTGAGGCGGGGGCAAACTCCGTCAGGCTTGCCCATTATCAGCAAAGCCCTGATTTT
Source organism: Clostridia bacterium (assembly GCA_024404055.1). GTDB lineage: Bacteria > Bacillota > Clostridia > Oscillospirales > Acutalibacteraceae > UBA6857. Next base: position 4,115 of record JAKSQS010000158.1, on the reverse strand, counting down.
TATGACCTTTGCGACGAAAAGGGGCTTCTTGTATGGGCGGAAATTCCCGTTATTTCCAGATTTTCCGCCAAAAAGCAGGCGCAGGCAAGGCTGATGCTTGAGGAGCTGATAAAGCAGAACTACAACCATCCGTCCATATACTGCTGGGGCATCGAAAATGAAATTTCCATGACGGTGACGGCTCCGGGACTGGTTAACGGCATTTCGGAGCTTAATGATATAGCGCACAGACTTGACGGCACAAGACCCACCACCTGCGCACAGATTTCCTTTGCCAAAAACGATTCAAGGCTGAACCGCATTACCGATATTATGGGATATAACCACTATTTCGGCTGGTATATGCAGACCGCCGATGAGATAGAGCACTGGCTTGACCGTTTCCATGAGGAATGTCCCGACATAAAGCTCTGCCTTTCGGAATACGGCGCGGAGGGTATAACCTCTCTGCACTCCGAAAATCCCGTGCAGGGTGATTATTCCGAGGAATATCAGGCGGTATTCCATGAAAAATATCTCTCCGCGATAAATAAACGCGAATGGCTGTGGGGCTCATATGTGTGGAATATGTTTGATTTCGGCTCTGCGGCGAGAAATGAGGGCGGAGTAAAGGGCAGAAACAACAAGGGACTTGTTACAATAGACAGAAAAATAAAAAAGGATTCCTTCTGGCTTTACAAGGCGTATTGGTCTGATGAAAAATTTGTGCATATTACGGGCGAAAGATTTGTCAACCGTGTTGCGGGCGTAAAGGAAATTAAGGTATATTCAAGCTGTGAGAGCGTTACTCTTTCGGTGAACGGAAAAGAGCAGACGGTAAAGGGCGACAAAATATTTATTTTCAAAGCGGAAATACTTCCCGGCGAAAACATTCTCAGGGCAGCGGCGGACGGCGCGGAGCATACCGTGGTTATAAACGGCGTTGACCGGGAGGACGAAAGCTGCAAATTAGGCGAGGGGCAGGGCAGCTTTGTGAGAAACTGGTTTGAAGCCGGGGATGAAATAAACGGCGAAAAGCTTTCACTTAACGACACTCTCGGGGAGATTGTGAACAATGCCGAGGTGCAGTCGCTGATGAAAAATTATATCGGAAAAAGCGTGAAAATTCCGTCCGCAGTCGGCAAAATACCGCTTAAGCAGGTTAGCGGCGCATTGGCAAAAACCAAAAAAGGAAAAGAGCTGACGGATTTCGCAAACAGATATTTGCAGACGATAAGAAAGGACTGATGAAATGAGACCGTTCGGAAAACGCGATTTGTTCGGTTATGCCATGGGCGATTTCGGCTGTAATATGTGCTTTGCCCTGATAACCAACTACATGATGCTTTACTATATTCAGTATATCGGACTGAAAACCACAGACTGGGCATGGATAATCATCGTGGGCAAAATATGGGACGCGATAAACGACCCGATTATCGGTTCTCTTGTGGATAATGTGAAAATCGGCAAAAGCGGCAAATTTATGCCGTGGATAAGCATGGGCTCTGTTGCACTTATCGTCACCACAACGCTGACATTTTTGCCGATACGCAATGCCGGATATACCTTTAAGGTGATTTTCTGCCTTGTTACCTACTGCCTGTGGTCTGTCGCTTACACAATGGCAAATGTGCCTTACGGCGCACTGCATTCCTGCATAACCGAGGACCCGGCACAGCGCACGAACCTTTCCACCTTCCGCAGCATAGGCGCGGGACTTGCACAGGCACCGCTGATGCTTTTACTTCCGATAATCCTTTACGACAAAAATGACAATCTGCTCGGAAACAGAATGGTTTATGTTGCGCTTATATGCACGGCAGTCGGATTTTTCGGTTTTCTTCTTGTACGGGTTCTCGTTACGGAGAGGGTACATATCGAAAAGGAGGAAAGAAAATTCAATTATGCCGCTACCGTTAAGGCGTTTTTCACAAACCGTCCGCTGATAGCCGCCACAATTGTTACCTTCGTTCAGATTATCTGCTTCATGTCCATGACATCGGTAAATAACATCATATTCCAGACCTATTTCAAAAATGCGAGGCTCGTTTCGATAGTGAATATCGTGGCATATGTGCCGCTTGTGGCGTTGATGCCGTTTATAGGAAAAATTACACGCCGCATAGGCAAAAGGGGAATATCGGTCTATTCAGCCGCCGTCGGCGTTATTACCGGTATTGTTGCGGTTTTCCTGCCGATGAAGCCGGAAAATCCGTCAGCCGTACCGGTGTGGATGGTCTGCCTTATGCTGGTTGATGTTTCAAATTCCGTGTTGAGCATACTGATATGGGCAATGGTGGTTGACTGCATAGATTACAGCTATAAAAAAACAGGCGTAAAGGAGGAGGGCTCCGTTTACGCGCTGTATTCGTTTTTCAGAAAGCTGGCGCAGGGTGCGGGCAGTGCCATATGTGCCCTTGCGCTTTCCGCCTGCGGATATGTTGAAAGCCTCGGCGCACAGCAGAGTATGCAAACTGCGCTGAATATCAAAAATATGTATATTTATTTCATGCTTGCCGGTTCTGTTGTAACGGCGGCGGTTATGAAATTTATGTATAATATAAAAGAATAAAATAAAGCGTAAAAAAAGAAAGCGGAGCCGTTTTACGGCAATTCCGCTTTCTGATTTTTCAGGATTATTTGTTGAGAGCCTTGCCTAAAAGCTCGTAAAGCGCGTCCGCCTCGTCGGCTGTCAGAGTTACGCCCTTGCCCATTTTTTCATGGTCGGGAGCCCAGTCACGGATGTCAAATTTAGGTGCGGCGCCGTTCCATGAAATGAGATTGAGCTCCTTGTTCCAGCCTCTGTTTCCTTCTGAAATTACGCCGAGTTCTTCGGTAATCTCATATTTGAATTCTGCCATGATTTCTCTCCTTATTTCATGTATATGTAATATATGCTTATTATAGCATTTGAAGCTGTTTATTGCAATACTTCATTAACGGATATTGTATATCAAATTTTAACAAAAAAGAGGTGCTGTTTGTGTCAGATATAACAAAAAGCGACAAGAATTTTGCTGTTGAAAAGCATCCGTCCTTCGGCGAGACCGCGTTTTACGACATTGACCTGCCTCCGTTTGAGCTTTACGGTGTTTTCAGGGAAAACGGACGCTACCGCCGTATGCCGGAGAAGACGGCAAGGAGTGTAAACGACGGGGTGTACTGTCTGCATGACCATACCGCAGGCGGCAGAGTGCGGTTTAAAACGGACAGCGGATATGTTGCCATACGCGCAAAAATGGTGAATGTGTGTAAAATGCCGCATTTTCCGTTTACCGGCTCTGCCGGATTTGATATGTATGAAAAAAAAGACGGCAAATGGATATATATCGGTACATTTATTCCCCCGTTTGATATTACCGACGGTTATGAAAGCATAATTTACACGGGCAACAGGGAGCAAAAGGAGCTTATAATAAATATGCCGCTTTATTCCGGCGTTGAAAGGCTTGAAATAGGTCTGGAGCCGTCTGCACAGGTGCTTGCGCCGGAGAAATATATCAACACTGCCCCTGCGGTGTTTTACGGCTCGTCCATAACACAGGGCGGCTGCGCGTCAAGACCCGGCACCTGCTATCAGTCGATAATATCGAGAAAATTTGAGCTTGATTATATCAATCTCGGCTTTTCGGGCAGCGCAAAGGGGGAAAAAGCAATTTCCGACTATATGGCAGGTCTTGAAATGAATATGTTCATCCTTGATTATGACCATAACGCGCCGGATGTGCAGCACCTTGAAGCTACCCATTACGGCGTATACGCCGCGGTGAGACAGGCGCACCCGGATATTCCCGTGATTCTGATGAGCAGACCGAAATTCCATCTGACCGGGGAGGAGCAGCAGCGGCTTGAGGTGGTCAGGGCTACCTTTGAAAAAGCGAAGGCCGACGGAGACCGGAACATTGTCATGCTGGACGGCGCCGCCCTTATGCAGGACGCACCGGAGGAAGGGACGGTGGACAACTGCCACCCCAACGACCTGGGCTTCATGAGCATGGCAAGGGCGGTTGAAAAAGCGTATCGCGCGATTATAATGCCTGAATGAAGCCACCTTGTCGTATTTATTTTGAAAACAATCACAGTGCTGAACTGACAGGCTGTGTATTCATTCTGATAGAATGGGTGCGCAGCTT
>JAKSQS010000157.1 GCA_024404055.1 Clostridia bacterium | reverse complement strand
TTTCGGAAAATCGTTTACGCCGCGCAGACACGCCGTAATCGCTTTCATCTGAAATTCGGATAGCTGTGTTGCCTCATCAAGAAAAATAACATCATATTCAACACCCTGTAATCTGTCAAGGTCCTTATCCTTTGCGCAGTACATGAAATTCAGCGTACTGCCGTTTAAAAATCTCATCACCTTTTCCTTGTCGTTATATATTGCAAGTCCGGCATTTTCCGTTTTCAGGATATTGATGTGATTGTTTACAAGCTCCGGGTATGTCCGCCTGACAATGAGCATCCTTATACCCGGGTAGCGTATTGCAAGCAGCTTTGCCTTGGCTCTGACAGCCCAGCTTTTTCCGCCGCCTCTCGCTCCGCCGTATGCAATATGCTTGTGCGTTTTTTCGCTCAAAAACTGCTTTTGCTTGTCGTTAACCATGGAAAAATCGCTTGTAATCACTCGCTCCATTCTTCCACCTCTTCGTCCTCCGCGCCGGTTATAATCAGGCTCGGCATACCTGCGTTATCCGCGTTTTCAAGCTTCATACGGTCAATAAGCTGCTTTTGAAGCTGTGCCGCCGTCGGTATATCGTATACATCTCTCGTAACGCCGACAAGATTTTTCAGCGCAACGGAAAAGCTTTTCAGGTCGTTTATGCTTACCGGCATTTCCTCTCCGTTGACCTTTGCCTCCTTTATCTTTTTTCGCGTATCGTCGGCAATGCTGTTTGCAACAAAGCCTGCGGTGTCTGCCGCTTTTTTCAGGTCTGTAAGCTTTCTGTCGCCTGCTGCGCGCTTTTTTTCCTTCTTTTTTTCGCGTTTTTCCCGGCGTTTTTCAACCCAGCGCTCCATTGCACCCTTTTTCGATACCTCGGAAACGGTAAGCCCGTATTTTTCCGAAAGCTCCTTGTAGCCTATATCGGAATTTATGTATTCTCTGCCGATTTTCTTCCAGTCAGTTTGTGAATCTGTCAAGCGTTTCACTTCCTCTCGTAATTATTTACGGAATGCTCCGCGTTAACAGGATACACTTTTTATCATTTTTATGTCAGTTCAGCGGCATCGCTTTTTTCTCCGCTGTCATAAAGTCTCAAAAGCTCCTTCGCTTTCGCGCAGCTCACATAATTTTCACAACAGAACTGACGCATATGATTTGTTTTTTCCGTATCGCTTTTAAATTCTGTAATATCATTGGTTCCGTTTATCAGACCTTCACAGGTAATTCGCTTCTTTTCATTGATGTTACGGTAGCTTGTCCAGCCGAAAAACGGACATATAACATCCTCCGACTGTATTCTCGCAGATGAATAGCCGCATTTTTCCGGCACATTTTTGCACCTGCCCTCACATTCGTCCCGTCTTTCACAGCATCGGCAGCAAGTATAGCTCCTGCGGTGCGGACAGTAAAAAAGCTTGCATTTGTAATTAATATTCTTTTCCATTTATTGTTCTCCTGAATTTGAAATATTCACGAATTGTGTACTATCTATGTAAAAAAATAAAATATCCTTTAATATTCACTGCTGTTTCTTTTGATATTCAGTTATTTTTCGTTTTTGTTCACATATCGTGTATATTCACTATATCAGATAAAAATTCATTTGTCAACACATTTCGTGAACTTTTTATTGACAAATTTCACGCTTCGTGATATATTATATTTGGGAGATGATATTGATGTTCAGCAAGCAATTAAGACAATACCGAAAAATCAGCGGTTTCACACAAGAACAGCTTGCCGCGGCTATCGGTACAGCCAAAAGCACGGTAAGTATGTATGAAAGCGGAAAACGGGAACCGGATTTTGAAACAATCAAGGCAATTTCAGAGGCTTTGAATGTCAGCATGAGCCTTCTTATTGAGGGCGGACAAACGGGGAGTCGTCTTTTTCAGATTCCCGTGCTCGGTTATGTCAGAGCAGGTAAGCCGGTGCAGGCAATTGAAGAGGTGCTCGGGTATGAGGATTATTCCTCTCCGTGCGAGGACGGAGAATATTTTGCCCTGCGAATCAACGGTAACAGCATGGAGCCGCGTATGTATAACGGTGACACCGTTATAGTTAAGCAGCAGCCCGATGTTGACAGCGGACAGATTGCCGTGGTGCTCGTCGGCGGAGAAGACGCGACCGTTAAAAAGGTTGTAAAAACAGGAAACGGCATTGCTCTTGTTGCGTTGAATGCCGACTATTCACCTATTTTCTTTTCTTATGAAGAGGTTGAAAATCTTCCCGTCACCGTTATGGGCAAGGTCGTGGAATTAAGAAGCAGATTTTAATTTCCGAAAATTCAATTACAATAAAAAAGCGGCGGTCTCCCTGCAAATTCTGTAAGGAAACCGCTTTTTATATTATATCATTTTTCTGATAATCCGTAAATTTCCGTCTTATTTCAGCGTTACGATTGTTACTCCGTTTTCACCCTCACCGAAGGTGCCCACGCGGAAGCTTTTCACTGCCGGCAGGTTTTTCAGGTGCGCCTGTATGCCGTTTCGCAGCACGCCCGTGCCCTTGCCGTGAATAACGGTGATTTCACCGATGCCGAGGCGTATGCTTTGGTCAATGAAACGGTCAAGCTCCAGAATACCCTCCTCCACATTCATGCCGCGCAGGTCACAGCGTGAAGCCTCGCCCACATCGGTCAAAGGCTTGTCGCCGCCCGTCCTGACCGGCTGAACGGAGGTTTTCTGTTTTTTCGGCTGCTTTGCGGCACGGCGCAGCCTTTTTACATTCACTCTGGACTTTGCAAAGCCGGTCTGCACCTCAAGATTTCCCTTTTTGTCGGGCAGAGAGCACACCGTTGCCGCCTGTCCTATATCGGCAATTACAACGCTGTCCCCTATTTTCACCGTTGCCGGGTCAACGGGTTCATCGTCATTGAACACGGCAACGGATTCCACCGGGTTCACAATATCGTCAAAATCGTTCATGCTCTGCTTTACCTGGCGGCGTGCGCGGCGGATAAGCTCTTCACGGTCTGCCGCCGTGTCCCGTTCCTTGCGAAACTGCTCAAGCTCACTGATAAGCGTATATGCGGTGCGCCGCGCCTGCTCCACGATTTTTGAAGCCTCCGCCGTGGCGCGTTCCATCTCCTTTTTGCGCATACCCTCAATTTCAAGCCTGCTTTTGTCAAGCTTTGCTTTGAGGGTTTCTGTTTCAGCCCTTAATTTATTGACCTGCTCGCTTTCATCTTCAAGCTTTCTGCGACTTTCCTCCAGCTTTGCCACAACCTGCTCAAAATCGCGGCTTTCATTGGAAACAAGCTGCTTTGCGCGCAGCACAACATCATATGAAAGACCGAGCTTTTCGCTTATTGCAAAGGCGTTGCTGCGCCCGGGCATACCGATAAGCAGTCTGTATGTCGGGCGTAAGGTTGCCACATCAAATTCACAGCAGGCATTTTCAACACCCGGCGTTTGCAGGGCATATTCCTTAAGCTCCGCATAATGTGTCGTTGCGGCGATTTTCGCCCCTTTCAGGTTCAGGTCTTCAAGTATCGCAATTGCAAGCGCCGCGCCCTCAACAGGGTCTGTGCCCGCCCCCAGCTCGTCAATCAGCACAAGGCTGTTTGAGTCTGCCGTATTCATAATATCAATAATGTTCGTCATATGCGCCGAGAAGGTGGAAAGAGACTGTTCTATGCTCTGCTCGTCACCTATATCGGCAAGCACATTGCCGAAAACGGAAAGCTCACTCCTGTCCGCCGCCGGAACCATCAGTCCGCAGGAAGCCATCAGCGTAAGCAGACCGAGGGTTTTTATGCTGACGGTTTTGCCGCCCGTGTTCGGTCCCGTGATAACAAGGGTATCAAAGTCGCCGCCAAGCGCAATATCTGTGGGTACAACCTTTTTCGGGTCAATAAGCGGATGCCGCGCCTGTCTCAATTTTATCACGCCGTAATCGTTGAGTATCGGTGCTCCGGCTTTCATTGCATATGCAAGCTTCGCTTTGGCGAATATGATATTGAGCTCAACACCGCACTCATAGCTTGCCTTTATCTGCTCGTAAAAGCTGCCTGCTTCAACACTCAATTCACAAAGTATTCTGTCAATCTCATCGCGCTCCGCCGATTGCAGAACCTTGATTTCATTGTTTGCCTCAACCACGGCGGCAGGCTCAATAAATACCGTTGCGCCGCTTGACGATGTATCGTGCACAAGACCCTTCACATCGTTTCTGTCCTCCGCCTTAACGGGAACAACATATCTGCCGTTTCGCATGGTAACAATGCTGTCGCGCAGAAATTTCTGAAAATATGTTGAACGCGTGAGCGTGTCTAACTTTTCACGCACTTTAGATGAAGCGGCACGGATTTTCCGCCTTATGTCATAAAGCTGCGGCGAGGCGGAGTCTGACATTTCATCCTCACTGATAATGGCGGAGGTTATTTTTTCTTCAAGATATTTATTGGGCATAATGGATGTGAAATATACATCCAGCACACTTTCGATTCCGGCATTTCTGCTCCTCCACTCATAAAGAGAGCGCACGGAGCGCAGTGTTTCGGCAATGTCGAGCAGCTCCCTCATTGTCAGCGTTGAACCGGCATTAGCCCTTGACAGGGCATTGTTTACATTTTTCAGTCCGCCGAAGGAGGGCGCGCCGAAACGTGCCATAAGAGAATGTGCGTCCGAGGTCTGATTCATCAGCGCCTGCGCCATATTGAGCTCAGTTTCCGGCTCAAGGCTTAAAACCGCGTCTCTCGCGTCCGGACAGTCGGTAAATTCTGCAAGCATATCAAGCACCTTGCCGAGCTCAACTGCATTATAATGTTTGTTTTTCATATGTATCACCTGATTTCTTATATTGTAACCGATTTATAAAAATCAAGGGCTGAAAATTTTCTGCCTGTATTTTTTAACAGATAATCCTCCGAAACCTCAGAAAGAATTTCAAGCGTATTGCCCGAAACATTCAGCGCAAACAGCTTTTCCATATCGGAGTAGAAAATATGGTTCATCGCTCCGATAACACCGGGCGGCAGCGGCACGGCTTTTGCCGGCGGCAGATGCTCTTTGCAAAAGCACTCTCCGTGTGCAGCGGAAAAATACAGCGGCTTTTGCGTATATGCCGCACCGCAGCGCGAGCAGGTGTCAACCGCCGGCATATAGCCTGCCATACTCACCATTTTCAGCTCCAGAATCGACTTTATAAGCTGCTGCGGGCGTTTTTCTCCGATAAGAAAATAAATCGAATTGAGTATCAGTCTTAACGCCTGCTCACTCTCTGTTTCGTCCGGCGAAAACTCATAGACAAGCTGTGCAAAATACTGCGACAGCGCAAGCTTTGTTATATCCTCACGCAGCGGATAAAACATTTCCCTGCCTACGGCGCTTTTAACGGTAAAAATCCCCTTTTCGCTCTTATGGAAAATAAAAGAGGAATAAGCCAAAAGCCGTGTGGATGAAAGCGTTGAGCTTTTTATGCCCCGTGCGCCCTTTGCAAAAGAGCGGATAACTCCGGCATCGCGGGTCAGCACGGTTATTATTCTGTCGGATTCACCCGTGTATGACTCCCGTATCACAATC
>JAKSQS010000156.1 GCA_024404055.1 Clostridia bacterium | reverse complement strand
AATCTGCGTTTTTGTTTGCTGCTTGCGACCTGCTTCGGCGGCAGCAAGCACAATGCCATTAAGTTAAGGCTTTTGTATATAGAAACTGTTCGGATCAGTTCAATAAAAAAGTAAGGGATTTAAGGTTATCCGTAACGCAGATATGCCTTAAATCCCTTGTTTTGTATTTGTTATTTTTTCGGTCTGCGCCTGAAACAGCCCCATCATTCAAATTAAATTAACCCTTGATTAACGCGATAAAGCCGTTTATGATTTCGGTAAATATCGCGCAGAAATATTCAATAATATTGTCCGCGCTTTCAAAGCTGCCGGCAAAGCTTACATCCTTATCCTCCGTTTCGGGAACGAAGGTTATACTGTCAAAGCAGACTGTACCGCTGCCGCTGAAACAGAATTTAATATCCGTCACATTGTCAAGCCTGTTATTCGTATAAGCTGCGCCGCCCTTGTTGCCGTAAAGATAAAGCGAATTGAGCGAAAGGCTGATTTCATGCCATCTGCCGTCGGCAGGTACGGTTCTCGAAACGCCGCCCTCACCGATTTTCGGCACGAACCACGAAACCGCGCTTGTGTAAAATTTAACATCTGTAAGGGTAACATCCTTTTCGCCCGTATTTTTGACCATAAAGGATACTGTTTCTATGTCGCTGTAATCGGTTTTGCTGCCGTAGAAAATAACATTTTTAATGCCGTCCTTGAATTTGCGCACGGGAGAAATGCTCCATAAGCCCCTGCCTTTTATTTCAAGACCCGCGTCACCGCTTTCGGCTGCGGCAGAGGTAAAGGAAATATCGCAGTTATTGCCCTTCCATGTGTCAAACAGCCCGTCCGTGCTGTCGCTGTGCCACGATTTTTCCTTTTCGCAAGCCGCCCACTGCTCAAGCGGAGCATATTTATTATATTTCTTATCCGTCACAAACGGAGACACCGGCAAAGCCTTTCCGTTTTCATCCGTTGAATAAAGGTCGCTTTCGCCGTTATCAAGGCAGTATGCATAACAGGCGGAAACGGGATTTTTCACAGCCGCGCTGAAAATTTTCACCGTGTCGGAGGAAACAAGCTTTGCCTTTGCAGGAACATAAACGCCGTTTTCGCCGCATACCGTGCAGCCGTTTATTTCCCTGCCGTCAAAAGAAAGACCGTCCCCTGTATTATTGAATTTTACATAAACCGCGCCGTCTTTTATTTCACTTGAGCTTACCGTTGCGGCGGTGAAGCAGTCGCCGTCACCGTAAATCAGATTTTCCGCGGCATATGCCATTCTCTCGCCTACGGGCTTTTTCTTTGCCGGATGGATAGCACCCAAATCAGAAAATTCAAGTCCCACATCATATATGCTCACACAGGCTCTTTTCTCTGCCCTGTCGGCAATAGCGGCAATCGCCTCGTTAAACGCAGGCACATCAAAAATGCTGCGGTAAAAATATGAAGCGATATGTGTGTAAATCAGCGGAATTAGACCGTCCTCATTGCCGAAGAAATCCGTATAGGAGCTTTGAAGCGCAGAAAGCAGAACCGTGTATTCCTCCGGTGTATAGTTGTTAATCACTTCGGTTTCGCCCTGATACCAGATGATGCCCGAAAGTGAAAAGCCCTGAAAAGCGTAAATTTTGGAATTGAAATTTGATGTCATATCCAAGCCCTGATTTATATTTTCCGGTTTCCAGCTTTCATAAGGAATATATGCGTCATGGGAAGAAAGGATATTTTTCACCTGCTCATTATATTCGATAACCTCACGCGGCAGCCATGTGTTTATGGATGAACCGCCAAGAGACGAATTGATGATACCGACGGGAATATCAAGGTCTTTTTGCAGCTTGTTTGCAAAATAATATGCAACCGCGCTGATATTTGCATAAAAATCATGCGTTGTACCGTCTGTCCAGCGGACATTTTCAATTTCCCTTCGCGGATCTGCCGGACAGTATTCCGTGCTGCCGTTGTATGATGAAATCGGCGGAACAAGAGCCGCCCTTATCCACCTTGCGTTTTCCCCTATTTTTTCAAGTCCCTCGCAAATATAATAATCCTGCGGCAGACCGTACTGCATATTGGACTGACCGCTTGCAAGGAAAAGCTCACCGAAAACCACATTTTTCAGCTCTCTGAACAGCTCACCGTTTTCATAAAGCTTTACAGTGTATTCGTCATAGCTTGCCTGCGGCGCGGTAAAGCTGACACGGAATGTGCCTTTTCTGGATGCGTAGCCTTTGCCTTTTGCCACGCCGTTTCCGTTTTTATCAAACAGATAAACGGAAATATCCGTCCCGGTTGCTCCGCAGCCGGAAAACACCGCTTCTTTTTTCTGCCTGAAAAGCATACCGTCGCCGTATACATTATAAAGTCTTGCCGTAGGCTCAAAGGCAAACACCGCTGCCGGCGTTAAAGCCGTCAAAATCAACAATACCGAGATAATAACCGAAATAAGCTTTTTCATATGTTTTTCCTCCTGTTACATTGTTTTTGGTATTTTGCCCGTCTTACCGGCTATCATTTCGCCTATCAGGGCGGCAAGCGCAACACTTAAACGCTGATACCACAGCCGGAAAGCTTTGTTTAATATACCGTTTCCCATGGGAGACGCAGGGATCTCTTTGTTCTGTCTGCCTTCATATTGCAGCTCAAACGGCTGTGAATAGGTAACGCCGTGCGCGGCACTTTCAAGCACAAACCGCACATAACAGCCGAGCTCCCCTTCATGCTCGCCGAGGTCAAGCGTGTAGCTGCATGAGCCGGACTCGTCCGTTTTAATTATTTTTCCGTCAGACACCCATTCGATTTTGTCGCAGCCCCTGTGCTTATCGCATATAACGGTGATTTTTGACCCGTCAACGCGAATATCCGTAACAAGGGGAACCAGTCCGTCACCCTCAATTTCATTTTTCCTTGCCGTGTTTTTGCGGTATCTGCTTGCGGCAAAAAACGCGCCGTTCACCATCGCCTGCTTCACGCTTTGCTCGTTATTCACTTTAAGCGGGAAAAGCTCAAAGGAGCGTCCGACCTCTTTTCTGTATTCCGAATCATCATCGCCAAAAGCCCATATGCTTCTCCCCTTCGGGATAACCACCTGCAACAGCTCATCCCATAAAATACGGTCGGCACGGGTGCAGTTGTCTGTGTTGTTGATAATTTCAAGTCCGAGACAGCTTTTGTATTTCGTGAATATATTCGCAAAATAGTTTATATAAAACGGATTTTTTGCACGCTCCGGGTAATTGTTGGAGTTCACCCAGTCGCCCACATGGTTCAACACGCTGTAACCGCACAGCCGCTCAATTTCACGCGGTGCCGTTTCATAGTCGTTTTCTCTGCCCCATACGCCCTGTCCGTAGGTCGTCCAGTAGCCGTTGACATGGGTCTTTGAAACAACCGCCATGCTGCATTCAACGCCGCCCCTTATATCGGTCATGCCTCTGCCGCCGCGGTCTGAGCCGGTTGTCAGACGGATATAATCTTCATTTGAAACGGGTGTCACCTTTCTGAAGCCGTTGAAAATTCCGTTCGTCTGCCTTTCCCTGTTCCAGCCGTTGGTGATAACGCCGTGGTCGGTAATCGCAAGAATATCGTACCCTGCCTCATAATAAAGCTGTAACCATTCATCAAGCGGACATTCGCCGTCGCTCGCGTCCGTATGGCAGTGCAGGCACGCCTTATATGTTTCGCTGTTTGCCCAGTCAACCGTTTCATACGGATTTATGATTTTATATTCCCTGTCCGCCGGAGCGGCTGAAAATTTCTTTTCCATTTATTCCTCCGTCAATAAAGCTTAAAAAGCTGTTCAAGCGGATTGTAGCCGAGTGCAAAATATTTGAACACCCATACAATTGGGCTCCATTTGAACAAAGCAACATCCAGAGTTGTAACAAGCGCGCGCAGGAAGGTTGACAGGTCATGTGTTTTCGGCACATTCACCTTCGGAAATTCAACGCCCTTTTCGCGAACCGTCATAGGCTGGGCGTAGCATATGCCGTTTTCACCCGTTATATAAAAGCGGACATACATATAAATATCGTCAAGCAATTCCGCGTCGTGCAGGTCAAGCTGGGCATAGCCGTCATTTACACCGTATTCGCGCTTCACAACATTTCCGGCGGAAACCCATGTGATATAGCTGAAATTTTCGCCCCATATCTTTATTATGTCGTTTTCCTCGTCAACCTCGATTTTCGTCACCCTCGGTGTGTTATCCTTCCACCATTCAACGCTGTCGCAGTCATCGTTATAGCCGTCCATCTCCTGCATACCGTTGAGCTCATAGCCGTTTGAGTAATGCGACACGGCAAAAAGCTGACCGTTCACCATGCAGTCGCGCAGTGCGGCATTGGAAAGAGTCGGCATATAGCAGATGCAGTAAGCATCGTTTATTGATGTTTCGCTGTGGGAATCGGAAAATGAAAAGCCCCACGGTGTAACGCCGTTCGGAATCGTCTTAAGCAAAATCTGGTCATAAAGTATTCTGTCGCAGCGCGTGTGCGCGTCCGTTGCGCTGTTTATACCCATGCCGACGCTTGAGCCGGGATTGTCAAGGAAAATACGGGCAAATTTATTGACATAATATTCATCAACCTTTTTTCCCACATGGTCGGCGGAATCCTTGTCGGGATACACATATTCTCCGATATGCGCAAGCATGGTAACTCCGCCGTTCTTTCTGACCTGTGCACTGGGCGTTTCATAGTCGCCGTATACACCGGCATAGCCCTGACCGTAATCGCTCCAATAGCCTGTCAGATGGCAGTCGCATACGGGAGTTGCCATATTCAGTTCAATGCCCTTTTCAACATCAAGCAATCCGTTTTCGTGCGTGCGAACCAGACCCGTGTTTACAAGCTCGTTCCCTCTTTCAAAGGTAAATTCCTTGCTTTGAGCCGTGCCGCCCGTATAACCTGCGTATTCCTCCGCCGTCAGCTCAATTATCGGATTTTTCGCGCCGCCCGTGCGCTCTTTTTTTATGTCGCGGACAATGGGTATCGTCTGCGGTGCCGTGTCCCAGCCCTTATTTATCGTGCCGTGGTCGGTTATCGCCACAATGTCGTAATCAAGCGCATAATAATCGGCTATCGCCTCTTTTACCGGCTGAAAGCCGTCGCTTGCCGTTGTATGGCAGTGAAGCTGTGTTTTATATCCGCTCCAGTTGTCAAAATCAACATTTTCAGACGGATTATCAATCGTATATTCCGGCTGAGCCGCCGCAAAGCCCGGAAGAACAAGCGCGGAAATAAGCATTAAAGCCGTCAGAAACAAAGAAACAGTTTTTTTCATATTAAAATACCCCCTTTTACATAAAGATATTAACATTTTAAATGTATACTGTCAAGCATAAAGCCGTTTAATTTATCAATTATCGGATTCCGACATTTTTTATATTTTGATTTGCGTTTTCCGTCAGACTTAACTGTTTTTATATTAGTAATTGAAATAATTAGTATACTGTGCTATACTTTTAATATAGACATTATGTTATTTTACAAATTAGTCCGCAAATTTCGGAGGAGAGAATGGAAAGCAGCTCATACGGGGAA
>JAKSQS010000155.1 GCA_024404055.1 Clostridia bacterium | reverse complement strand
AGATGGGTGCTTCTACGCGAAATAAAACGGGTTCGGATTATTCGCGTCACGCTAATGTGGCGGTTCTGTGTTTTATCTCTCTATAATAGCGTTGAAAAAGTTGCATACTTAACGGTTTTTATTTTAACCGGCGGAGGTTTATTATGAGCTCGTTCAGTAAATTAAAAAAAGCGTTTGTAAGTATTTTGTGTTTGACTATGGTTACAGGCAGTGTCGGTGTTGTCGGCTCGGCTGCGAATTCGATAACCGTTTGTTCCGCCGATGAATTATTAAGGGCAGTTGAAAGTGCCGAAAACGGGAGCCTTATATATCTTAAGGGCGGCACATACCGCTTTGATGCACCACTTTCCTTTGACGGGATAAAAAAGGACATAACAATTTCTTCCGCTCCGGGTGAAACGGCAGTTATTACAAACGCCTGCCCCGTATCGGAATGGACGGAATGCACGGTAAACGGCGTCAAGGCTTTTTGTGCTTCGGCAAAGGGAAAAAGAATATCTGCTCTCTTTTCAGAAAGCGGAAAGTTAGATGTAACAAGGCTGCCCGAATCGGGGTATTATTACATTGACAAGCCTGATTTATCAGACACAAAGGGCGAAGGCAACGACCTTGTGTCAAACGGCTTTTATGCTCATGACCTGAGAAAAGCTCCGTCAAATCTTTGTGATGTAACGGTTGAAATTCTGCACCAATGGGTCAGCGAGGTTGAAAAGCCCGTATCATTCAACGAAAGCACAGGACTTTTCAGACTAAAAAGATATTCGGGCAGACCGATTGAAGCGGGTGACAGATATTTTTTGCAGAATGCTCTTGAGGGACTTGACAAGCCCGGAGAGTGGTGCTTCGACTCAAAAGCCGATAAAATTTATTATGTCCCCTTCGAGGGAGAGACGGCAAACAGCCTTGTGCTTTACGCATCGGGCGAAGCGCAGCTTATGAACATTGAAAATTCATCGGGAATTACATTTGAAAATATTAAATTTGCAGATACAGGCTGGGAATACTCAAACGACAAATATCTGAACATGAACATCCACACCCGACTGAGAGATTATGAAACTTCATCTGTTCAGGGTGCGGTTGATGTATGCGCCGCTATTGATGTTATTTATTCAGAAAATATCAGTTTCAAAAACTGCGATTTTGAAAATATCGGCGCAACGGCACTCCGCTATTTCACGGGCGCAAAAAACTGCGTTGTTGATTCCTGCTATTTCGGAAATATCGGAGCTAACGCGATTTTTATCGGCGGCAGATATTTTATAGGAGAAAAAATTGATGAAATCCGTGATAATACCGCTGAGAATATCACTGTCAGAAACTGTGAAATTGAAAAATACGGCAGACAGTTTTTCGGTGCCTGCGGAATAATTGTTACTTACTGCGATACGGCGCTGATAACGAACAACGAAATCCATGACGGATATTATACCGGTATATCCGCAGGATTTATGTGGCTGTTCGGAGAAAATCCTACGGAAAACATTAAAATCACCGATAATCTCATTTATAACATCGGTCTTGAAACTCTTTCAGACCTCGGCGGAATTTATTTGCTCGGTGTTCAGCAGAACACTGTTGTCAGCGGCAATGTTATTCATGACTGCTCGTGCTATGACGGTAAGGGCGGCTATGCAGGAAACGGTATTTATCTCGATTCGGGCTGCGAGTTTATGACGGTTGAAAACAATCTTGTTTTTAATTGCAGTACCTCCTGCTTCAACACAACACTCAGCAAGAATAATATCGTCAGAAATAACATTTTTGCGCTTTCCGGGCAGAGCGTCGCCTGCCTCGGGGCAGAGGAATTTTTACCGTATACCAATCTTAATAATACATACATAAACAATATTTTCCTGACTGACAATAAGGTGCTTTCTGTTGAGGAAATCAATCATACGGGACATTTCGCAGGAAGCGGCAACATTCTCTGGGATATGACATACGGTGATGAGCTTTATTTCACAATAGGCAGTTACAGAGACAAAGCGATTATCCGCCGCAGTGCCGAAGGCAGAAATATTCTTGGCTCTGCGATTTACAGAGATCCCGGTTTTAAAGACGCCCTGTCTTTTGAT
Source organism: Clostridia bacterium (assembly GCA_024404055.1). Taxonomy (GTDB): domain Bacteria; phylum Bacillota; class Clostridia; order Oscillospirales; family Acutalibacteraceae; genus UBA6857. The sequence goes on along the minus strand of JAKSQS010000155.1, from coordinate 3,476 downwards.
TTTTCTCTTGATGAAAATTCGGCAGCCGTTAAACTCGGCTTTGAACCGTTTGATTATTCGCAGGCGGGAACCTTAAAGGACACACGGGTCGGTCTCACCTGTGAAGGCGGTCTGACAGCTTATAATGCAGATACAGAAGAATATGCCGACAGACCTGCAACAATTTCGTTTACAGAAAAAATCAAGCTGATTTTCAGTAAAATTATTGATTGGTTTATGAGTTCATTTGAAAAAATCCTTGTTTGCGAAGAGCCTGAACCGAACAATCTGTATGTAACCGACTATAAAGTAAAAGAAAAGAGCGCATATTCGGATGAACTGACTGCCCTCATAAATAAGGTGAAGGAACACACACCGTCATACAGAGTTGACAAAAGCAGAAAACCTTTCCCCGATGATGAAAGAATAAAGGCAATTTATTTTGACGGCGAAAAATGTCTCGGAAAAGATACGGAAGTATTTGCATATCTCGGATTTCCCGAAAATGCAAGTTCCGAAAATCCCGTTCCGGCTATGGTGCTCGTTCACGGCGGAGGTGTTCACGCACAGGCTGACTGGGTTCGGTATTGGGTTGACAGGGGCTATGCCGCCATTTCCTTTGACGGCTTCGGTCAGCAGCCGAAGGTCGGGTATTATTCCGCTGCCGGAAACAACAATCCCGACTGGACGGTAAATGAAAATTCACATTTAACCTTCAGTAATTTTGACGATGTTGACAAGGAGTATACTGAGCAGTGGTTTTATTACTATCTGGCGGATATTGTTCTCTCAAATAATATTTTAAGAGCAGACAACAGAGTTATCAATAATCAGATAGGTGTTTTCGGTATTTCATGGGGCAGTCTTGTCACAACCGCTGCTGCCTGCTATGACAGCCGTTTTGAATTTGCGATTCCTATTTACGGCAGCGGCTGCTGGGAGCTTATGGGAACATTTTTCAACAATAAAACCATTCTCGAAAAATGGGATCCCACGCCCTTGCTTCCCGTGGTAAAAATGCCCATATTGTTTATTAGCAGTGATGAAGACCCGTTTTTCCCGGCGGACGCTCCGTCATCCTCTGCCGCAGTGGCAAAGAACGGCTCTGTTCTGCTTATCAGAGGGTTAAGCCACGGAGATTTTAATATTGAAGAAACGGTGCGGTTCGCCAATGAAATGACGGGAAACGGCGACGGCAATATCAGAATTACCGGTATATCCGAGGAAAACGGCAAAATTACTCTCAACTTTAATCTGCCCGACGGAGTTAAAAATCCTAAGGTTACGCTCTTTTACAGGGGCTCGCCGCTTGAATATGACAATTTAAAGCTAAAGGAAAGCTGGTCTGCAAAATCCGCCGCAGTATCAGGCGGTAAGTCTGTTGTTATGCTTCCCGAGGGTACAACAATGTATTACATTGCCGTCAGCGGCAAAACCGGCGGAATTTTCTCGGGCAAATCAATTACTGCGTCAACAGGTATTTATTGCTGCGGCGATTTTTAAATATCAGTGCGCAAAAGATGTTATAATATTATTTGAAAAAAATCAGCGGCTTATGCCGCAAAACGGATGATGAAGCATGAGACAATACACAATAACCGGCATGAGCTGCGCCGCCTGTGCCGCAAGAATTGAAAAAGCGGTTTCGGCTCTTGACGGGGTGGACGGATGTTCCGTCAGTCTGCTGACAAATTCCATGGGCGTTGACGGGACGGCAAAGGATAATGAAATAATAAAAGCGGTGACGGGGGCAGGCTACGGCGCAGCCGTCAAGGGTGTAACCGGCACTCAAGGCGCGGAAAATGATGATGACCTGCTTGAAGACCGTGAAACACCGGTTCTGCAAAAAAGGCTGATTTTAAGTCTCGGCTTTCTTGCGGCGCTTATGTATTTTTCAATGGGACACCGTATGTGGGGCTGGCGCATACCCGGATTTTTTTCACAAAATCCGCTTGCGCAGGGACTTGTTCAAATGCTGCTTGCGGCGACTGTTATGCTGATAAACAAGAAATTTTTTGTTTCGGGCGTAAAAGGCGTTATCCACGGTTCGCCGAATATGGATACGCTTGTTTCTCTCGGCTCGTCCGTTTCGTTTATATGGAGCGTTTATGCCCTGTTTATGATGTCCGACGCGCTTGTTCATTCCGGCGTTGCAGAAGCGGCTGTATGGCTCGGTGAGCTGTATTTTGAGTCTGCGGCGATGATTCTCGTGCTGATAACCGTCGGAAAGCTGCTTGAAGCGAAAAGCAAGGGCAGAACAACCAACGCGCTGAAGTCACTTATAAAACTTAAGCCGAAAACCGCCGCCGTTATCAGAGACGGGAAAGAAATGACCGTGCCTGTGCAGCAGGTGAGCCCGGGAGACGAGTTCACAGTAAAGCCCGGAGAGAGCATTCCCGTGGACGGTGTGATTGTTGAAGGCGTTACCGCCGTTAATGAGTCCGCGCTGACAGGGGAGAGCATACCCGTTGATAAATCACAGGGCGACACGGTATGTGCCGCAACCGTCAATGTGTCAGGCTTTATACGCTGCCGCGCAACACGCGTTGGGGAGGATACGGCACTTTCGCAGATTATCCGGCTTGTCAGTGACGCGGCGGCGACAAAAGCGCCTGTTGCAAGGCTTGCGGACAAGGTTTCCGGCATTTTTGTGCCGTGCGTAACCGGGATAGCGGTTATAACCCTTGCTGCATGGCTGATTGCCGGAAAAGGGCTTGATTATGCGCTTGCACGGGCGGTTTCCGTGCTTGTGATAAGCTGTCCGTGCGCGTTGGGGCTTGCAACGCCCGTTGCGGTTATGACAGGCAGCGGAGCAGCGGCGAGACACGGCATATTGTTTAAAACGGCTGTCGCGCTTGAGCAGACGGGCAAAACGCAGATAATCGCTCTGGATAAAACCGGCACCGTTACTGTGGGTGAGCCGGAGGTAAAGGATATTATTCCCGCGCCCGGCATCACGGAAAATGAGCTGTTGACGGCGGCATATTCAGCAGAGCTGAAAAGTGAGCATCCGCTTGCGGGGGCAGTTGTGCGAGAGGCTGAAAGGCGTGAAATAAAAAGTGAGGCGGTGACGGAATTTTCGGCTCTTCCCGGAAGCGGATTTTCGGCGGTGATGAACGGCGAAAGAATATACGGCGGCTCACGGGAATTTATTGCCTCGGTTGTTTCGTTCCCCGATGAATTTAAAGCGGAAACGGAAAAACAGGCGGATATGGGTCGTACGCCTTTGTTTTTTGCGCGTGAAAGCGGAATGCTCGGCATGATTGCCGTTGCCGACACCGTAAGGCAGGAGAGCGTACAGGCGGTACGGGAGCTGAAAAGCATGGGTATTGAGGTTGTCATGCTCACCGGCGACAATATGCGCACCGCAAAAGCCGTCGGCAGACAGGCGGAAATTGAAAATGTGATAGCCTGTGTTCTGCCGGGTGAAAAGCAGACGGTTATTTCAAGGCTCAAAACCGTCGGCAAAACGGCGATGGCAGGTGACGGCATAAATG
>JAKSQS010000154.1 GCA_024404055.1 Clostridia bacterium | reverse complement strand
TTTCGCATATAAACAAACTTTCTGGTCACCATCAACACAGGAAAGAATTTTTTTGGCTTTTGTCATAATATTTGCTCCTTTTTCAAATTCATACAGTGTTAAGTATATACCATTTGCTGACATTTTGTCAATATTTTAAAGATAAAAAATATCATCAAAAAAATGTTGTCAGCAGTCTTTTTTTCTGCTATAATATATAGTTAGTATTGAAACAGGAGATTTTTATTATGTCAAAAACCTTGGTACTTGCCGAAAAGCCGTCTGTCGCCCGTGAAATTGCCCGTGTTCTCGGCTGCACAAAAAAAGGCGACGGCTGTCTGTACGGCGACAAATATATCATCACATGGGCACTGGGGCATCTTGTCACCCTTGCCGACCCGGATGCATATGACGAAAAATACAAGCAGTGGAAAACCGAAGACCTGCCGATGCTGCCAAAAAAGATGAAGCTTGTTGTGATAAAGCAGACCTCAAAGCAGTTCAAAGCCGTAAGTGCGCTGATGAAAAGGAGCGATGTCGGCGAGCTTGTTATCGCAACCGATGCAGGGCGTGAGGGAGAGCTTGTGGCGCGGTGGATCATGATGAAAGCAGGCTGTAAGCTTCCGGCAAAGCGGCTGTGGATTTCCTCACAGACAGACAGAGCAATAAAGGACGGCTTCCGTTCTCTTAAGCCGGCAGCGGAATACGACAATCTTTACCGCAGCGCACAGGCGAGAGCGGAGGCGGACTGGCTTGTCGGACTGAATGTGACAAGGGCGCTGACCTGCAAGTATAACGCCCAGCTTTCCGCCGGCAGAGTGCAGACCCCCACGCTTTCGCTTATCGTGGAACGGGAAAAAGAGATAAGCTCCTTTGTGCCGAAGGATTATTATACGGTGCAGGCGGTTTTCGACGGCTTTAACGCGACCTTCAGAGACACGAAAAACAACACCCGTTTTTCAGACAGAGCCTTTGCCGAAAAAATCCTTGCCGAAATCAGCGGCAAGCCCGGCATTGTTGCCGAGGTAAAAAAGGAATATAAGCACAAAGCACCCCCTGCCGCATATGACCTGACGGAATTGCAGCGTGATGCAAACAAAAAATATTCCTACTCGGCAAAGCAGACGCTCAATCTCATGCAGAGCCTTTATGAAACACACAAGCTGCTTACCTATCCGAGAACGGATTCAAGATATATCACCGATGATGTTGTAGCAACCCTGCCCGAAAGGCTGCGCAGCGTTTGCACCGGCCCTTACAGGGAGGCGGCGGCAAAGCTGCTGCGTGCTCCCCTTTCCACTAAATATATTGTTAACAACGCCAAGGTGACAGACCATCATGCCATAATTCCGACGGAGGAGCCGGTCAATCTTTCAAGGCTCACCCATGACGAGAGAAATATTTACGACCTTGTTGTAAAACGCTTTCTTGCGGTTCTCTCCGCCCCGTTTGAATATGACGAGGTTAAGGTGCAGATAAAAATTGATAAACACAGCTTCCACGCAAAGGGCAAAACCGTGCGTTCAAACGGCTGGATGGATGTATACAGCGGTCTTTCCCTTGATGATGATGAAGACGAGCAGGAGGAGAGCCGTTCACAGCGGCTGCCCGTAATTACAAACGGCTCACGCCTTATACAGAAGGGCGCGAAAATCGTCAGCGGCAAAACCCGTCCCCCGGCAAGATATACAGAGGCCACATTGCTTTCCGCCATGGAAAATCCTTCGGGGCACATACACGACAAAGAACTGAAAGCCGTTATGGAAACCACAAGCGGTCTGGGCACTCCCGCAACAAGAGCAGATATTATAGAAAAGCTTTTCGACAATTTTTCCATTGAACGCCACGGAAAGGAAATCCGTCCCACGGCAAAGGGCGAACAGCTTATCAATATTGTGCCGCCCGACCTGAAAAGTGCGGAGCTCACCGCGAAATGGGAACAGCAGCTTCAGAATATCAGCCGAGGAAAGGCGGACATGGGTAAATTCATTTCCTCCATGCACAGCTATTCGAGCGCCCTTGTTTCATCTGTTATCGCAAGCGACGCGCAGTATAAGCACGAAAATCTTTCCCGCGAAAAATGCCCGGAATGCGGAAAATATATGCTTGAGGTCAACGGTAAAAAGGGCAAAATGCTTGTTTGTCAGGACAGGGAATGCGGTTACAGGCAAAGCATTTCCTCACAGACAAACGCCCGTTGTCCCAACTGCATGAAAAAGCTTGAAATGCGCGGAGAGGGCGACAAAAGGTTTTTTGCCTGCCCCGGCTGCGGTTACAGGGAAAAATTAACAGACTTCAAAAAGCGGCACGAAAGCGACTCAGCCGCAGGCTATGAAGTGAAGCAATATATGCAAAAGCAGCAGAAAAAAGAAGAAGCCAACAATCCCTTTGCCGACCTTCTGAGCGGCTGGGGAAAATAAAACGGTGAGGGATAAAAAATGACAGACTGGACAGAAGTAAAAATAACGGTTGATGTAAACGAGGCGGACAGAGCCGGAGACATTGCGTCCATGGTTGTGCCGTACGGCATTTATGTTGAAGATTACAGCAATCTGGAGCAGGAGGCATATGAGATAGCGCATATCGACCTCATTGATGAGGATTTGCTGAAAAAGGACAGAACCAAAGCGGTTATCCATGTTTATATTTCCCCCGAGGAAAGCCCTGCGGAGGCTGTGGCATTCCTTTCGGAAAGATATACCGCCGAGGGCATAAAAAATGAAATAGATATTTCGCTTTGCCGCCGTGAGGACTGGGAAAACAACTGGAAGCAGTATTTTCATCCCATTCCCGTGGGCAAAAAGCTGCTTATCCGTCCCACATGGGAGGATGAATATGAGGCGGACGGCAGGGCGGTGCTGCACCTTGAGCCCGGTCTTGCCTTCGGCACAGGCAGTCACGAAACCACAAGGCTCTGCCTTCAGGCACTTGAAAATCATGTGGATGAAGACACAACAATTCTTGATGTCGGCTGCGGCAGCGGCATACTTTCCATTGCCGGTCTGCTTCTGGGCGCAAAAAAAGCGGTCGGCGTTGACATAGACCCTCTTGCCGTGAAAACCGCAAGGGAAAACGGCGAAACAAACGGAATGCGCGAGCCGGAATTTACCGTATTGCAGGGAAATCTTACCGATAAGGTAACGGGCAAATACAGCGTTGTTGTGGCAAACATTGTTGCGGATATTATAATCATGTTCTGCCGCGATGTCGGCAGTTTTATGGAGGACGGCGCGGTTTTCATCACCTCCGGCATTATCGACACGAGGGAAAAGGATGTTACGGACGCATTTGACAAATACGGATTTGAAATCGTTAAAAGGCATACCGAAAAAGGATGGGTATGCTTTGAAACCGTGAAAAAAGGAGAGCAGGAATGATAAAGCCTTATCTTGAAGTGGGACAAATCGTTTCCACCCACGGCATAAAGGGCGAGGTTCGCGTTCAGCCGTGGTGCGACAGCACGGAGTTTTTAAAGCAGTTTAAAACGCTTTATTTTGATAAAAAGGGCGAAAGGAGCATAAAGGTGCTCTCCTGCCGCCCGAACGGCAACATTGCGATTATGAAGCTTGAAGGCATTGACACGGTGGAGCAGGCGGCTCTTTACAGAAACAAGGTGCTTTTTATGAACCGCAAGGACGCGAAAATCGCCCCCGGGACATATTTTATTCAGGACCTCATTGACTGCGCCGTTATTGACGCGGACGATGAAAGCAAAAAATACGGCACACTCACCGATGTTTCGCAGACCGGCGCAAACGATGTGTGGCACATCACAGACGGCAGCGGAAAAGAATATCTTATTCCCGCAATTCCGCCCGTTGTAATTGATACGGATGTTGAAAAAGGAATAATAAAAATCAGACCGCTCAAGGGGATTTTTGACGATGAGAATTGACATTATGACTCTTTTTCCCGAAATGTGCGAGGCTGTTCTCGGGGAAAGCATTATCGGCAGAGCGCGTCAGGCAGGATATGTTGACATCAGAACGCGGCAGATACGCGATTACTCGGCAGACAAGCACCGCCGTGTGGACGACACGCCCTACGGCGGCGGCGCAGGTATGCTCATGCAGGGGCAGCCGATATACGACTGCTTTTCGGATATATGCCGTGAGCTCGGAAAGCGTCCGCACCTTATATATATGTCTCCGCAGGGCAAAACGCTCACCCAGCAGAGGGTGAAGGAGCTTTCGCAGCTTGACAACCTTGTTATCCTCTGCGGTCATTATGAAGGCATAGACGAAAGACTTATAGAGGAAATCGTTGACGAGGAAATTTCTGTGGGTGATTATGTGCTTACAGGCGGAGAGCTTCCGGCTCTCATACTTTCCGATGCCGTTTCCCGTATGCTTCCCGGCGTTCTCGCCTCTGACGAGGCGTATACGGGCGAAAGCCATTATTCAGGTCTGCTTGAATATCCGCAGTATACCCGTCCCCCGGAGTGGCGCGGCAGGGCTGTGCCGGATATACTGTTATCGGGACACCACGAAAATATTGACAAATGGCGCAGACAGCAAAGCCTTATGCGCACATATTACAGGCGGCCCGATATGCTTTCTTATGCAGAGCTTACCGGGAAAGACCGGCAATATCTTGAAACGCTGGAAAAGGAATAAAATATGTTTCCTTGTATATGTTGCAATAAAACTCAAAATAAATATTGTCATTTTGCACAAACAGAATATGAATAAATCATAAACCTTTATGCTTGCAAACAAATTATTTCAAAATCCTTCAAAACTCGCTTTTTGCCATTGACGAAGTAAAGTTTTGTGATATAATATGGACAGTGTTAATTGATTTTACAGGTAGGAGATATATATATGTTTGTTAAAGATGTAACGGTTCAGAATCAGGTAGGTCTCCATGCGCGTCCGGCAACCTTCTTCATTCAGAAGGCAAATGAATTTAAGTCATCCATATGGGTTGAAAAGGATGAACGCAGAGTAAACGCGAAAAGCCTTCTCGGCGTGCTTTCTCTCGGCATTATGGGCGGCGCAACAATTAAGATTATCGCAGGCGGCGCAGATGAACAGCAGGCGGTTGAAGAGCTTGTGAAGCTGGTTGATTCCGGCTTTGCCGACTGATAAGTTCTTTTCACTTACTGTTTAGTTTCCCTTAAGGGGAACGGTATTTTTGTAACCGAAAAAACGCAGAGCGGATTTGCATATGCATTTCCGCTCCGTTTTTTATGCCGCATCACTGCCGGGAATAAGCGATGCAAGCTCAGAGTACGCAAGCATTTTTTCCGCGTAAATGCCGTAGCCCTGCGTCGGGTCGTTGACAAAAACATGGGTCACTGCGCCCACAAGCATTCCGTTTTGAATTATGGGGCTGCCGCTCATGCCCTGAACGATACCGCCTGTTTTTTCAATCAGTCTGCTGTCTGTCACTTTTATCGACATACAGCGGTTTTCATTGCCGGAGGGATTGTAAAGCCGTGTTATTTCAACATCGTACTTCTCCGTCCCCTCTCCGTCCACGGTGGAAATTATCTGTGCATAGCCCGTTTTCACCTCGCAGCTTGACGCTACGGGGATTTTTTCGTTTTGCTGACAGCCGCACGACCGTCCCCCGTAGGTTCCGCCG